>NZ_JBHSUL010000003.1:0-99099 GCF_042660675.1 Marinilactibacillus sp. GCM10026970
TTTTGGTCGACTATTATTCTACAGGAGAACTCACTTGTTTTCTAATTTAAGCAAAGAAAAATAACGTTGGTGAATTCTCACCAACGTTATTTATTATAGAACCTATTTTACTAGAAGATGCTTTTTATCATACCATTAAACGTCTCTTGACAGTAGGGTTCTGGTTAATTGTTCGATGTCTTTTTTACTTTCTTCTTCAGGTAACTGTTGGATGAGTTTTAGTGCTTTGTCTGTATATCGTTCTGCCAGTTTAAGGGCTGCATCTAACCCTTTCGTTTCCGTTAAAACTTTTCGAATCAACGATAAATCTTCTTGTGTATAGGATTCTTTAGCAAACTGAGCTTTGAAAAACTCTGGATCTTTTTCCATCGCAAAGAGGATCGGAGCCGTATAAACGCCATTAGACAAATCTTGGAATAAAGACTTTCCCCAAGAGGATTCTTCTTGAGTGTATTCTAATAAATCATCCAGTAGCTGAAAAGCCATACCAACTTGAACACCAATACGGTAACTGACCCACTGATCCTTTTCAGACATTCCGGATTCCATTGCACCAGCGTAGCAGGACAGTGCAAATAGTTCTGCTGTTTTTCCACGTATTTGTGTTAGATATCGCCTCATCGTGATTTCTTCATTGAAAGATTGATTCAACTGGTGGAGTTCTCCTCCAATCACACGCTCCATTGCTCGCGTCAGTATGCCTTGAACATCTAATTCAATTCGGTAAGGATGGGTGATTCTAAAACAAATCGATAGTAAGAAATCTCCTGCATATACGGCCGCTTTCTTCCCGTAAGCCGCCTGAATAGTCGGACTACCTCTTCTAATCGCTCCTTCATCAACAATATCATCATGCAGTAATGTAGCATTGTGGAAGATTTCGATAGATGCTGCTACCACCTTTGCTCTTTCAGCCTGACTATCTGGTCCAAGTCGGGAAAACAACAAAGCGTATGCTGGACGAACCATTTTTCCACTTGCTTCAAAAATATGTTTTGCTGCATCATTGACTTGCTTATTTCGAATAAAAATTTTATTATAAATCAGCTTTTTTGTCTCACTCAACTCTTCTTTTAACACTGGATATTCATCCCATAACGGGTGCATGCTCACTCTCATTCCGCCTTAATCGTCATTTAAAAGACGCGTATTCTCTTGCAATACTCTTAAATCGAACTTTATTTAAGATAGGTATCGATCACTTTTCGAAGCAGTCATTTCCTGTTTCAAATACTTACTAAGATTAGACATAGATTTCATTTGTCCCCATGTCATTAGATTTACAAGATGTTTCATCGTTACTGCAATCGGTCCTTTAATGTGTACCAGGTCCATTAAATAGCCAACACCATATTTTGCTCCGACTGAAACAATCGTGCCTTTTTGTTTATTTTGATGCAGAGTCGACTTCATTTCTAAAAGAAGCTCAGCTGCGATATTCTCCGCTGCTGTTTTAGCTGTCTGCTCAGCTGTTTGAGCATTTTGAGGTAAAGGATTGCCCAATTTATCTTCATAATGAACTAAATCTCCGACTACATAGATGTTTTCCATATTTTGAGCAGACATCGTACCAAGCGTTTTTAGGCGCCCGGCTTTTCCAAATTCAGCTGCTAAATCTGCAACGTCAGATGTAGCTTTCACACCAGCTGTCCAAATCAATGAATACGTCTGAAGGGGTTCTTGATCTCTGATTTCCACCGAGTCAAAGGTCACTTTCGAAACCGAAGCTTCAGTCATTAAGTTCACCTGATTTTCAGCAAAATAAGTTTTTACTCGCTGTGACTCTTTTTCAGGCAATACCGGTAGAATTGTCGGAGAGGCTTCGACTAAAGATAAAGAAATTTCGTTTGTTTGTAACCCAAAGTTTTTTTCTAGCTGAGGTTTCCACTCTATAAGCTCCCCCATGATTTCAATACCTGTTAAACCTCCGCCGCAGATCACAAAATGCAGCATCGCCTGACGCTTTTTAGGATCTGTTTCTTTGGCAGCCTGTTCGACCATCGTTAAAATATGTTTTCGAATTCTAACCGCTTCTTTCCAAGACCACATCGTAAAGCCGTATTCGCTGACACCTTCGATGCCAAAATCATTAGGTTCTCCGCCCATTGCTAAAACGAGATACTCGTAAGAAATTTTTTGTGACTTTGTCATCACAAATTGCTCACGTTCATCAATCCTTTTCACTTCATCCACAATAATATCCACATTATTATAGGGCTTAAACAAGATTTTCAAATCATGTATAGCTTCTTCTGGACGAATCCGACCACCAATGACCTCATGTAGTCTGGTTTTATAAGTAAAATATGGATCTTTATTCACTAATTTAATCTTGATATGATTGTTTCCACTTAGTTTTCGGGAAAGATACATAGCTGTAAAAACTCCAGAAAACCCAGCGCCAATTATGATGATCGTTTTCTCTTTCAATTGAATCTCTCCTCTTTTTTGACTCCGTATGGTATATTTTATGTAAAACAGTTGTTATCATTATACCGTTGAAAAGGATGAAAGTCTAAGACTAAGAATTTGTAAGTGATGTTCATTTTTTATTTAAAAGGAGTTTAATTATGTCTATCTCACAATTTATGCGATTCGTTGATATTCGAACAAAATTTACCAGTATGCTGCCAGTCTGTATAGGTGTATTGTATACTCTTTATTATTTTAATTCGTTTAACCTATTAAATACGCTGATTTTTTTCGTTGCAACTGTCCTACTTGATTTCACTACGACTGCTATTAATGTACTGGTTGATTATCAGACTGCTTCTGTGAACTCTTTGGAAAGAGAATCCAATATCATAGGTAGGGAAAATATTCCTGAAAAACTGGTTGTCTACTATATTTTCGGTATGCTCCTTCTATACTTTATATTAGGATTCATTCTTGTCGCCCGCACAGATTTGGTCTTGCTACCACTTGGTATTATTTCTGCAATAATTGCGGTCACCTATACATACGGACCGATTGCCTTATCAAGAATGCCCTTAGGTGAATTATTTTCTGGTCCACCACTTGGACTTGGGATTATCTTTATCTCCATTTTTGTTAATTATAGAGAAGAACTAATTTTATCCCTGACCTTTCAAGACAACACTTTCCTCTTACTTGGAGATTGGCTGATGATCCTTGCCATCGTATTTGTTTCGTTACCGCAAGTGCTTTTGATTTCTAACATTGTTTTAGCGAATAATATCTGTGATCTCGAACAAGATGTGGATAACCACCGTTTCACCCTCGTTTATCATCTTGGTAAAGAGAAAAGTATCCGACTCTACAATTGGTTGACCTATGGAAGTTATGTCGCTTTGGCTATACCGATTCTTTTTGGCTGGTTACCAATGATTATGTTGCTCATTTATCCAACACTGATTTTCGCACACCAGCAAGTTAAGCTCTTCAATCAAAAGCAAGTAAAAAGTGAAACCTTTATTACTTCTGTAAAATCTTTCTTGGTCTTTACTTTAGTTGAAATCATTTTCTTCGTTATTGCTATCCTGTGGACATCTTTTTAACAAGAGAAAAAGCCCCTGTCGCCCTCTAGATTAAGGTTTTCTAGGGCGACAGGGGTTTTAACATTCTATTTCCACAGTTTTATCCACATAGTTATACACAGTGTGGGTATAACTTTCATTATCTATTATTCTATTACGTTATATCTAAATTGTTTGAAGGCAGAGATCTCTCCATCTTCTGTATCATCAGTATATTGAATAAACTGTAGCTTAGGATTATAGTCAACTGTGTGAGCGCCTTCAATTCCTTCAATATCTAATTTATACGATTTCCCATTTTGAATTTTTTCTTCAAAAACCTTTTCATTTGCTACATAGAAGTAAGATGTTTTGCTCTCGTCAACCTCCTCTGCGAGAACTTCAAGCTGACTATCCTCTTTATGTATTTCCGAAGTGATTAGTAGTAAATTTGTATTCCCAACCTCTTTCCCTGTTGCCATTTGAAATTCTGCTTTATCTTCAGATTCTAGGGCATCTTCCACTTCACTACAAGCGAATAAGCTGATGCTCGTAATCAATAAACCTATTACTTTAAATTTCATCGTCATTCCTCCTTTTATACTCTTGTATTAATTGTATCTAAGATTCACATTTTAGAAATCCGACCTAAGTCCTATTTAATGATTTTTCTTGATATTGATTCGATTGATAAGCTGACGTATATTTTTTTCATGGTTATGGTAAGGGGCTTTTGAAAAGACTAGCTCAAATCGCTATTGAACGAGGATGCGGACGTATGGAATGGATTTGTTTGGACTGGAACCAATCGAGTATTGATTTTTATCGATCACTAGGCGCAGAACCTATGGAAGACTGGACGGTTTACCGAGTAGCTGGAGCTACATTGACTACACTTGCTGGTATATAAAACGAAACAGCCCTCTCGGATCAATGGATTCGAGAGGACTGTTTATTTGTTTACTTATAAATCTTTAAATCATACATACACTGACATACATCTTATTTTCTAGAAAATGCTGTATACAAGGCTTTAAAGAATCGATAACCGGCATATAATAGAACAGAAAACAAGATCGTATAAATGACCGCTTGGATAATTCTAGCCACTAAATATCCTTCGCTGGCAAAGTAAAAAACGAGAAGCAAAGGAATCATATACAAGTTATCGATATTAAATACTTTTTCTTTAACCTTTTTCATAGAATCTCCTTCGCATATTAAGTAGGTTTTCTTAGTAACGCATTACTATCTTACAGCATCATGTCTAATCTTTGTTTTTGAAGATAGCGTAACCTGTTGTACCGGCAAGTAAGCCGATTCCGGGTCCAATGCTCATAAATACGATCAGTGGAATATCTCGAAAAAATAGATGAAGGACTAATCCGAGCACAGTTCCAATCAACGGACCAAAGGCTAGAAAATAAATGGCACGATCTTCATTCGGTTCTGGTTTCATCTCGATATTCCTCCTTCACTTTTCGAAAGTCTGAGTGCGGTCTACACCTTTTCAATCATTTTGTGTACTGAAGACTATCCGCAACTAGTAACTGTTCAAGCGCTTCATAAGAATGCACTTCATAGTCGGGTTTGATATTCGTCTGGTTATCTAGTTTCAAAGGGTTGAACCAGATATTGGTTATTCCTGCATTGATCGCTCCTTGAATATCAGAACGGAGGGAATCACCGATCATTACAGTGTTTTCTGGCGTAATTTCTTCATTTTGGTCGAACAATTCTTTGAAGAAAAGTGGATTAGGTTTAGCTACACCGATTTCATCTGAAATAATCTCTTTATCAAATATCTGGTCAAGTCCTGTTCCCTTTAGTCGTTTGCGTTGGGTAGATGATTGTCCATTTGTACCGGCGATTAATCTGACTCCCTGATCTTTTAAATGGGTTAGTAAGGCTTCTGCCCCTTCAATCAAGTAGAAGTTCTCATCTAATAAGCTTCTATACGTTTTTTCCAGATATACGCCATCTTGTTTGATATTAAATTTCTGATACGTTTTTTCGAACCGAGTATCTAGCCATTCTTTGGGCGAACCACCTGCTTCAATTTCACGCCATACGTCACGATTGACTGCATTGAATACTTTCAACCATTCACCGAACCGTACGTCTGGGACCGGATATTGTTTTAAAATTTTTTCTAGTCCTTCTTGCGCCCCTTTTTTAAAATCCAGAATGGTATCATCTAAATCAAAAATCATATTATCTTTATTTTGCATGCTTCATCCTCCATTATATGAATCTTCTATAGACATTTTACCGAAAAAAGAGCTTCCGTCTATGAAAAGATCATGAATGGATGCCTTTTTCATTTTCAAATTTTAATTCTTTTTGCTATTTTAAATACACAATTCAATCGAGAACCCATTTACCGGTGTATGTATTCCTACTTCTAAACCTGTTATAATAAACAACGAGTAAAACGATAATTTGTTACTGAGGAGTTTTAAAATGACACCAACTATTTCACTTATGGATGCTTATATGATTGAAACGCTTTTGTCTAAAGGCGTTGAGAAAAAAGAGTTAGCGCAAGCTATCCAAAATCACACCGTGAATCAATTCAAAAATGTTGATCATTCTTATGATTATACAGAATTAAATGAAGCCGTTATGGGAAAAGAAACTTTGTATAAAGAAGCGGTAGAAGAAGGTTATGCCATCAGCTACCTTACCCTTTATGGTTTGAAAAAATTATTGGATATGAAGTTTGGATTTGATGAAGACGCTGATTATACAGCTTATGAAAGAAAGATTGAAGGGTTAGTTGTAACCCCTACACAATTAGACCAGCTGACTAAGCTTGTTGGAAAAATCTGGACAGTTAAAGAAACGAATCAAAAGGATTCTAACTCTATAGAAGTATCTGTTCTTCATATCAGCTTAACTGAAGAGGTTTGATCTTTATGAGCTTTCCATTAAATAAAAATTAAAAAATGTGTTGACAGACTATATACTCTCTTGCTATAGTTATGACCAACAACTACTAACAAAACGAAATGCGTAAAGATAAGTACTATTCGAAAGTCTTCATAGAGAGCCCGGTCTGGTGAAAAAGGGTAAGATGGAAAGATAGGAAAATGGTCTTTAAAAGTCTGGATGATCGATTCGAGCTCAGACTAACGTTGAATAGGCGAGTTTCAAAATAAGCTTATTACGGTCACACCCGTTATAGTGTCACAGTATTAAACACAAGAAAGAGACGTGTCGTACTGGTAGAGACAATGAGAAGCAATTCCATTGTAAATCAAGGTGGTAACACGAGATGACTTTTCGTCCTTGAAGGAAGTTCGCAATAAGCGAGTTTCTTTCAAGGACTTTTTTTATCCATACAAACTTAAACACTGAAGAGATGAGTAAATGAAACTAAGGTAACAACAGAGACCCTGTGCATGGTGAAAGCAGGTTTACCTCAAGACATTGAATATGGTCTCTTCCCCTCACTCCTGATTCAAGAGAGTGAATGTGGGATACCAAGTCTACGATTAGATTAGGCTATCACGGTCGCACCCGTTAACGTGCATGAGAAAGAGAGTTAATAGTCTCCTTTTCTCTTGGAGGTATTTTTCGCGAGAAAAATACAAACAAAGGTGGTACCACGAAGATAGCGTTCGTCCTTTGATCAAGTAGCCGTAAGCCAAAAACTGGTTTATGCGCTACCTGGTCAGGACGAGCGCTTTTTTTGTATAGACAATCAGTCAAGAACTTACTAGGAGGAAACAATTATGATCGAACTCAATCAAGTCGATGTCCAATTTGAATCTGATAAAAAGATTATCCATGCCGTTCGAAATGTCTCTCTCAAGATTGATCAGGGAGATATTTACGGAATCGTCGGTTACTCAGGAGCTGGAAAAAGTACGCTCGTTCGAACCATCAACTTACTTCAGCGACCTACTAACGGAACGGTTCAAGTGAATGGTCAAAATCTACTGGATTTGAATCCAAAAGAATTAAGAACAGCACGCAAAAAGGTCGGAATGATTTTCCAGCATTTTAACTTGATGAATGCACGCACCGTGGCAGGAAATGTATTGTACGCTTTACGTTCAAGCAAGCTTCCGGCCGAAGAAAAGAAGCGCAAAGTAACAGAATTACTAGAGCTCGTAGGGTTGGCTGATAAACAAGATGTCTATCCTTCTCAACTTTCTGGTGGGCAGAAACAACGTGTTGGGATTGCTCGAGCATTGGCAAATGATCCAGAAGTTTTGCTTTGTGATGAGGCAACAAGTGCACTAGATCCAAAAACAACCCTATCGATTCTGGAACTCGTCAAAGATTTAAATGAAAAACTTGGACTAACCATTGTCATCATCACCCATGAAATGGAAGTCATCAAGGAAATTTGTAACAAAGTCGCGGTGATGGAAAATGGAGCCGTTGTTGAACAAGGTGATGTGGTTTCTATTTTTACTGATCCAAAAGAACCATTAACACAAGAATTTATCAATACCGCAACACATATCGATCAGGCACTAGCAAAACTAGCTAAACACCCTTCTGTACTGAATATCAGTGAAGAAGACACAATCGTTCGTCTCTCTTTTGTAGGAGAAAGCACCAATAGTCCATTGATTTCGAGTCTCTATTCCAAATTCACTGTGACCACAAATATTCTTTATGGAGATATCGAGATTCTTCATGATACGCCGATCGGAAACTTGATTGTCACTTTAAGTGGAACAACCGCACAACGAAAATCAGCGATTCACTATTTGAAATCACAAGATGTAAAAGTCCAACAACTTGAACAAATTCGCTTAAACAATCAACCAAAAGTCGTATCGATCAACAGAGAAAAACACATACTATAAGGATAAAAAAGGAGCAAAGAGATGAATCAGATAGCCGCATTTTTAGAAAGCATCGCACCTAACGCTTGGAGTATTCAAGACCGTATTCTTGAAAGTACTTGGGAAACCATCTATATGACATTGATTGCCGCCGTCATCGCCGGAACAATTGGGATCATTTTCGGGGTGACTTTAGTCGTCACAAACAAACAAGGTATTTTAGAACGGCCAAAGTTTTATAACGTTTCAGACCAATTCGTTAATACTGGACGCTCGATTCCGTTTATCATTTTGATGGCCCTACTCGCGCCCTTTACACGGATCATCGTTGGAACAACCATCGGAACCACTGCCGCAATCGTTCCAATCGTTATCGGAATTATTCCATTCTATTCTAGACAAGTGGAAAATGCTTTGCTTGAAGTGGATCCTGGTATTGTGGAAGCCGCAGAATCAATGGGCTCCTCGCCACTTGAAATTATTTTCGGCGTTTATTTAAAAGAAGGCTTCCCTTCTCTTGTTCGTGTATCAGCCGTTTCAATCATCAATTTGATTGGACTGACAACCATGGCTGGAGTTGTTGGGGGTGGTGGTCTTGGAGATCTTGCGATTGCAAGAGGATATAACCGATATCAAATTGATGTGACCATCGTTTCTACTCTAATTATTATATTAATTGTCTTTTTCACCCAATGGATTGGACGCATCCTAATTCGTAAAACAGCTCATTAAAAAAACATTTATTGTATTGACTAAAATTATAAATTTGAAAAGAGGAAAAAAGATGAAAAAGATTGTATTGGCATTATTTAGTTTTGTAGGTGTAGTATTATTGGCAGCGTGTGGAAGTAACGGAGAAACCGTTAAGCTGGGTGTCGTTGGAGAAAACAATGAAGCTTGGGAAGACGTTAGAGACCGCTTGGCTGATCAAGATATTGATTTAGAAATCGTTACCTTTTCTGACTATCAAACACCAAATGTGGCTTTAGCAGATGGTGATATTGATTTGAATGCATTTCAAACGGTTATATTCCTGGAAGATTTCAATGCAGATACGGGCAATGATTTGACCCCTATCGCGGATACAACACTAAATCCTTTAGGTATTTATTCTGAAGAAGTGACTTCAGTGGAAGATATCCAAGATGGCGACACCATCGTGATTCCAAATGACGCATCCAATGAAGGACGCGCGTTGATTCTTTTGCAATCAGCTGGTTTGATCACGGTTGATCCTGAAAAAGGCAATTACCCTATCGTTGATGACATCATAGAAAATCCGCAGAACCTAGACATTGTAACAGTTGCTGGAAACCAGACAGCACGTTCTCTAACAGACGCTGCCGCTGCGGTGATCAATGTTGGAATGGCTGTAGATGCAGGATACATTCCTTCTGAAGATGCCATCTTCTTGGAACCCGTAAATGAAGAATCAGAACCTTATACAAATGCAATCGTTGTTCGTCCTGATGAAGTCGACAATGAAGTGTTCCAAAAAATCGTAGACGCTTATCAAACAGATGAAACTGCCGCAATCATCGCGGAAGTGACACAAAACTCTTCTATCCCTGTTTGGGAATAGTTACTATGTAAACTTATAAGATACTTTAAAAGCCATCAAATGAAGGACTGTTTGTCCTAAACTTGATGGCTTTTTTGAGCCGTTATTTCCAATTAATAAAGAGATTCAAGTAATCCTTCTTCATCTCTGAATATATCAGAGAGACTTTTACCTTTTAAGAAGATTTCGCTTAAATGATCTTCAAAATTCTTTTCAAAGGTTTTACTTACTGCAGTCTTATCAATCCATACTGTACGCCCTTTTCGACTATGGTCAATAAAATAGGATTGACCTTGGTAACTGAATTCTATTTCTCTTCCATGTTTAAGATAATATATTAAGCCCTCCAATGGTAGCGGAGCATATTCGGCTCCTTTTTCGTATTCATCTACGTCGAATTCTTCATTACTCATAAAAACACCTCTTTTATTAGTATTTTGTTCTTTTACCACTAGACTGTTCATGCTTACATAGAAATGGTCAAAGGATAAAGAAACATGACCATTTTTTGTACTGTCCCTTTGTTCATTTTCTATTATACGCTTTAAACGTGCTTGCTTCTGCTTTTTCCACCTCATTATTTTTAGTCACCGTAGCTGTAATTATGCTAAAAAAAGTTTCAATTTATTTTTATTTTTTGTTGACTTTTACATCGCACCTCGATATACTAATCTCAAATAAAAGTATATCGAGGTGCGATACAAAATGAGTGATGAAGATTTACACAAAGTATACAACCCTATGACAGAAACGGCCTTTTACGTTCTGCTATCCTTGCAAGAAGAAAGACACGGATATGGCATTATGCAAGATGTTGAAGAACTGACCAATAACCGTCTAAGCTTCGGTGCCGGAACATTATATGGTAGTTTGTCCAAGCTGAAAAAAGATGGTCTGATCGACATTGTTAAAGAAGAAGGCAAACGAAAAATTTATCAAATTACACCAACAGGAAAGAAATTTTTACTACTAGAAAAAAACCGTATTGAAGAACTTTATAAAAATTCTGAGAGGATTGATTAATGATGAAAAAGTCTGTTTATAAATTTATTACTGTTGATAACTACGAAAAAGAAGAAGCATTCTTGAAAGAAATGGCACTCAAAGGCTGGCAGTTTACTGAATATAAAGGATTAAAATACCACTTTGAGCAAAGTGAACAAGAAAATATTGATTACCGTATAGATTATTTTGACGGAAAAAAAGATGAAAAAGACGATTATATCCAATTGTTTGAAGATAGCGGCTGGACACTTGTAACTACATATACCATTTTCGACGGTGAATGGTGCTACTTCAAAAAAACTGCACAAGACAACGAAGTAAATGAAATTTTTACAGATAACGAATCTAAAATAGCTCTTTTTGAAAAATTACGCTACCGTTGGACTTTATATGGTTTTATGTTAATGATACTGATTCCATTCAGCCTTTCTGCAACGTTACCAAGAGGCATTCTTTTCCTTAGTATTCCCATGGTCATTCTGTTCAGTGTCGCGATTATCCTTTACGTAAAACTGTGGTTAAACTTATCTATGAAGATTAAACGTATGAAGCGTTAATGCTTATACCTTAAGCAAAGTAAGCCCATTTAAGTTAATGAACCTAAGTGGGCTTACTTGTTTTAATTTATAGAAGACAACAGATTGATTAAGAATAAAATCATCGCTACTAAACTATTTAGCGTTCTAACGTGATTCCATATAGTCCAAGTTTTAAGATAATTTCTCCATACTTCGCTTTCCTTATCCTGAGCATCGACTTTTGCTAGTTCATTATTGAGCGGTACATTCCGGGTTCCTGTAACCATAAAACATCCAAAGAAATAAAATGCCGCTCCAAGAAGCCCCCATAAAGTGACCAACGGAGTAAAGAAAAATAAGAACACAAGCACTAAACTAGTTAAAGCTGTTCCTAAAAAGAACAAGAAAAACCAAGGATTCAAAACGGTCTTATTGATTTCCTGCATAGAAGCCAGCCCATTTGAATGAGACACCTTGGAAAAAGCCTTCATGATAAAGTTTGAAAAAGCAAAAAACATCCCTGCGATTAAGCCCGAACCAATTAGCGAAAAAAACAGTAGACTATTTACTATGTCATCCATGATGATGCTCCTTTATTGTGTTGAGTCTTCTTAGAATTGAATACCAATCGTCTGCATCTGTCCCTCATAATCCACATCTGGAAATACGATTCCGCCCAACTCTACTACTCTATAGGTGTCTCCTTTAATAGTAAACTCCTCAGGTCCTTTTTTGATGATATTAATGAGCTCTACCGCTTCTTCGTTAGATATCATATATTCTTCTGGAAAGTTATCTTTGTAAGTTAGAGTAACATCAATGTTTTCCATCAGTAAGCTCTCCTTTTACCGTTCCTTCAATGGGATTGCAATCGATTGTACCTCCCCATTATAATCCACATCTGAAAATGAAATTGAACTTAAATCTTTCGTTTTATATGTCTCTTCTTTAATGATAAATTCCTGTACTTCTTCTTTGATTGTTTGAATTAGGTCTACCGCTTCTTCGTTAGACATTTTATGTTTTTTTGGAAAGCTATCGTTATAAAATAGTGTTACACTGACTTTATCCATGTTATACTCTCCTTCTTTTATTTCTTTATGATTAAAAGTATCTACTATTATAATAGATTGGTCAACTATTCTCTTATATTTAAAACGAGAACAATCCGCTTACTGAGTAATAAGAAACCGTTTTACAAAAGTAGAAAACTATTGTTATACTATGCTTATTAGGAGGGGATGACTATGTTTCGTTTCATGATGTGAAAAGGTTAAGCCTAATGTAATTTACTTTTATGTTTACTAGTAACTTACAATTAGGAGGAAACAAAAATGAATACACAATTAATCGTAGAACAGTTAAATGCTAAACAAGAAGAACTCGGTTTTTTTGGAAATATTAGAGTAATCCAAAATGGGGAGTGCATCATTTCCCGTCAGTATGGTTATGCTAATATGGCTGAAAAAATCCCTAATAAAGCATATACCCGGTTCGGTATTGCTTCAGGATGTAAAATCTTTACAGCTATTTCGATTTGTCAGTTGGTGGAACAAGGTAAACTGACTTTTGATACTAAACTCCGTGATTGTCTCTCTATCGATTTTCCGCATTTCGATCCGAGTATTACGGTTCATCATTTACTGACTCATACTTCAGGTGTTCCTGATTACTTTGATGAAGACGTGATGGATGATTTTGAAGAATTGTGGATTGATCGACCGATGTATCATATAAGAAATCTAAAAGATTTTTTACCGATGTTTCAATATGAGAAGATGGTCGACAAAGTCGGTAGTGACTTTAATTATAATAATACTGGATACGTACTTTTAGGATTAATTATCGAGGCAGTTAGTGGTATGATTTTTTCTGATTATGTCGAAAAACATGTATTTGAAGTTGCCGGAATGAATGATTCAGGGTATTTTTCACTAGATAAGCTGCAGGCTAATGTAGCAACTGGTTATGTAGAGGAAGAAGATGGAACGTGGAAATCAAATATTTTCTCTATACCAGCCAAAGGCGGTTCAGACGGTGGCGCCTATGTTTCTGTAGAAGATATGGAACGCTTCTGGAAAGCATTAATGAATCATCAATTGCTTACAAAGACTATGACAGACACTTTATTGAAACCACAAGTACATGAAGAAGATGACTTTTATTATGGTTACGGTGGTTTTATGAAAGTTAACGATCAAGAAGTTATCAAGTACGCTCAGTTAGGATATGATCCAGGAGTTAATTATCACTCTGTTTATTATCCAAATGAAAATCTATCTATTATTGTTTGTTCAAACAAATCTTCAGGTGCATTTGACTTACAGTATATAGTAGAACAAGCATTGCTAAACCAAGAGTAAAATAGTTAAATGGCTGAAGTCGGTTTAAAATCCGACTTCAGCTTATATACATATGGATATTTATTATAGTAACTGTTAGACAAATTAATAGTTATTGATAAAAATTATATTGGAGGACATAACATGGTAAAAAGAAAAAAAAAGTACCATTTTTATTATGATGAAGCTTTTCACGATAGAAAACTTACTGAAAACAAAAAAATAAAAGGTGAGTTAAATATTGAGAATGATGAGCAAGCTGATAATTTTATATCCGTAGCAATAGGTTTTAAAGAACATCAGGTTGACCATTATTTAAAGAATTACCTTGCTTTCGAAGAACGTACGAAAAGTTTACTAGGTATTCAGTTTGAAAAAGAATTTAAAGGTACTACAATTAAAAAAAAGAATTTTAAATATGGAATTCATAGTTTCAATAAGGATGCAATCACAATATATACAGATTTTTTTGATATTATAGATATGAATTTTATAATCCAAATATCGATAATGAACAAATTTGAACTACTAATCAATTCAATACTAAAGGATGTTCAATTATATGAAATGGCAAATAGAGAAAATTTCATGTATTCTATCATCAAATTTATGAATCAGTACAAAAATAAGAGATTAATTTCATTATTGTTTGACGATACAGCAACTTCTAGACAAGCGATTGATGTGATTTTTTCTTTGCTTGATGAAGTACTGAATCATATTAAAGATGTTCCTCGAAAGACTGAAGAAGTTCGTGCAATTAAAGAAATAAAAACGATTCTAAAAAATAGCCGTCTTACTATTCAGACAAACCAAAAATATCATTGGGATTATTCTAGATCTATTGAAGGAATTTCCCTATTATTAGATGAATTAAATATAAAACAAAAGTCAGTTTTATTATTTATTGATAATGAAAAGGAAACAGTGGCAGCAGCTCAAAAACTTAATTTCAACAAAGTGAAAGGTGTAGAATCAGAAGATTTTGTAGGAGTACGAATAGCAGATATTTTAAGTAATTTTATTGGAAGAATAATAAAAGCTATTGAAGATGAACATTTAGAAGATTGGGATAAGGAAGAAACAAAGGTGAGTATTAGTCAACTCCGAATATTGTCTAAAGAATGGTTTGTTTTAACTGAAAGTCAGTTTAATTTATATAAGAAAGTTGCTAATGTTTTTATAGATAGAAAAGATATATACTGGACTATTCAAACTGGTAACTACGCAGGTAATGCTTCTGTTTTCTTATCCCTAATATATTACATCGGATTAAGTTTTGAAACATATAATGATTACAAAAAAATCGATTTGGAATTCCATAGAGAAAAGTTTAATCAAGAGTCTGTAAATAGAGAAAGTTCTATTTTTTATTAGAATTTGAAACTTATATGGAGTACAGTGAATTTCACAAATAAGTTAAGAACAATCCAATACCTCTTCTATCTTTGTAGAAAGATAGTTCTAGATAATATCAAATAAAGAGCGGATTTTTCTAGTCAAAAGTTAGAATCTAAAAGTAGTTCTTTTTAGCCCTCATTAGTTATTCAAATGTTGACTTATTTTATATCTCAAGCCTAAGTGTTTTTGAAAGTAAACGTTATATTGTAATCTACTTCATATAAGTATTGAGAATAAAAAAGGTTTCGTCAACAATATATCTTACCCTATAGTTTAACTTAAAAATGAATTTTTTATGTTCTTTAACCTCACTTTCCTATTATATGGTTATACTCAATTTACGTACCCTATCCTCCCTAAGTATTAGTAATTTAAACAAAAAAAGAGAGCATATTTTTTATAAAATATACTCTCTTAATTTTGAAATTATACGGTCTTCAGTTCCGAACCATCAGTAAAAATGCAGAAGGAAACTTTATCAAATCAATTTTACATTATTCCCACTCAATTGTAGCAGGTGGCTTACTCGTAATGTCATACACTACTCTGTTAATGTGATCCACTTCGTTTACAATTCTTGTTGAGATTTTTTCTAGTACGTCGAATGGAATTCTTGCCCAGTCTGATGTCATACCGTCGATTGACGTTACGGCACGGATACCGATTGTATAGTCATACGTTCTGCCGTCTCCCATAACGCCTACTGATTTGAAGCCTGGTAAGACAGTGAAGTATTGCCATACATCGCGGTCAAGTCCTGCATTTGCGATTTCTTCACGCAAGATCGCATCACTTTCACGAACCACTTCTAGTTTTTCTTCTGTGACTTCACCAAGTACACGAATCGCAAGTCCTGGTCCTGGGAAGGGTTGACGCCATACTAAACTTGATGGCATACCTAACTCTTCTCCAAGCGCACGCACTTCATCCTTAAACAGCGTGTTCATTGGTTCAATCAATTCAAATTGCATATCTTCTGGCAGCCCACCAACATTATGGTGTGATTTGATCGTTTGAGCAGTCGCTGTGCCACTTTCAATCACATCTGTATACAATGTACCTTGAGCCAGAAAATCGATGCCTTCTAGTTTTGTTGCTTCATCATTAAAGACTTCAATAAATTCATTTCCGATGATTTTACGTTTCTGCTCAGGATCGCTCACACCTGCCAATTTGCTCATAAAGCGGTCCTTAGCATCCACTCGAATCACGTTCAGTCCAAATTTATTCTCTAGACTACCCATCACTTGATCGCCTTCATCTTTACGCAACAAGCCGTGATCCACAAAGATACATACTAGCTGGTCACCAATCGCTTTGTTCAGCAGCACACCCGTAACACTCGAATCTACCCCACCTGAAAGCCCAAGCAACACTTTACGGTCGCCAACCTGCTCACGAATCTTATCCACTTCTAAATCGATAAATTGACCCATATCCCAGTTGCCTTCAAAACCACATACGTTAAATGCGAAGTTACGTAGGATTTCATTTCCATGCTCTGTGTGACGCACTTCTGGGTGAAATTGAACAGCATGGAAGTTCTTTGCCTTGTTTTCGATTGCGGCGATTGGACAATGTGGATTCACCGCTGTCGTTTCGAATCCCTCTGGAAGTTCTGTTACATAGTCTCCGTGACTCATCCAAACGGTCTCTTCTTGTTCAAGAGTTGTGAAAAGCTCTGCTGAGCGGTTCTTGATTTCAAGAGTTGCCTTACCGTACTCACGAGTACCAGCCGGTTCAACTTTCCCACCTAGTTTGTGCGCCATCAGTTGCATCCCGTAACAAATCCCAAAAATCGGAATACCCAATTCAAAAATCTCTGGATCAATTGAAAAAGCTTCTTCATCATAGACACTCATTGGTCCACCAGAGAAAATAATGCCTTTTACGTTTGAATCTTTTAATTCTTGTGCTGAAACCGTATGGGGTAAAAGCTCTGAGAAGACGCCAAACTCTCTAATACGACGCGTAATTAATTGGTTGAACTGGCTCCCAAAGTCCAGTACGGCCATTTTTTCCACTTGTTGCGCAATTGATTCACTCACTAAGACTGCACCTCTACTTTTAAATTTTTCTTATCTAGTATAATGTGTTCCCGACTGGGTACAACATGATTTTATATAGTGTATCACGATTGTTCGCTTTTATGTACCATAATTTCACTTTTTCACCGTTTTCTTTCTAAAATTAAAGAAAAGACAGTCATCTATAAAATGACTGTCTTCGAGAAAAGCTATTAAAATACGTACATCACACTTATAAAAAGAATAAGTTCATTCTAAAACACGAATAATACCCATATTTCCAAACTCGCTAAACCGTATTCAATTAGCGAACAAGGAAATTCTGACTTTTGATCATCTACCCAACCGAATGAACGTTAACTTAATATAAGAAACTAAAACTTACTTTTTAAACGTACTTTCGAATCATTCTTATAATATCAAGCCCGTATTTATTGGCTTTAGTTTCTCCGAAGCCTTCTACAGCTAAAAGGCCATCTTTGGTTGTGGGCATCTTTTCAACTAAGGCATCTAACTGCTTATTCGTAAAATAGTGTATGCCTTAAAGTTTTCTTCACGACTTTTATTTAAACGATACGTTTTCAATTCTTCATATAAATCTGAATTATTTACTGGCGTTGTTCTTTGTACTTTAGGCATAGATTTGTCTATAGGCTCTTGACTACTGACTTTCTTGATGTTTTGGTGATATGTATTCACTTTATAAGCTTCGTACTTCTTAGTATAATCCTTTACGCTTTCCTTATGTAATGTCTTATAAAATTCTGCCCACTGCAGTAAATTCTTATCAGACAGCGCGGGCAAACTAGATTGTTTATGAGCATCCGTTATGTATTTGACAAGTTGATCAGCGCGGATCACTTTTTCTTTCACTTCTTTTTTAGCATATCTGGCATTCAATACAGTTTTAGGATTTGAAAGCACGACTATGGATTTAGTACCTTCTTCAAAATTTCTTTTTGTAAGAAACTTCGTCAAGAAATTGTTTCTATTGTTTATCCTCAATTTTTTCATCAAATCCATATGACGCTGATTTTGAGTGATTGGTGAATAAATGCCTTCTTTCTTTTTACGTCCTTTAAATTCTATTGTCCTTACAAAATCTCCAGCATGATTGATTTCGATATTCCCATATAGATTTTTACTTTCTATCACGAAACATAGCTTCTTTGTAAAGACCAGATAATCAATCTGAACACTTAAATCTCCATCTTCTAAATAGACATCATGTAAGATATACATCGGCATATGGCTATTTTTCAGCTCATATTCTATACTCTTTTCCCCTATCATTCCATACTCTAGATTCCTTATATCTTGTCTTAATAATTTAACGCCTTCCGCATTAAGAGACGGTTCTAGTTCTTTTAAGAGAGTTAGCTGGTCTTGAGTATTGCTATTCTCTTTAAGAAAGACTGGCTCTTTCAGTCTATTGAAAAAACTCATTAAATAAATTCTCCTTTGTTATAATAAAAATGTTTTAAATTAGTCCGTTTTCATATTAAATTGTATCATACTATTACACTATCGGTTAAAACAGTCTTTTCAGTAACACAGTTCATCTAATTAAATAAAAAATAACCCAAAAACCAAATCACTCCTTTTTTGAGTGTCTAGTTTTTGGGCTAAATGTATATATTTAGTTTTAGATTTCTTTGTACTCTACTTCAAGCGCACGTTTAACAGCTGGTCTTTCAAGAATCTTGTCTGCCCATGCTTTTAAGTTTGTATATTCGTCAGCTTTCAAGAATTTGTCCGCTTCGCCATACAGTTCGCCTTGAACTAAACGACCATACCATGGCCAGATTGCCATATCTGCAATTCCATACTCGTCACCGTTGATGTACGCATTGTCTGCTAAACGTTTGTCTAAAAGATCTAGCTGACGTTTCGCTTCCATTGTGTAACGGTTGATTGGGTATTCTTGTGCTGTTGGTGCATAGTTGTAGAAATGTCCAAAACCGCCACCTAAGAATGGTGCCGCTCCTGTTTGCCAGAACAACCAGTTCATCAGTTCTGTGCGCTCAGCAAGTGACGTTGGCATGAATGTCTCAAATTTTTCAGCTAAATAAAGTAAGATTGATACAGATTCAAATACACGAATCGGTTCTTTTTCTGAATGATCCATCATTGCTGGAATTTTAGAGTTCGGATTGATATTAACGAAGTCACTTCCGAATTGGTCACCTTTCATGATATTGATTTTATATAAATCATATCCAGCATTTTCAACGCCGGCTTCTTTTATTTCTTCAAGCATGATCGCTACTTTTACGCCATTTGGAGTACCAAGAGAATATACTTGTAGAGGTTGATCTCCTACTGGTAGTTTTTGTTCGAATCGGCTTCCGGCTGTAGGCTGGTTACCTGTCTTGCTTTTTTCGTCTGGTTCCCATTCCCATACTTCTGGAATTTCATAGTTTGACATGTTATCCACTCCTTATCATTTACTCTCAGTATACTGACTAATCTTTTTTTTAACAAGAATTGCATTTGCTCTTGAAATGTTCTAAGAGTTTTTGTATTACTTTTAATCATTTACAACGTACTAGAAATACATAGCAAAGATTATTCTGGTTAAGTTCTATGTACATCATTGTAGAATACTTTTATAAAGTATATTTCACCAAATACAATAAAACTTATTTTTTTTGCTTTTTCATTTTTATTTTTTGAACTAATCTTGCTATAAATCCAGCCGCCCATAAGCTTAACCCAGTCCATCCGACATACAGAAGAAATCTTCCTAATGGATAGTTTAATGCTGCTTCCCGATGAGCTACTCTCAACTCTTCAGCAGATGATAACTCAATATCTGGTATAGGTACAAATATCATCCATAGGAAAAAGCCTATTAATATACATAAAACCGAGATAATTAAGGTCACGTCCAATAGCTTATTAAATTCTTTGGAATCAAACTTCATAAATTATCCTTCTTTCTTGTTTATATAGTTGGATACTTGTTACCTTTAGCTCTTACCTTATGAGATATAACCTTTGAATCTACTGACTACTTCTGCATTCTGAACAAAGTCGACAACCCTATTGATCTCCTCACTGCTAGCATCGTAATCTATGCTATATAATTCAAATGTATTATATCGTGTAGTTTTTAAATTTTACTATAGCCCTAAAGCTTTTTTATGTATTCTAAACAAATTAAAAACGCTTCACAGGTGAGTCTTTCGACTCACTTGTGAAGCGCATAAAGGGGACTAAATTAAACGATAACCAAGTAAAGCAATCCTGCAAGAACTGCACCGATCATTGGAGCGACAACTGGGATCCAAGCATATCCCCAGTTAGAACCACCTTTGTTCGCGATTGGCAAGAATTGGTGTGCAATTCTTGGACCCAAGTCACGAGCAGGGTTGATTGCATATCCTGTTGATCCACCTAGTGAAAGACCAATTGAAAGGATCAGTACCCCAACAACAAGTGGGTTCAACCCTTCAGTAAAGGTATTTTGTCCAAACATCATTAGACCAAATACAAGTACGAATGTACCGATCACTTCTGAAAGAATGTTGCTTGTAGTATCTTCGATTTCAGCACCTGTTGCAAATGTACCTAAAATTGCGCCTTGATCAGTAGTGATTCTGAAGTGTGCTAGATAAGTCAACCATACTAGAACTGCTCCGGCAATACCTCCAGCTACTTGAGCGATAATGAACGGTACTACCATTGCCCATTCGAAATCTCCAATAATGGCCATACCTAGTGTTACAGCAGGGTTCAAGTGAGCAGGTCCCATAAACCCTGCAATGTAAACAGCCATGGTTACTGCTGCTCCCCATCCCATTGTGATGGCAACCCATCCAGCGCCTTCAGCTTTACTTTTTTTCAAACTAACGGCAGCTACTACACCATCACCTAGTAAAATCAAAAACATTGTTCCTAAAAATTCACTAAAAATTGTTAACATATCTCCACTCATCTAACTCAGACTCCCTTTAATGTTTTTAAATCAGATTCAGCAATTGCTTTTTCTAATTCTTCTGTATAGTGTGCTCTTGCTTCATCTGACCATTCATTATAGCGAGCCATTTCAGAGATCACTGGTTCGATAATGCTGTCTAATGTGTCGCGCATAAACAACATATGATTGGTACGGCGAATCAAGAAGTCACTTGGTGTTAAAGCCATTTCTTCTTGCATTGCATAACGTAGACTGATTGAGTCTGCCATCGTTAAGCCTTCTACTTGTTCAACTTCATCAAGTAGTGCATAAACTTTAGGCGTGTTTGATCCATAAAGATTAGCCAAGTAAGTTGCTTCAGATTCACTTAAGCCTTTTTCTATACCTTCTTTTGCTAAAGCTTCTGTTGCTTCGTCTACTTTTTGAGGATCGATGTCCCCGCCAGATACTGCATATTTCTCAGAATCGATTAATTCATATGATTTTCCGAAATCTCTATCCAAGATTTCAATAACCAATTTAATCGCGCCAAGAGCCATTTTACGGTAGTCTGTGATTTTACCACCGGCTACAGTTACTAAACCATCTTCATCTGTCTCGAGTGAGCTTCCGCGAGATAATTTAGAAGGACTTTCTTCTGCTTCTGGACTGTTGCTTTCGATATTTTTGAGTACGTCCGCAACTTCATAACGTTCCACTTTACCTTGTTGGTATTGTTCAACGATAGAGATCACTTCGTCAAAGCTTTCATCTGTAACGGTCTTGTTACTTAAACCGTTATAGTCAGAACCACCATTTGTCGCGATCAGTGGACGTAGACCTGCCCAACTTGATTCAATATCATCTAGTGTGATATTCGCTGATGGGTAACGACCATTCACGATTTCTAACAAGTAATCCACATCTTCTTGTTCCACTTGTGGATTTGAGAAGTCGCCTTTGTAGTCTGTGTCGGTTGTTCCAAAATACGTTTTTTCTTCACGAGGAATCACAAAGACCATACGGCCGTCTTGTTTACCTGTGTCAAAGTAAGTTGGTTGAGGAACAAACAATTTTTCGTTGTCTACTACTAAATGGACCCCTTTTGTAGGACGCATTTGTGGCGCAACGTCTAGCTTGTCATCCATCTGACGAATCGTATCTGACCATGGACCAGTCGTATTCATCACAACACGGGCTTTGATGCTGAATGTTTCACCGGTTAATAGATCTTCTACTTTTGCACCATTTGCTTTGCCGTTTTCGTCGTGGGTAATGCTCACAACTTTCATCCGACTAACCATGTGTCCACCGTCTTCAGCGGCACGTTTGATATTTTCAATAACTAAACGCGCATCGTTGTTACGGTAGTCCAAGTATACACCAGCACCTAATAAGCCTTCGCTCTTCAGTTGTGGTTCACGTTCTAGAACTTCTTCTTTTGTTAGTGTATAGTTAGCGTATTTCGTGCCTGTAACGTTCGCTAAGCGATCATATAGATCCATTGCAACTTTCAATGAAAACATTGAAAACGTTGAGTTTGGTTCGTCATATATTGGTAGAATCATTGGATCCGCTTTTGGAATATGCGGTGCAATTCCTTGAACAACCGCACGTTCTTGTACCGTGTCCGCTACCACTTCAACGTCGAAGTTTTTCAAGTAGCGTAAGCCACCGTGTACAAGTTTTGTTGAACGAGAAGAGGTTCCTTCCGCAAAATCCTGCATTTCTACAAGTCCGGTTTTAAGACCGGAAGCACTGGCCTGCAAAGCAGACCCCGCACCTGTAATCCCGCCACCAATAATGAGTACATCTAGTGTTTCTTCTTTTAAAGCTTTAATGTCTTGCTTTCTTCTTTCAATTGAGAAAACCATAATTTCTTCCTCCTGTACTGCTCTTCCTACTATGCTTCTGGTTTAAATACTTGAGTTGCTTTAACAGCTAATCTCCAGTTTTTGTAAAGTTTTTGGCGTTCTTCTTCTGACATTTGTGGCTCAAATGTTCCGCCTTCTTCGTACATATCTTTGATTTCGTCCATACTTTCCCAGAATCCAACCGCTAAACCAGCTAGATAAGCTGCACCTAATGCAGTTGTTTCCAAGTTGTGAGCACGTTGTACTTTTGTACCTAAGATATCTGCTTGGAATTGCATTAACCAGTCATTGTTCGCTGCTCCACCATCTACTTTTAGCAATGGAATATCGATTCCAGCATCTTTGTTCATTGTGTCGATAACGTCACGTGCTTGATACGCAATAGATTGTAAAGTCGCTTTAACAAAGTCTTCTTTTGTTGTACCACGCGTTAAGCCAAAGACAGATCCACGTGCATCTGAATCCCAGTATGGTGCACCTAATCCAGTGAAGGCAGGAACAACGAACACTTCGTTATCACTCTTAGAATTTTTCGCTAACGCTTCTGAATCTGCAGAGTTTTCAATCATTTTAAGTCCGTCACGTAACCATTGGATAGATGAACCAGCAACGAAGATACTTCCTTCTAATGCATAGTAGATTTTACCGTTGATACCGTAACCGATTGTTGTTAGTAAGTTGTTTTCAGATAGTTGTGGTTTTTCACCAGTATTCATTACGATAAATGAACCTGTACCATACGTGTTTTTAACCATTCCAGGTTCAAATGCCATTTGACCGAATAGCGCTGCTTGTTGGTCTCCGGCCATTCCTGAAATTGGAGTGTTTGCGCCATAGAAGTGATAGTTAGCTGTTTCACCATAAACTTCTGAGTTTGATTTAACTTCTGGCATCATTGCCATTGGAATGTTTAGTAGATCTAAGATTTCTTGATCCCACTCTAATTTGTGGATGTTATAAAGCATGGTACGACTTGCATTAGAATAATCTGTTACGAATGATTTTCCACCTGTTAATTTCCATACTAACCAAGTATCAACCGTTCCGAATAGTAATTCTCCTTTTTCAGCACGTTCTTGAGCGCCTTCTACGTTATCAAGAATCCAACGAATCTTAGTCGCTGAGAAGTAAGAGTCAATAATCAAACCTGTTTTTTCGTGGATCATTTCTGAATGACCCTCTTCATGCAGTTTTGTAGCGATTGGAGCTGATTGGCGAGATTGCCATACAACTGCGTTATAGATAGGTAATCCAGTTTCTTTATCCCAAACGATGGTTGTTTCACGTTGGTTTGTGATTCCGATACCAGCGATATTTTCTGGTTTAACACCGGATTCAATAAATGCACCCGCAATAACGGATTGAACGGAATTCCAGATTTCGTTAGGGTTATGTTCTACCCAACCACTTTGAGGGAAAATTTGTGTGAACTCTTTTTGTGAGCTTCCAATTGTATTTAATTGTTTGTCATAAATAATTGCTCTTGAGCTTGTTGTTCCTTGGTCAATGGCCATAATGTACTTAGTCTCTGTCATAATTTAAATCCTCCTATTTATAATCGATTGTTGCAACCGATTTCTTTACTTTATTATTGTAACCGTTTTTCATCAATTAAAAATGTCAGCTTTTTTTGGATTTTTAAATTTTTTGAGAGTTTTTAATATCGGTTGGAAGTATTTTGTGATTTCAGTAACGCTTTAGTACCAACAAAGATACCGTTTTCCTTTTGACAGCTTGCTTTCATTGAAAACCTATCAGAAAGATACTAAAATGATATATCACATAGCACTCTGAAGTCTAAAAGAAATTTTTTCGATGTTATTTTTAAGATTGAAAAAAGAACAAGCTACAGGATAGACGCTGTGCTTGCTCTAGGTATTCATCTCTTGAATAATTCTTTGGATATTTGCCATATCAAAGGAGGACAAGATTTCTGAGAGGATATAGACTTTGGCATCGTTGTAATAATTTTGTTCTGCAGGTTTTTCATTTGTCAGAATTAGATCGTAGGATTTACCGGGCTGATACACTTCAATTTGAATCCCATTAATGGGGCGCATTTTAAGCATCAACAGTTGACTGAGGGTATCTTTGTAGAGACCGTCCATTTTCAAATCAATACCAATCTGGATCACTGTGGCCATCTTAAATGAAATCAGCGTCAGTAAGCTAATGTACTTGAGTAATTCCATCTTAAGCAAACTATTGTCGTCCACTTCTGTGCTCATAAATTTATCTGTACTGGTCGTGAGTAAGGTTCGAGCCAGTGGCACAAGATTCTTTCCAACCACTTGCTTTTCTCTCGCCAACATTTCCTCGTACTCATAAATTTCAATATCTCCTTGGAAAAAGTAGAGTCTCGTATGAATATGGGTTAAATGATAATACATATCTCGTTCTAGCATATAAGGCAGTTTGCGAAACTTGAAATGAATGATAATCGTTTCTACTATATAAGTGTCCAGTGAAGCGATTGGGGCATGCCGGTCACGAATTAGCGTATACTCATGAAAGTCATGTTCCGTCAGAATGGGAAAAGCGAGTAAGAAAGCAAAGTGAAGCATCGCTTCTTCTTCATCTACCTCTATTGAATACCGACTATAATAGCGCAAGACCATGACATGTATTTTATGATACAAGGGGTCTTTTAAATAAGGTTGCATTTGCTTCCGTAGTTGTTTGTAGTTTTTATTTTTGTTGGTGATGCGTGATTTGCTGATAATCAGCCAAATGTTCAAGCGCTGACGATTTTCAGGAACCACGTTCACTTGTAAGAAATTTTCCACAGATTGTACGGCTTGCGTGATTTGCTGATCGGAACGCAAATTGATCAAGGCTGATTTATCTTCTATATAATAGTAGAATTGAAAATAAAAATAGCGGATCTGTAGTTCTTCTCCTTGTAGTTGACCATTGCGAATCTTGAGTCCGAACTCTTTTAGGTGCGTGTTCAGTTCTTTGATTTTGCGGAACAAGGATGAGTCGCTAATGGCCAATTGTTGGGTTAATTGAGTGATTGAAAATTCTTGGTGTTTGAACAAGAAATTGATGATCTCTATTTTAATCGACTGGTCTAAATAGATTCGGTAAATATGCTGCAATGAGATATGATCACTCATGGTCAGCTTGATCTCTTGACCGTCATATTCTACTTGAACCTGATCGTTGAAAACTTCAATCCGAGACGTGATGGATTCCAGATCATTTTCAAGAGACGCTTTTGAAACGGCCAAGTGATCCAGCATCTTACCGTACGACAGAATCCCATTGTTCAAAACAAGTTGCTTGAAAATCGTGATTTCTCTGACTTCATTTTTTTCAAGGAAGTGTTCAACTTTCATCTTCGTCAACCCTTTCTTCCATCCAAGAAACCAAGTTCGTTGTTGAAACCATCGGAGAATAAGCAGGATGGAAAAAATAATCTTTTTGTTGTAAGTCTTCTAGCGTTTGTTTTGTTTGAATCGCTAGAGCAAGTGTGTTGATTTTTTCTAAAATATTGGCTGTTGAGATCATTTGCGCACCTAATAGCACTTGAGTGTCGGCGTTATAAACCCATTTCAGCGTAGCGGTATCTGAATTGGGTAGACTGTTTAAGCGTACGGTTTGTCGACGCGTTTCGATTGTCTGATTCGTAAATAAACTTTCTGCTTCAGTCATACCGGTACTGGCAATATAGTAGCCAAAAATAGACGTGCCGATTGTTCTTAAGGATCCATTGAAAGTGACTGTTGGCTCCATTAAATTAGCTGCTGCTACAATACCTGTCCTCACTGCGTTATTGATTAGTGGGATATAAACCATATCTTCTCCCGGACCGGCTAATTGGATACAATCGCCTACTGCAAAGACATCTTTCACAGAGGTTCTGAGGTAACGGTCGACCGCAATCGTCTGATCCATATGCAGTTCAACTTGTGCATCTAAAAAATGGAGATTAGGTCTAACGTTTACACCCATAATAACCGCATCGCTGGTAACAGACTCCTCACCAAGGTGAACCGTCACTTTCTGATCTTCCGTTTCTTCTATAGAAGAAACAGTTTGTCTTAGTTTTAAATTGACCCCTTTTTCCAACATTTTCTGTTCGATTGGTTGAATCATTTCTTCATCTAAATATTTAAATAAAACATAATCCATACTTTCAATCAACGTGACTTGTTTTCGCTGTTTGTTTAGTAGATCCGCCGCCTCTACGCCAACTTGTCCGCCACCAATAATTGTGACGTGCTGGCTCTCTTCCACTTTAGCAAGTGCTGCTTGTGCTTCTCCGTACCGTTTATATTTCAGCACACTTTCATGTGCACTACCGTCAATTTTCTCAGATAGTTGTCTTGAACCTGTGGCGATAATGAGCTTATCGTAGGAAATCAATTCTTCTTGTTCTGAATAATCATAGTGAATAATTTTTTGAGTAGTATTGATTTTTTGAACCGTTGCACCTAAATAGCACTGGATTTTATGATTTTCAAGTTGTTCTTTTGTGATAAATCGCGCTTCATCTAGATGCTCGATTTTCTTTTCCCAGTATAAGTGCAGGCCGTTTGGAATATATCCTAAAGTAGCTTGCTTTTCCAGCAAGATAATTTCTAAATGAGGGTGTTTTTTTCGCACTTCTAAAGCAGCAGCTACTCCTGCAAAAGATGCGCCTACAATAACGACTTTCATTCCATTACTCCTAGTTGATCGATTTTTGATTAGTATAACACAGCTAGAAAAAGACTCCTAGAAAGGGTTAAAGATTCCACTTCACCTATTTCTTTACATAGAAAAAGAGCAGAATACACTTCTGCCCTTTTTTATATGGTTAGAATCTTTTTATACTTGTTCAATAATCATTTGCTTATTAACGCATCACCGATCCACCAGAAAGGTTAATGTTTTCTCCAATAATATTCTCTGCAGCATCTGATAATAAATAAGCGATTGTGTTCGCTACTTCATCTGTATTGGTAATGCGTCCAGTTGGTAACTTTTCGCTTTCAATCTTGAATTGTTCTTCAAAGCTACGACCTTCTCGCTCACCTTTAGAACGAATACCATTTCTACCCATTTCAGTATCTACATATCCTGGGCAAACTCCGTTCACTCGAACATTGTGTTCAATCGCTTCTAGTGCAAAGGATTGAGTGAAGGCATTCAGTGCAAACTTAGATCCAGTGTACGCCGTTCCACCATACGTTCCTCTCACACCTGAAAGAGAAGAAACATTTACAATGGAGCCTTTTTTGTCTTTTTTCATATTTTTATAAATTCTTTGCGTTAAGAGAATTGGCACTGTGTGGTTTAAGTGCATCACGCGCTCCAACTCTTCTTGCGTTAATTCTTCCAAGATGCCTCCGCCGGTCATCCCCGCTGAATTTACCAGTAATGAAATCGTTCCAAACGTTTCTTCTGCGACTAACACTAATTTTTCTCTGTCTATTGCATCTGTCAGGTCCGCAACATACATCAAAACCTTAGCATTCGGCGACTCGTTTTCGATTTCCTTTTTTAAATCGCTCAAAACTTGTTCTTTTCTACCCGTAATCGTAACGTTGGCACCCATAGCGGCTAATACCTTCGCTGTTTCACGGCCAATGCCTCCGGTCGCTCCTGTAACCAGAGCATGTCTCCCTTTAAATACATCAGATGAAAAAATAGACATAATCTTCCTCCTAAAAGTTTTGTTATCTGAATTGTGACATATAAAGAAATGATTATCTAATATTATGTTTGTTCAAAAGAAATCATGAAGTATCTCACGCGAATATAAAGGTGTTTTTTCTCTATTTGCGTAAACTTTTTCAAAATATCCAAATATAGTGATTGACCTTAAAGTATGGTCTAATGTTATAGTCTATTTAAAGGAAGGAGTTATAACATGAATATAGGAGAATTGTCGTCCGCTACCGGGGCTAGTAAATCTAAAATCAGATATTATGAGGATCAAAATATCTTAATACCGGTTAGAAATGAAAATGGCTACAGACACTACACAATCAAAGATTTAAAAGACCTTCAATTGATTCTAGCTTTGAAAAAATCGGGGTTATCACTTAAAGATATTCGACAGATGATTTCATTAAAGAATAGAGAAACTTCTGTAGAGTGTCAGGAAGATATCAAACAGTTTATTGATAAGCAGGTAAACTTGATCAGCGAAAATTTGGATACCTTAACGAAGGTCAATCAAATATTTCAAAAGATTCAGCATATTGTAACAGCTAGTACGGGAGATAATGAAAGAGATATTCTTGATTTACTAGATAAAATCAGTGACCTTGGAGGAAAAACAAAATGAAATTGCTTTTAAAATCGGAAAACTTTTTTTACTAATAGCGGCTATATACACTTACTTTTTCGTCTTTCACTTTTCGGTGCCTATACTTCTACTCTTTTTCTTTTTAATTGATTTATCAATGGTCGGTTATATAAAAGACAATAAAGTCGGAGCCATCATATACAATTCAGCGCATAATTTAATCATTCCTTGTCTGCTTCTCACTTTAGGCTTGTATTTTCAAGTGAATCCTTTGATTTATAGTTCTTTGATATTATTTATTCATATCTTTTTGGATAGAACTTTTGGATTTGGATTAAAATACTCAGATGCCTTCAAGCATACGCATATTAATTAATCGTACTCTAGAATCAGATGATTTAAAAGATCAAACAAGAACTAAGTAAATAAAAGAACCTTGTCTAGCGACTCAAAAAACCTTATCGTCACCCACTTTGGATGACGATAAGGTTTTTTACTTTTCTTATTTTTGAACGACTAGCTTATAGTTCTGCACCATTTGATTCAATCACTTGCTTGAACCAGTTGAATGAATCTTTTTTGCTACGTTCCATTGTTCCTTTACCTTCGTTGTCACGGTCTACGTGAATCATGCCGTAACGTTTCTTCATTTCACCTGTAGTAAAGGAAACGATATCGATAACGCCCCATGGTGTGTAGCCCATCAGTTCAACACCATCATAGTTTACCGCTTTTTCCATTTCTTTGATGTGCTCACGCATATATGAAATACGTTCATCATCATGGATACTACCATCTTCTTCCACTGTATCCACTGCGCCAAATCCGTTTTCTACAATGAACAATGGAATTTGGTATCTATCCCATAGACGGTTCAGTGTGTAACGTAAGCCAACTGGATCAATTCCCCATCCCCAATCGCTGGATTTGATATATGGATTTTCAATATCGTGTGCTAGTGATCCGTGAACCGCAGATTCACCTAGGTTAGAAGTATCTTTCGTGCTATCTACTGCTGTAGACATATAGTAGCTGAAGCCTAAATAATCTACTTTACCTTCTTCCAGAATTTCCTTGTCGCCTTCAAGAATCGGGATATTCAACCCTTCACGCTCAAATTCTTTCAGCGTATAATTTGGGTATTTTCCTCTAACATGTACATCTGGGAAAAAGTAGCGCAAGCGCATATATTCTTCTGCCAGCATAACATCATCTGGATTAGAGGTTAGTGGATAAACTGGTACATGAGAAACCATGGCACCAATCTGGAAATTCGGATTGATTTCTTTTCCTTTTGAAACGGCTAGTGCACTGGCAATTAATTCGTGGTGACCCGCAGTGTACATTAATTCTTTACGGTTCTCGCCTTCTTTAGCTACAAGCCCAGAGTTCGTCCATAAGAATAAATCATTGTTGTAGTCCATTTGGTTATTGATTTCGTTAAATGTCATCCAATACGTGACTTTATCTTTATATCTTTCCAGTACAGTTTCTGCAAAACGCACGAAGTGGTCAACCACTTCACGACTACGGAATCCACCATATTCACGAGCAAGGTGTAAAGGCATTTCAAAGTGCGTTAACGTAATGACTGGCTCAATACCATTTGCCAGTAATTCGTCGAATAGGTCATCATAGAACTTTAGTCCTGCTTCATTTGGCTCAAGTTCGTCTCCTTTAGGAAAAATACGAGACCAAGCAATAGATGTACGTAAAGCTTTCAAGCCCATCTCAGCGAACAATTGAACGTCCTCTTTGTAACGGTTATAAAAATCAATCGCTTCGTGGTTCGGATAAAACTCATCAGGTTCAACCGTCTCTGTGATGCGACGGGCTTTTTTAGGTCCTCCAACGGTTACAACATCGATAACACTTGGTCCTTTACCGTCTTGGTTCCATCCTCCTTCAAATTGGTGAGCAGCTAATGCGCCGCCCCATAGAAAATCTTTTGGAAATGTATTCATCTTTTACTTCCTCCTATTTTTTAACCTTTATGATTGCATCTTCTGTTTCAGCTGTTTCAGCAACAGAAACTTCTTCAAAATCACTTGTATTTGTTACGATGATCGGTGTCACTGTTGAACGACCAGATTGTTCAATAGCATTGATATCAAACTCCATTAGTAAATCACCATGAGAAACTTTTTGTCCTGTTTCAACGTGCACGGTGTAAGGTGCACCTTCTAATTCAACCGTTTCTAAGCCAATGTGAATCAGTACTTCTACACCATCCGTTGACGTTAGACCAATCGCATGCTTTGTTTTGGCAATCATTTTAACTTCTCCGTCAAATGGTGCATAAACTTTTTGGTCCATTGGCTCAATGGCAATCCCTTGTCCCATTGCACCAGAAGCAAATACTGGGTCTGGAACATCTGACAATTGTACAAGGGTTCCTTTGATTGGTGGATAAACATTTGCGATTGTTCCATTTTTAGGCTCTGCTACAACTGGCGCAGAATCGTTTTTGATTTCTTTAGCTGCATCTGAATGTTTCCCTGTTTCTGTTTGAGCAACTTCGTCATCTCCGTAACCAAAGATTTGAATTAAGATAATTGGTAAAACAAGGGCGATAATAATCCCAATTAAAACACCCCAGAACGAACCTGGGTAGTCAGGATTGTAGTTATTCATGATTGTGATCATACTTGGTATCCCTGTATAAACAAAAGAGTAAACATCAAAGAAACTAGCTACAAAAGCACCGACTGCACCAGAAACGATACCGATTATGAATGGTTTTTTGAAGCGTAAGTTTACGCCGTAAATCGCTGGTTCAGTGATTCCGAAAATCCCTGTAATGGTTGCAGAAAGACTGACACTTTTAACTTCTTGTTTTTTCGCTTTAATAAAGACCGCTAAAGCTGCACCTACTTGTGCAACAACGGCAATTGTTTGATAAGCCTGGAATGTATCCATTCCGTATTGTGCATGGTTTGCCAAAACAACTGGTGTAATTCCCCAGTGAACGCCTAGCAATACAAAGAATTGCCAGAATCCACCGACTAAAATACCTGCTAATGGTGGGAATGTTTGAGATAACCAAGTGTACCCTGCAGCAACTGCATTTGCACCGGCTGTAGAAACTGGTCCAATAACCATAATCGTCAGTGGTACTGCAATGATAACGGCTAGTAATGGTGTAAATAGTCGAGTGACAACATCTGGAAGAATCTTTTCAATCCAGCGTTCCAAGTATGAAAGGAACCAGACCAGTAAAATAGCTGGAATAACTGTTGATGTATAAACGGTTTCACTCAAAGGCATACCGATAAAGTTAATCGCTTCGCCTGCGCCTGCTCGTTCAGCTAAAGCTGTAAAACCAGGTGCTACCAAAGCGGCATTGGCAAAAACAGCAATATAGGTATTTGTTTTAAAATGCTTGGATGCTGTTATGGCAATAAAAATTGGTAAAAATGTAAATGGTGCCCAAGACATCGCATCGAATACTTGGTACGTTCCTGAATCTACAATAGATGGCCAGATACTTGACAGGATAATCAGTGAACCTTGAATCATCCCTGCGCCTGCTAGAATGTAAACAAATGGGGCAAAAACTGCAGACATCGTTGCAATAATACGATTTATAATACTTTCTTTTTCTTTGTTGGGGTTTTCATTATTGTTATTTCCTTCAGAAGTACCTGACAGGTCGGCAAACTCTTCGTAGACTTTATCTACAGAGTTTCCAATAACAATCTGGAATTGTCCACCTTTACGGACAACGTCGATAACACCAGAAATTCCTTTTACACGATTAACCATTTCTTCGTTTTCGTCATTCAATACTAGTCGCAATCTTGTCGCGCAATGCGTTGAATTGGATACGTTACTTTCTCCACCAATTTCTTCTAGTATTTTTGCTGCTAATTCGTGGTTCTTGTTCTCCTTCATAACCTGTCTTCTCCTCCTAGTAGCTTGAATAGCTGTCTTTCTTAAAAGAGCGCTTACAAAATATAAAATTGTATGGGTATAATCATTACCTTTAATATTATAATTATACCCGTACAATTTGTCAATACCCGTATAATATAAATATGGTATACTGGAAATTAAGGACACCTCAGGAAAAGGAGAGTACGCTGTGAACAAATACCAAGCGGTTGCTCAGCAAATCAATCAGTTCATTCAACAAAATAATTTATCTCAAGGAGATAAGCTCCCTACTTTGAATGATTTAGCTGAAGAATACCAAGTCAGTAAAAATACGATTATCAAAGCCGTTGAAATGCTCGAATCTCACGGTATTGTCTACCAAGTGAGAGGCAGTGGAACTTATGTCCGCGGTCGACATAGAAAAGGGTATGTCAATTTAACAGACGTGCATGGATTTCAAGGGATACTAAAAGAATTTAACTTAACTTCTGATGTCATTGAATTAAAGGAAATCGAACCCGATGAAAACATTGTGGAAGTATTGAAATTAAAAGAAAACGAAACCGTCTACTATCTTAAAAGAATCCGTCAGATCGAGTCTCGTCCGCTATGTGTTGAGGAGTCATACTATAATAAATCGTACGTTCCTTATTTGAATGAAGACATCGTTCAAAACTCTGTGTTCAGCTATTTAACAAATGATTTGAAAATCGATATCAACTTTTCTGATTTTTTTATGCGTATTGGAAAATTGAATGAAGAGCAAGCTGGTTACCTTGATTTGAAACCTCAAGACCCTTCTATTGATATTGAATCCATTTATTACTTAAACAACGGACATCCTTTTGATTATTCCGTCATCAAATATCACTACGAAGAAGCACAATTCTATATGCAAGGGAATAAATTATAAGCTTCCCGTTTAAAAAATCTCAAAAGTTTGTCGTGTTATTTTGAGAACTTCCTTTCATTTGTTACAGTAAACATATAGCTAAAAAGGAAAGTTACGATAACATTACTTTTCGGTTTTTCTTAGTAAAACTGTAGGTGCTGTCGCTTCAGCTACAGTTGGCTTGCGACAGCTATTTAAATGAGTTTATTATTGAAAAGAGCTGTTTATTGTGCAATATGGAAAAGATATGAAATTCTCAAGACATGGTTTTTTCTTCGGGTGTTTTCTATTTTTGATACATGCTTTTATTTATATGTTTATTGTTGGAAGTTTTTTCGAGAACTGGCTTAGACTGACGTTTTTTGTATATCTATCGTCATGTATATGGGCATTTTCCTATCTTGAAAGTGTGATAGCAGATTTAGAAAACGACAGCAAGTTTATATTGAATGGAACGTTATCAGGGATGTTTATTTTTTCACCATTTGTGTATCTATGGGTAAAAATTGCAAGATAAAATCAGGTTGTCATTTACCTAAAGCTACTTCGTAAAATCTAAAAACCTTATAGACAGTCAATTTATTAGATTGCAAAGCACAGATATCATTGTCTGTGCTTTTTTGTATATTGAATAATCAACAAATCAGGAGAATAAACGCTATAATTAATGGAGACACTGTAATCTATCAAATGACTTTTAAAGAAAGAAGGAAAATGATTGATATCCCCTAACATTACACAAGAAAATCTTCTACAGTATAGTGAGTTTCTTAGAATCCCCTCTGTTTCAATCGAAAAGACTGGAATTCAAGAATCCATTACTTGGTTGAAAGCAGCATTTAATCGTATGCACGCTCAAGAAATCGAAGTCTGGAATGACTTTGGAGATTCCCCTGTCGTTATGACTAAATTTTACGGAAATTCAGATCAAACACTTTTGATTTACAATCACTATGATGTTCAACCCATTGGAGATGCTCAAGCATGGACCACTGTACCTTTTGAACCTACTATTAAAGATCAAAAATTATTCTGTCGCGGTGCAAGTGATTGTAAAGGGGAGATTATTGCTCGACTTATGATGATAGATCATTTCCAAAATACTGGTGGTTTACCCTGTAATATTGTTTTTTTCATAGAGGGAGAAGAAGAAATTGGCAGTCCCAATTTAAAGCATTACATTGAGAAGTATCAAGAACGACTCAAAGCGGATGTTTCTTTGTGGGAATGTGGATGGAAAAATGAAAACGAACAGTTAGAAATCAGTTGCGGAGTGAAAGGTATTCTCTCCTTCGACTTGGAAGTACATACAGCACAACAAGCTATTCATTCTTCTTATGCAGGTATTATCCAAAATGCAGGCTGGCAATTAGTCCAATGCCTTGCTAGTCTTAAAAATCATAAAAATGATATTACGATAAATGGATTCCACGATGACATTGAACCTCTTGATGATTACTTAGTTGAAATGATTGAACAACTAGATTTTGACGTTGAAAAGTTCAGCGATAGTTTAAAGCTGTATGCGTCTTTGATTGAAGGGAATTACCAGAAAACTTTGATCAGCGAACCTACCTTGAATATCAGTCAAATCAAAGTGGGTGATCAATCCAGCAACAACAGTATACCAGCTAGTGCATCTGCCAGAATTGATTGTCGTTTCGTTCCTAAACAAAGCCCAGATAGACTTATTCAGTTAATTGAAACTCATTTAAAAGAACATGACTTTGAGAATGTCGTGATTAAAAATGTACATTCTGAAATAGCTTATCGATCTGATCTATCTAGTCCTTATGTCTCCCGTCTTATTGACAGTGTTAGAAAGATATACGGAGAAGACAATTACCAACTGATGCCAAACTTTGCTGGTGGCGGTCCTATGGCGCTCTTTGGAGAACGTTTGAACATTCCCATAGTCGCTTTAGGTTGTAGTTATTCCGGAAGCAATGTTCATTCTTCAAATGAACATATCAGATTGAATGATTTAGAACAAAATGTTCACTGTCTGATTGATTGGATTGAGCAATTCAGTCGATCCATCTAAATATACAAATAAAGCCGGTTGAAAAGTAGCCCATATCCACTACTTTTTAACCGGCTTTTATTAAGTTAACTCTTATCTATCCACTGACTTAAAATCTCGCATATCTGTAAGTACACTAGCAATACGTTCTAACTTATTATTTTTTTCTTCAGTCAACATAACCATCTTACGGCACATCAGTATAAAATAGATTACGACTGCTGGGATACCAACATAAAAAATTAATATGAGTATAATCGAAAAGATATCAAATGTATAAAAGATGATAAAACCTCCTTTCAGTATCTTTCTCGCAAATAGGAATTCATTTAAATATTGTTTGCAACTCGAAACTGCATCCTCATTTTGACTCTATCAAAAAAATGGATAAGGCATATGAGCCAATGAGTAACATTCCACTTACTGCACTAATGGGTAACAGTGTGTTCATTATCGGATTTAACAATAAATTCAACGCTAGGAAATTCAAAACGGTTTGAACAAAAATTTTGATTTTTGCCATTCTGCACCCACTTCTTTAGTTTACCGAATCTGCTAACTCTTTTAAATACTAGTGTTTTTTTAGTAAAAGCTGATCTATAAAGTGATCTGTCGTTTTATGGACAATCATATCTGCTCTGAATCTTGTCGGAAGAATATACTCTTCTAGGTTTGTCAGATTGACCGCTTTCCAGACTTTACGTGCTGTATCAAATGCTTCTTCTCTATTTCCAGTTGCAAGTTCATAGTAATAGTTGGTCGGATCTTGAAAAGCTGTATCCAACAGTAAGCCAAATCGTTCTAGATACCATTTTTCGATTCGTTCTGGTTCAGCATCTACATAGAAACTGAAATCAAAAAAGTCACTGACAAAAATTTTCTCATTTGCCGGTAGTTGTAAAACATTGATCCCTTCTACTATCAAAATATCTGGCTGATCAATCACGGCGTATTTATCCGGAATAATGTCATAGAATTTATGTGAATACACGGGAACTTCAATATCTCGGTGCCCACTTTTCACGTCTCCCATAAAGCGAATCAAACGTTGCATATCGTAACTTTCTGGAAATCCTTTACGGTTCAAAATATCTTTTTCTTGTAGAGTTTCATTAGGATACAAAAAGCCGTCCGTTGTAATCAAATCCACTTTTCTATCAGGATATGCTCGGTCCATCATCATCTGAAGGAGTCTCGCCAAAGTACTTTTTCCAACAGCCACACTTCCTGCGATCCCTATAATGTAAGGATCTTTTCTAGCTGGCTGATTCAATAACGTTTTCATTTCACGCTGACGTTCGTCATAGTGCTTGATGTGCGTATGCAATATCTGCAAGATAGGTACATAAATTTCTTTAACATCTTTCATTGAAATCCGGTCATTCAGCGACCTCAACGATTCTAGTTCCTCATCAGTCAGGGTCAGCCTAGTATGTTCATTCAGTTCTTTCCATTCATCTCTATCAATAATATAAAATGTGTCGGATTCTTGCATGCGGTATAAACCTCCGCTTCTCTTAGTCTTTAGTCGTGTTCAAGTTTACCAAAATAAACAGATTTTGACTATCTAAATTCTAAACGCTTTTTTGAACGCCTGCTTTTATCCTTGAAAAATCTCATGTGAAATAGAGCTCTTTGATTATGAAAGCTTTCTTTATGTATTTTTAAATTAATATTGATACGATATAGTGGAGTCTAACAGTCAAGTATAGTACGATTGTAATACAGGAATGACAGAGTAAGGTAAGATTATAGATAACAGTATCAACGAGGAGTTGACAGGATGAAAACTCTCTCCGATCAGGCCATTGGAACGGCTCACGGAAAGATTATATTAATTGGAGAGCATTCCGTAGTGTATAATAACCCTGCGATTGCGCTCCCTTTCCCGGCGGCTCATGTTGAAGTCACCATTGAAGCCATTCAAGGACACAGCCAGATCCGCTCGAATTACTATGAGGGGTCCATTTCTAATGCTCCTGAATCACTAAACAATTTAACGAAAACGATCGAAGCTATTTGCGAAGATTTAGGTTACGAGCCCTCTGGTATGCAGATTACCATTTCCAGTCTGATTCCTGCTGAACGCGGTATGGGATCTAGTGCAGCTGTTGCTTCAGCCCTCGTTCGAGCATTGTTCAACTTTTTTGAACAGCCACTAGAATACGATGTGCTGCTTCATTACATTGGTATCTCAGAAAAAATCGCTCACGGGAACCCAAGTGGGCTCGATGCACGTGTCACAAGTGGCAATCAACCTCTATTTTATATGAAGTCCAAACTTCCCGAACGATTTGATCTTCATTTAACAGGATATCTCATTGCGGCAGACACTGGTTTAAAAGGTCAAACTAGAGAAGCCGTTCAAGATGTTGCGAATTTGCTAAAGAAATCTAGAAGAAAAACAAAACATCTACTCAGTTCGCTTGGAAAATTGACGTATCAGGCAAAAGAAGCGATTGAACAAGATAATATCACTGATCTAGGCAAGATTTTATCTAAAGCACATCACCATCTTTCCGACTTGACTGTCAGTAACGAAAAGTTAGATAAACTGGTTCAAGTGGCTTTAGAACAAGGTGCACTAGGTGCTAAGCTAACAGGAAGTGGCCGTGGTGGTTGTATGATTGCCTTAGCTAAAACCTTTGATCAAGCAAAACATATTGCAAATGAATTAATGAAAAATGGAGCCGTAGAAACTTGGGTCCATTCACTAGGAGCAGATACAAATGAGTAAATGGGTTCGCGCACATACAAATATTGCATTAATCAAATATTGGGGCAAAGAAAATGAAGCTCTGATTATTCCAAAAAACAATTCCCTTTCTTTAACGCTAGATGCTTTCTATACAGACACTAAAGTGAATTTTGATCCTTCATTAAAAGAGGACGAACTGATTTTGGATGGCGAAAAACAAGCATCAGGTGTATTGAACAAAGTCGTGACGATTCTCGATTTAATTAGAGAACAAGCTGGGATAACGGATCGTGCTCATGTTGAAAGTATCAACTATGTTCCAACAGCAGCGGGTCTCGCTTCTTCTGCATCAGGACTTGCAGCACTAGCTGGTGCTGCAAATGAAGCTGCGGGCTTGAACTTGTCGCCAAAAGACTTGTCACGCCTAGCAAGACGAGGCTCAGGATCTGCTTCTAGAAGTATCTTCGGCGGATTCGTTGAATGGGAAAAAGGCTCAACAGACGAAGATTCTTTTGCTTCTCCAGTCGATGATGCAAACTGGGATATCGGCATGCTGTTTATTATCGTAAAACAGGCTCAAAAAGATGTTTCTAGTAGAGACGGTATGCGCCGAACCGTTGAAACTTCTCCATTTTATGACGGTTGGCTAGCAACACTCGACCAGGACTTAGCAGATATGAAAGAAGCTATAGAAGAACAAAATATTGAAGAAGTAGGCTCCATTGCAGAACGTAATGCTTTGAAAATGCATGCGACTACACTTGGTGCGAATCCACCTTTCACTTATTGGACAGCTGACAGTATGCTTGCAATGGACGCTGTACGTACATTAAGAAAACAAGGATACACGGTTTACTTCACTATGGACGCTGGTCCGAATGTAAAAGTCATTTGCCGACAATCTCAAATGAAAGAAATTAAACTGAAATTAGCTGAATATTTCGATGAAGAACAGATTATTTCCGCGAAACCGGGACCTGCCATTCATCTTCTAGAAAACTGATTGTTTGTTTTCTACTTACATACCACTAAAAATCCAAAGGATGCTGATTCGAACAGAACAGATCCTAAAAAAGGAACGAATTGAATGAATCAAGTAGAAGCCTCGGCTCCCGGAAAATTATATATAGCTGGCGAGTACGCTGTTGTTGAACCTGGGCACCCAGCTATTCTTGTTGCGGTCGACCAATTTCTAACCGTTAAAGTCAGTCCATCTGATACAGTTGGAACAATTCACTCATCTCATTATTCTAGTATTCCCCTTCAATGGACAAGAGAAAACGGGAAACTGATGATCGATGAAAGAGAAAATCCATTTCACTACCTGCTCGCAGCAATTGATTACACTGAACGTTACGCAAAAGAATGTGGACAAGAGTTATCCATCTTTCATCTGGTTGTGGATAGTGAATTAGATAGTGCTAACGGTTTGAAATATGGCCTCGGTTCTAGCGCAGCTGTTACCGTCGCTACTGTACGAGCGCTATTAAAGTATTATGAGCTCGCTGAAACAGATGAACTGGTTTTTAAACTATCTGTTCTAGCACATTTATCCGTAAAAAGTAATGGATCGTTTGGAGATATTGCGGCGGCAACTTACACTGGGTGGCTAGCTTACAGTAGTTTTAACCGCAAATGGGTTAAGGATCGTCTGAACACACATAGCATCAAATCCATTGTTGAACTCGACTGGCCAGCTTTTATGGTTGAGAAACTGACCCCTCCTTCAGAACTAAAACTACTGATTGGATGGACAGGCTCCCCTGCTTCCACTACTAATCTAGTTGATCAAGTGAAAGCAAACCGAGAAGCCAAAAAACAAAACTATCAAGATTTTTTAAATAGAAGTAAAGTTTGCGTAGAGAATATGATTCAAGCTTTTAGAAAAGGTTCATTAGCGGACATTCAAACCGAAATCCGTAAGAATCGCCAGATTTTGAAAGAAATGAGTGAAAATACGGGTGTCTCCATTGAGACTGAAACGCTCGAACAATTGTGTGAAGACGCAGAAGCCTTTCATGGTGCCGCTAAAACTTCTGGTGCTGGTGGTGGCGACTGTGGTATTGCTTTATTTGACCGTTCTTCAAGTTTAAACGACTTGGTTTCGAGATGGCAGACACACGATATTACCTTACTCCCTTTAAAAGTTTATGCTCGTTCTTAGTCCATTTTACATCATTGTTTGCTATAATCATTTATGAACTGAAAAAAGAGTCTATCCATACTGGATTCTTCTAAAACTGACATACTGGAGACAACACTATGCCAAAACAAAACAACCGAAAAAATGAGCACGTCTCTCTTTCTGAAAAATTTTATGATCACGGGCAATCCTCTTTTGATGATGTCCGATTTGTCCACCATTCTTTTCCACAGATGGATGTAAAAGATGTGGATATGTCTGTCCAACTAGATGGGCTGACTTTTCATGTTCCGTTCTTTATCAATGCCATGTCTGGTGGAAGTCGTTGGACAGGAAAAGTAAATGAAAAATTAGCAACCATTGCTAGAGAAACTGGTCTTGCGATTGCAACGGGCTCTGTTAGTGCAGCATTAAAAGATCCTGAACAAGAAGGCACTTTTAAAATTGTCAGAGAAACGAATCCAAATGGTCTTGTATTTGCAAACTTGGGTGCAGGACACGGTTTAGAGAATGCAAAAAGAGTCGTTGACTTACTTCAAGCTGATGCGATGCAGATTCATATCAATGCTCCGCAAGAAATCGTTATGCCTGAAGGCGACCGGGAATTTTCCGGTTGGATTGAAAATATTCAAGAAATTGTACAAGGTCTTGGTGTACCGGTCATTGCCAAAGAAGTGGGATTCGGTATGAGCCGCGAAACGGTTCAATTACTTGAATCCGTTGGGGTTCAAATGATCGATATCAGTGGTCGTGGCGGAACAAACTTTGCTCAAATTGAAAACTATAGAAGACCCGAACAGAAACTGGATGATTTGGAATCTTGGGGACAAACAACTGTAGAATCTTTGCTAGAAGCTCACGAGGTCGTTCAGTCGGCTCGTATCATCGCTTCAGGCGGTATTCGTCGCCCTATGGAAATGGTTAAAGCTTTGTCTATGGGCGCTTCTTTAACTGGTTTATCCAGTCAATTCATGCATATGGCTCTTGAAGATGTGGATCAGACAATCGAAACGGTTCACGCCTGGAAAGCAGAAATTGCCAGTATCATGACACTTCTGGGTACGAAAAATATTGCTGATTTAAATAAAACGGATTTGATTTTATCAGGTCAAGCAGCTGACTGGTGTGCTGCTCGAAATATTTCCATACAAAAATACGCTTCTCGTGGATAACGAGAAACGTATTTTTTACTATCTATTTAAGGAGTCGGTTCTTATGTTTCAATCTAAAGGGTTGTTGATTGTACTGAAATTTTTATATTTTCTAATGCAGTCTACATGGGGATTCTTCCAGACTACTGTCGGATTTTTCCTGTTTCTTCTTTATTATAAGCAACCCCATAGTTATTTTCATGGTGCTATTCGAACAAAATGGAATCGACTGGATGGCGTCTCACTCGGATTATTTATCTTTACACCAGACGAGTCAGATACTGGATTACTGAAAAATCGAGATATCACAAAATTTGCAGATTCCTGTAGTAGAATGGCTGTACATGAATATGGTCATACCTTTCAGTCTTTGCTGCTTGGGCCTTTATATCTTCCCATCATCGGTTTGATCTCTTTTACCTGGGCAAGACATCCACGATATAAAAAATTGAGAACAACCTATCACGTTCCTTACTCTTTTTGCTGGGTCGAACAATGGGCAGATGTACTTGGCGAAAGTATACTGAAACAACCGTCTTTAAGGAAGTGATTTTAAAATAAAAACCAGACAACCGTAATTCCGCCTATACCGACAACCATAGACCACAATAAACTTTTCGTTTTATAAGCAATTAAAAAAACAGCAATAGATGGAATTAGTTTGATATTGATTGTTGGTTGTAGATTAAAGGAGCCATCCCAGAAAAAGATGTCTGAGGCCACAAGAGCTGCAAAGATTGATACCGGGATATACGTCATCCAGCGACTAAAGGAAGGTGAAATCTCTTTTTTGCTTAACAGAAGCATTGGTAAGAAGCGCGGAATATAGGTCACAACGGCCATTCCTAAAATCAGTCCCCACACATTATTCATTGGCTTCACTCCCTTTGAGATTCGGTTTTGTATGACGATTTTTCCTAACTTCTAGATAATACCCTATAAAAGAAGCGATAACGGTAGCAATGACGAGCGCAATGTTATGTTTCAAGACAATGGTTAAGACAACCGTCAGTACGATGGAACAGATTCCTGCGATAAGATGTTCTTTTGAAACAAATTGCTGGACCATCATATATAAGAACATCGCAATCAACGCATAATTCATAATAATCGTATTGACTTGAATTTGACTTCCGATCATACCACCAATGATTGTACTGACCACCCAAGTTGAATAGTTAGCCACACTTGTTACCATGGCTTCCTCAGGAGACCAGTCACCTTCTCTGAACTTAGTATAATTAATCCCGTAAGATTCATCCGTCAATACGTGACTGAATAGCGCGATAAATCCAAGAGACCGCTCTTTTACATAAGTAGACATACTGGCAGACATCAAAATATGCCTTAGATTCAGGAAAAAGACCATCACTATAACCGATGGAATAGAAGCGCCTAAAACGAGCATACTAGCTGCCAGAAACTGTCCAGCTCCTGCATAAACAAGCACACTCATAAAAGAAATCCCTATGATAGAAATACCAGCGTCATATAAGACAATTCCACAAGCCAACCCTAGCGCTACGTAAGTAATCATGATTGGTGCACTGGCCTTTAATCCACTTTTTATTTCTGTTAGATACATTCATTCACTTCCTTCATACTAATGACTTCATACCTATGAATAACTGGTAATATTTCTAAATAAAAAAAAGAGTCTTTGAAGAGTTGGAATGGCCTTTTGAAGACCGCATCTGCATACTCTTCTGACTCTGATTTATACAACTATTTAATAATATCGTAGACTAGTGTTAGTGGTTCTGCTGTTTCACTGATTTCCATACTCTGACGAATCGTTTGTTTTGTTTCTTCTGCGATTGGTTTGTTTGAGTAGAGTGTTGCTAGAGATTCTCCAGCTTTCACAGTGTCGCCTACTTTTTTATTTAAGTAGAGCCCTGCTGCTAAGTCAATCTTACTTTCTTTTGTTTCTCTTCCGGCACCGAGTCTCATAGCTGCTAAACCAACTTGGTCAGCAACAATTTTAGAAATCACACCATCTTTCTCAGCCGTTACTTCTGTCGTAAATTCAGCTGAAGGTAAAACTTCATCTGTATGTTCAACAACTGAATCATCTCCACCTTGAGATTTCACAAAGACTTTAAAGGCTTCTAGTGCTTTCCCGTTATGCAGGTTTTCTTCTAGTAGTGTTCTTGCTTCTTCTAACGAGCTACCTACGCCACCTAAGAAGGCCATTTGACTTCCTAAGACGAGGCAAAGTTCCGTTAAATCTTCCGGTCCATTTCCTTTTAGGGTTTCGATTGCTTCTTTTACTTCAAGTCCATTTCCGATCGCATTTCCAAGCGGCTGGCTCATATCTGAAATAACTGCCATCGTGTTTCTACCAACTGAATTGCCGATTTCCACCATAGCTTCCGCTAATTCTCTAGCTTGATCCACACTCTTCATGAATGCGCCGGCACCCGTTTTTACATCTAGTACAATTGCGTCTGCTCCAGAAGCAATTTTCTTGCTCATGATTGAACTCGCAATCAATGGAATGGATTCAACTGTACTTGTTACATCACGCAAAGCATACAATTTCTTGTCTGCCGGCGTCAGGTTTCCTGACTGACCAACGACAGCAACTTTGTTTTCATTAACCAGTTCCACAAATTGTTCTTTTGAAATTTCAACGTGAAATCCTGGGATTGCTTCAAGTTTGTCGATCGTTCCACCCGTATGACCTAATCCTCGTCCACTCATTTTCGCTACAGGTACACCAACACTTGCGACTAGTGGTGCAAGTATTAAGGTTGTTGTATCCCCTACACCACCTGTTGAATGCTTGTCAACTTTGACACCTGCAATTGCAGAAAGGTCAATTTGATCTCCAGATTCAACCATCGCCATTGTTAGAGCACTACGTTCATCTTTTGTCATCCCTTTAAAGTAAATCGCCATATTCATTGCACTCATTTGATAGTCAGGAATCGTTCCATTTGTATATCCTTCAATCATCCATTTAATTTCTTGCTCAGTCAATTCTTGATCATGTTGCTTTTTTTCAATTAAATCGATCATTCTCATTTTATATTCCTCCAAAAAACAAATTTCATAATGATTGCTTCTATTCCTTCATCTTATCATATTTCACGAATCAAGTTTGAACAAAATTGTAATCTCTTTCAATTTTAATAAAAGTTGACTTTTAATTCTATAATAGAAGCTGAATTTCCTAAGAGATACGATTATCACATTATTAAATTGGTTCACATATCCGAAATCCAAACGCGAGTACTCATCAATTTTAGTGTCTCAAACAAAAAAGCCCAGAGAGAATTGTAAATGAATACAATTCTTTCTGGATTTAATGATATTTGAGCATGACCTAAGACTACTATCTTAGATTCTTTATGATCAAGTATTAGTTGTTTTGGTTATCGTAAGCAGCACGTTTTTGTTTCAGGCGAGGGACATCTGACTCTCGGCAATATACATAGTGTCCTGGAACGATTTCACGAAGTTCTTCTTCTTCGTCATTTGCGATTCTAGCTACATACGTTGTACGTTTACGAGCACGCTCGTATTCTGGATCCGGTAAAGGAACCGCAGAGAGCAAGCTTTCAGTATAAGCATGTAGTGGTTTGTTATAGACATCTTCTGCTGGCGCTAATTCAAGCAATTTACCTGAATTCATTACACCGATACGATCACTGATATATTTAACCATTGATAAGTCGTGGGCAATGAATAAGAACGTTAAATCTTGAGATTTTTGTAGATCCATCAACAAGTTAACAACTTGCGCTTGGATTGAAACATCCAATGCTGAAATGGGTTCATCTGCTACAATAAATTTAGGCTTAACGGCTAGCGCTCTAGCAATCCCGATACGCTGACGTTGTCCACCTGAGAATTCATGTGGATAACGACTTGCGTGGTCAGGGTTTAGTCCTACTAATTCAAGCAATTCGATCACACGTGCATTACGTTCTTCTTTAGAGTTCGCAAGGCCGTGGATATCGATTCCTTCAGCAATAATGTCTCGAACTTTCATTTTAGGATTCAATGAAGCATACGGATCCTGAAAGATCATTTGCATATCGCGTCTGAATTGTAATAAATCTTTTTTCTTAGAGATTTTGTGTACTTGCGTTCCCTGGAAATCAATTTCTCCAGCAGTTGGTTCGTACAAGCGGATGATTGAACGTCCCGTCGTTGATTTTCCTGAACCAGATTCTCCTACTAGCCCAAAAGTTTCACCTCTGAAAATATCAAAGGTAATGTCATCTACTGCGCGTACTTCATTCCTTGAACCTTCGTTGAAGTATTGCTTCAGATTTTTGACTTCTAAAATCTTTTCTTTTGACTTTTCCACTATTTCACGCCTCCATCATTGTGACGTTTGGCAAACTTCTCTTTGTAAAGCTGCTGACGGCCTTTGATTTCCTCAGGGGGGTCAATAGCCGGAGCGTCTTCGTGAAGTAGCCATGTTGCCGCGTAATGTGATTTTGAAACTTTAAACATTGGCGGCTCCAGTTCTGTATCGATTTTCATTGCGTATTCATTACGAGGTGCAAACGCATCTCCTATTGGTGGATCCAGTAAATCTGGAGGAGTACCTGGAATCGCATATAAAGAGTTCGCTGTATCCAAAGTTGGCATAGAAGCAAGTAATCCCCAAGTATATGGATGTTGTGGATTATAAAAGACTTCATCAACAGTCCCTACTTCTACGAATTTTCCAGCATACATTACAGCTACTCGATCCGCCACATTCGCTACGACACCTAAATCGTGTGTAATAAAGATGATTGATGTATCGATTTTTTCTTGAAGTTCTTTCATTAACTCTAAAATCTGAGCTTGAATCGTTACGTCAAGGGCTGTAGTCGGCTCATCCGCAATCAAGATATCTGGATTACAAGCTAGCGCGATCGCAATAACGATACGCTGTCTTTGACCACCAGAAAATTGGTGAGGATACTGCTTCATTCTTTTTTCTGGATCTGGTAAACCAACCAATTCCAGCAATTGTAACGCTCTGTCATGTGCTTGACTTTTGTTCATCTTTTGATGAATTTTCAGTGGCTCTACGATTTGTTTTTCAATTGTCATTGTAGGGTTCAAAGACGTCATCGGATCTTGGAAGATCATTGCAATTCTTTTTCCTCGAATCGCCTGCATCTCTTTTTCCGATGCGTGAACGAGGTCTTTACCGTTAAATACGATTTGTCCCTGTTCGATGTTGGCATTTTGAGATAATAGACGCATGATACTTCTGGAAGTAACGGATTTACCTGAGCCTGACTCCCCAACGATTGCTAGTGTTTCACCTTTTTTTAGGTCAAAACTGACACCACGAATGGCTTGTACTTTACCTGCGTAAGTGTCGAAAGTAATATTTAAATCTCTCACTTCTAAAATGTTACTCATCTATAGTCACCTCGCTAATCTTTCATTTTTGGATCAAAAGCATCTCGTAGTCCGTCAGCCAATAAGTTAAACGAAATCATCAAGAGGCATAAAACGCCTGCCGGGTACCACATAATATGCGGTAAGAACTGGAAGGTTTTATATCCATCATTAATCAATGTACCTAAAGAAGCTAACGGAGCCGGTATACCGATACCGATAAAGCTTAAGAAGGCTTCAAAGAATATTGCAGATGGAATAGAAAACATCGTTTGAATAATGATGACTCCTGATAAGTTTGAAATTAAGTGTTTCATAGCAATTTTAATGGGAGATTCGCCTAATGTCTGAGCGGCCAAAATATATTCTTGGTTTTTCAGTTTCAGCGTTTGTGCCCGTACGATTCGTGCCATTGGAATCCATCCTGTTATCGCAAGCGCAATAATGATTGCTTGGATACCAGGTTCCAATACTAATAGTGTCAAAATAACGACCACTAAGTTTGGAACACCAGATAAGATTTCTAAAATTCTTTGCATGACATTATCGACTCTGCCGCCTTTCCAGCCTGAAACCAGACCATAGACAACTCCGAAGGTCAAATCAAAGAAGGCTGCCGCAAAAGCGATAATCAGGGATACACGTGTCCCATATAATATACGTGAAAGCAAGTCACGTCCTAGACTGTCTGTTCCTAAAATATAGTAAGTTCCTTCTTCAGCTCCTACTTGCGCATATTTATCAAAACGTTCTCCGCCACCGGCTGTAGTTGTTCCGTTTAAGCCATTGATATCAATACCGGGAATCTTCGGCGGTAAACTCGTTTGTCCACTATATTGAGTGTATGGACTGTGTGGTGAGATCAGTGGTGCAGAAAAAGCTAATATCATAATGACTAGCAGTACGCCCAAACTAATAACTGCTGCTTTGTTTTTCTTTAATCTTCTCCAAGAATCTTGAAGAAAGCTCAACGATGGTGCGCTAATTTTTTCATTATCTTCAGTACTCGCTCCGCTGACCTTTTCAAACATATCAGGAGAAAATTTAGTTTTCTCATTTATCGTTGCGTTATTATCATGAGTTTCCATATTATTTTCCTCCTTCAGATGATACACGAATTCGAGGATCGACGATGCCATACATAATATCTACTACTAAAATGATAAATACGAGCATAGCAGAGTAAAGAATCGTCACACCCATAATAGTCGGATAATCATTTGACAAGATTGATTTAACGAACTGTTCACCAATACCAGGGATTGCATAAATGTTCTCTACAACCATTGAACCAGTCATTAACGCAACTGCCATGGGTCCTAAAATGGTCAACAATGGAATCAAGGCATTTCTAACCCCATGTTTGAAGGCTACTACCCAACGGCTAAGACCTTTTGCTCTGGCAAGTTCAATGTAATCACTGCTGAGTACGTCAACCATTTCTGTACGGATAAAACGAGCAGAATCTGCCAACGGTCCAATCGCTAAAGCCAGTGTTGGTAAGACAGAGGATTCAAATCCACCGTTCCAAAGTGCAATCGGGAACCAACCTAATTTAACAGCAAATATCAGTTGTAATAATACAGCGAATACGAAGTTTGGAATAGATCTACCAAGAATGGCTACAAAGGTTGCCGATGTATCGATCCAAGTATTTTGTTTCATAGCTGAAATTACTCCAAGAATAATTCCGAAGAATGTTCCTAATACAACTGCTTGAAATCCTAATTGAAGAGAAGGACCAATTCGAGTGGATAAAAGTTTTGTAACTGGCGTATTATCGTATTGAAAAGATGTTCCTAAATCTCCCTTAACGAGTCCGCCCATGTAAATGGCATATTGAACAACGTCCGGTTCGTTTAATCCATATTGTTCATTCATAATCTCAATTTGCTGATCGGACAATTTTTCTTGATTTGTATAGGGTGTTCCGGGCAGCAACTTGCTTAGAAAGAACGTAATCGATGCAATTAGAAATAAAGTTACAAACATGTAAAATACACGTTTTCCTAAATATTTCAAATAATGATTCATCGATTTTACACCTCCAGTATTATTATTTTTTATTCATATTAAAAAAAGCACAATATATAGAATATTCTCTCTAGGCACTGATTGCAAATCTTTTTGCTATTATGTGACTATTAAACGGTTCCTATTAGAAAAATATAAGGAGTTATTTCATTCTACTATCATTTCCGTTTAATTTTCCTAATTTCTCTATTTACACGGATTCTCTTATTGAGGTTTTACAACATATAAGGTACAGTATAAAATAGACTTTTCAAAACTTTAGGAGAATCTACTATGCGCATAAAACTAAATTTAGTCAGCTTTGCTAGTGCCATCATTTTGTTGATTTTCATTCTTGAATGGATCCTTTATGGAGAAATCAGTTTCCTTCAGACAACTAACCTGTTTTTTTACCCTGCAGGACTTTTTCTCATCCTTGGAGTTTTTGGTTTAGTGATCCGTTCCGGATCTTTTGACTTTTTCCATTATAGCGTTAATAAAGCTACTCGCCTTTTTCGTAAATCTAGTTCAATAGAGGACGAAGAGCGACCAATCTCTCATTTATCCAATCAATTTGGTAAAGGGTACACCGTTTTACTCAAAATCGGTCTGATTTTAATGAGTATTTCTCTACTATCTTTAATGGGATTTTATTTGTTTGAAAGATAAAATTTGTATAAAAATGATGGTGCTTTTTATGCATAATTATATTATAGGGCTTAAAAAAAGAGTGGATATCCACTCTTTTTTTGTAGCCTTTAATCTTTATTCATTTTCTAAAGATTATTTACCTTCGATGTAAGCCCATTTGTATGAGTATTCTGCACCTGTTAGGTGGTGAACTAGATCTTGAACGTAATCTTTTTCAAGAACTGCATACGCACGTTGGTAAATTGGTGCGATACCAGCAGAGTCTAATAAGATTTGCTCAGCTTCTAGCATAGCTTCCCAACGACCTTCTAAATCACTTGCATCGTTTTGTGCTCTTTCAATTAAAGCATCGTATTCAGGGTTGCTGAATCCAGATTTGTTGTTGCCGTTTTCTGTTTCAAACAATTCCAAGAAGTTGATTGGATCAGCATAATCTGCTCCCCATCCAGCTAGTTGAATATCGTAATCTTGTTTAGAGTTAGCATCCAGACGAACTTTGAATGGTACGTTTCTCAAGTTGATTGTTAAGTTTGGTAAGTTTGATTCTAATTGAGACTGCATGAATTCTAATGAACGTTTAGAGTTTTCAGTGTCATCTCCAAGCATTTCAAGTGTTAGTGAATCTACACCTAATTCGTCAAGTCCTGTTTCAAAGTACTCAACAGCTTGTTCTGCGTCGAAAGAAAGCAAGTCTCCATTTTCAGCACGGAAATCTTCGTTAGAAGCTGGTCCAACTGCTAATTCAGCAGGTACTAAACCATTTGCTGGAAGAGAACCATTTTGTAAAACTGTATCAGAGAAGCTTTGTTTATCGAATGCCATCGCAATAGCTTTACGAATGTTTTCATTTGCTAATGGTGTTTCTTCTCCATTACGTTCTTGGTTGAACTTGAAGTAGAATACTGATGAAGTCGCTTGTGATAGTAAATCAGGAGCGCCTTGTTTTGTTTGAACATACTCTCCAGTAAGGATCATACGGTCTGCTTCACCGGCATTGTATAAGTTCAATGCTGTTGAAGTTTCTTTAACGGCATCTACATCAATACGGTCAAGTTTTACAACGTCTGCATCCCAGTAATCTTCATTTTTCTCTAATGACCAGCTAAGTCCAGCGCCATCCCAATCTGTTAATTCAAATGGTCCGTTATAAAGAATTGTGTCACTGTTTGTTGCGTAGTCATTTCCTTGTTCCGTTACATATTCTTCGTTAAGTGGGAAGAACATTGATAGTGTTAATAGATCTTTGAAGTAAGGAACTGGTTTTGCTAGTTCAACTACAAAAGTTGTTTCATCTTCAGCAGTCACACCAAGTTCTGAAGGATCCATTTCTCCAGTAAGGATTTCTGAAGCATTTGTCACAATACCGTCAATCATATAAGCATATTCTGCTGCTGTCTCAGGATTTGCTAGACGTTGCCAAGCATAGACAAAGTCATTTGCTGTAACGGGTTCGCCATTTGACCATTGTGCATCTTCTCTGATTTTAAATGTATATGTCAAGCCATCTTCGCTTACAGTTGGCTCTTCTGCTGCCATACCTAATTGTAGATCGTTTTCAGGTCCTTGACGATAAAGGCCTTCGTTTACGTTGTTCAGTACGTTATTACTTACTGAGTCTGTAGAAGTAGTAGAATCCATTGAAGGGATTTCAGCTGTTTCAATTAAGTGTAGAACTTGCTCATCGTTTGATCCTTCTGAACTTGATTCTTCGGCAGAGTCGTTTCCACCATTACCACAAGCTGCTAATAGTAAAGCACTTGTTAATGTTAACCCTAGAGTACGTGCTAGTTTACTGTTCTTCATCTGTTGTTTCCTCCCAAAATATATAACTAATTTTCATAATAAATTATAATTCAGATCACTTGGAATACTTTATCAGCTTTCTATCATAATTACAACAGGTTATTTTAATTTTTAAATTTTTCTCTCACTATTTTGATATTTTTAAGAAATTGTTCATTTTTTGTTCGTTTAAATCGACTTCACTTTTTCATTCCTTTCAAACGCCCTACATTACATGTTATAATAAAATCGTCTGATAGACCGCTGTTTTGCTTATCTAATAGCGGTTCTGTCTGTAATGAGCAACTATATAGGGAGAGATTAGATGACCAGTAAAACGCTGAACCATTTTTTGGAAAGTAATCTAAACGAATTGAAAGAAATGGGATTATACAATGAAATCGATACGCTAGAAGGTCCAAATGGAGCAGAAATCACGGTCAGAGGAAAGCAACTGATCAATATGTCTTCAAACAATTACCTTGGTTTTTCTAATGATGAACGATTGAAAGCAAAAGCGAACGCCGCTACTGATCAATATGGTGTAGGTGCGGGTGCTGTTCGTTCAATTAATGGGACACAAAGTATCCATGATGAACTCGAAGCCAAAATTGCTGACTTCAAGCAAACCGAAGCAGCCGTTGCTTTCCAGTCAGGATTTAACTGTAACATGGGTGCGATTTCAGCCGTTATGAACAAAAAAGATGCGATTTTATCAGATGAATTAAACCACGCATCTATTATTGACGGTTGTCGTTTGTCTGGTGCTAAAGTTATTCGAGTCAAACATCAGGATATGGAAGACTTACGTGCTAAAGCAAAAGAAGCTACTGAAAGTGGACAATATGAAAAAGTTATGTACATTACGGACGGTGTCTTCTCAATGGATGGAGACGTAGCCAACTTACCGGATATTGTCAAAATCGCTGAAGAATTTGATTTGATCACTTACGTAGATGACGCTCACGGTTCAGGTGTTATGGGCAAAGGTGCCGGAACAGTTAAGCATTTCGGACTACAAGACAAAATCGACTTCCAAATGGGCACACTTTCTAAAGCTGTTGGTGTTGTCGGTGGTTATGTAGCAGGAACTCAGAACTTGATTGACTGGCTAAAAGTACGCGCCCGTCCATTCTTATTTTCTACTTCACTAACACCTGGTGCTGCAGCTGCCTGTATTGAAGCAATCGATATCATGTCTGCTTCCACTGAAGAGCATGACCGCCTATGGGAAAATGGTCGTTACCTGAAAGCTGGACTAGATGCATTAGGCTTCAACATCGGAAATTCTGAAACACCGATCACCCCTTGTATTATTGGTGATGAAAAACTGACTCAGACATTTTCAAAACGATTAACAGATGAAGGCGTTTATGCTAAATCTATCGTCTTCCCTACTGTTCCAAGAGGTACTGGACGTGTGAGAAACATGCCAAGCGCGGCACACACTAAAGAGCAGTTAGATAAAGTCCTTTCGATTTATGAAAAAGTCGGAAACGAATTAAACGTTATATAAATCTTTTATAAAAAGCAGTTAACTAGACCGAGTTCCTATCAAGAGTATTTGAGCGCATAACTCAGTCAGCTGCTTTTTCTTTTGGAGTAAACGATATGATTGAATCATTACTGGAGGAAAGAATCTTGGAAACCATCTTAATTACTGGCGCACTGGGACAGATCGGAACTGCTCTGACAGCACGCTTGAGAGAAAAATTTGGAGTAGAGCACGTTATCGCAACAGACATTCAAAGACCAGAACAGTCGACTGTTGTTGAAAATGGCATTTTTGAATATCTGGATGTAACGGATCAATTAGCTATAGAGCAATTAGTCGAAAAATATCAAATTGATACAATTATTCATTTAGCAGCTTTGCTGTCTGCGGTAGCGGAAGAAAAGCCTCAGTTAGCTTGGGAATTGAATATGGGTGGATTAATGAACGCACTAGAAGTAGCGCGTATTCATGATTTGAAATTCTTCACGCCTAGTTCAATCGGTGCTTTTGGTCCTCAAACGCCTAAAGTACAGACACCGCAAGTAACCTTACAACGTCCAACGACTATGTATGGAGTAACGAAGGTAAGCGGAGAATTGCTTTGTGATTATTACTTCCAGAAATTTGGAGTAGATACGAGAAGCGTTCGTTTCCCTGGACTCATTTCTTACGAAGCACTACCTGGTGGCGGAACAACTGATTATGCAGTAGATATCTACTACGAGGCATTAAAAAAACAAGCCTACACCTCTTTTATCGACAAGGGCACTTATATGGATATGATGTACATGCCAGATGCGGTAGACGCCATTATTCGTTTAATGGAAGTACCTTCGGAGAACCTCATTCACCGTAACGCATTCAATGTTAGTGCAATGAGTGTATGTCCAGAAGACTTTGAAAAAGCGATTCAAGCTCATATACCAGAATTCACTTTGGACTTTGAAGTCGATCCCATTCGTCAGACGATTGCGGAGTCATGGCCGAATTCAATCGATACGATACAAGCTCGTAAAGAATGGGATTTCAGCCCTGAATATACTCTTGAAAAAATGACAGCAGATATGCTACAAAAACTAAAAGAAAAATCACTATCTTAACTTTTTTCTATTTAAAAAAAACGATCAGATTCTACTATTCAAGTAGCGTCTGATCGTTTTTAATTTACCCTCTATCAACTTGCTCTACAGTCACACCTTCTTGCGTCCCTACAATGATTGTATCGACACAATTTAAAAACAATCCATGCTCCACTACACCTGTTAAAGAATCCAACCAAGTCGCTAACGGTTCAGGATTTTTAATAATTTCCATGTGAAGATCGATAATAAGATTTCCTGAATCCGTCACTAATTTTTCTCCTTCTTCATCTAATCTCCAAGAAGGCTTGTAGCCTTTTTGTTCAAACTTTTTGAACAATTGGCCAGAACCAAAATGAACTACTTCTACAGGTAATGGAAAAGCACCAAGCTCTTCTACTAGTTTGCTTTCATCTACGATCCAGATGTTTCTATCAGAAAGATTGGCCACTGTTTTTTCAAACAAATGAGCCGCTCCACCACCTTTAATCCCTTGATAAGTATTTGAAATTTCATCTGCTCCATCAATGGTTATATCAATTTTTTCAACATCATCTATCCCCTTTAAGGGAATATTCAAATCAGTTGCTTGCGCTGTTGTTCGAATAGATGTAGTTACACCAACGATATTTAATCCTTCTTCATTTACTCTTTTACCAAGGGCTTCTACCATGTAATAAGCCGTTGAACCTGTCCCAAGACCAACCGTCATGCCGTCTTCAATAAATTCTGCCGCTTTATATCCTACTAATTTTTTGAGATTCATACCCATTTCCCTTCCAGATAAAATTTATGTACCGCTATCATTTTCAACTGTATTGTAACATAAAAAGGAGCTGCATCAGCAGCTCCTTTTTATTATCTAAGCATTTTGAATTCCAGGAACAAGTCATTATATTTTTCAATGTATTCAGGTCCAAGATTTTCGTACACTTCTAACTTTTCAATGGTTTCAGCAGATGGATAAAATTGCTCGTCTTCCGTTGTTTCTTCCGGAAGCAAATCCATGGCCGCTTTATTTGGAGTACTGTACCCAATATAATCAGCATTCTGAGCAGCAACTTCTGGCTGCAGCATGAAATTTATAAAGGCATATGCCGCTTCTGTGTTTTGCGCTGTCTTAGGAATCACCATATTGTCAAACCACAAGTTGGATCCTTCTTCAGGCAGAATATAATGTAGAGATTCATTTTCCCACATCATATCAGCCGCTTCTCCAGAAAACGTCACCGCAACGGGCGCTTCTTCTTGAATCATATACATTTTGATCTCATCTGCAACTAGCGCCTTAGCATTCGGCGCAAGATCACGAAGCAATTCAAAAGATTCATTCAATTCTTCATCATTTTTCGAGTTCAATGAATAGCCTTGAGTCTGCAAGCCAATTCCGATAACTTCTCGCGCTCCATCAATAAACAGAATACTTTCTCTGAATTCAGGATTCCATAAATCACTCCAAGACGTAATATCTTCTTCATCAACCATCTGTTCATTATAAACAATCCCCAAAGTCCCCCAGAAGTAAGGAATTGAGAACTGATTATTAGGATCGAATGGTTGATCGAGAAATTCTGAATCAATATTTTCTAAACCAGTAATTTTTGAATAGTCTATTGGTAAAACGAGATCTTCTTCAATCATTCTCTCAATCATATATTCACTTGGAATCGTCAGGTCGTATGCTGTTCCGCCTTGCTGAACTTTTGTATACATCGACTCATTGGAGTCAAAGGTTTCATAAACAACTCGGTAACCCGATTCTTCTTCAAACTGTTCAAGCAATTCTGGATCGATATAATCTCCCCAGTTAAAAATATTTAGCGTATCTGCTCCGCTTGCACCTTGGGAATGTTCAATGAAAAAACTACCCAAATAGAGTACGCTCGATACCCCCAACACAGCTAAAGCCAATTGAATCAATTGTTTCATTAAGGTGTCACCGCCTTTTGGTGGTTCGTTGGATCAACATCGGTTAGTTTCCGTTTACGGTTACGCTGTTGCTGTTGAACAAAGTAGTAGCCACTGACTAGTCCTAGAGCAACAATGAATAGAATCGTACTCAACGCATTGATCTCTAAACTGATCCCTTGTCGAGCTCTTGAATAAATTTCAACAGATAAGGTTGCGAAGCCATTTCCAGTTACGAAAAAGGTAACAGCGAAATCATCGATAGAATAAGTGAAAGCCATAAAATATCCAGCAAGTATGCCTGGTTTAATACTCGGAATAATCACACTTTTTAACACTTGCCAATTGTTTGCTCCTAGATCTTTTGCTGCAGTAATCATGTTTGTATTCATTTCTTGCAGTTTAGGCAAGACCATTAAGACCACAATTGGAATACTGAATGCGATATGTGAAAACAATACAGAATAAAACCCTAAGCGAAAACCAGCCATCGTAAATAAGAGCAAGAAACTTGCGCCAATAATAACATCCGGTGACACGAGTAGAACATTATTCAAACCCAGTATGGTCGACTGTGTTCTTCTTTGTCTAACAAAGAAGATTCCAATCGCCCCCAAAGTACCGATAATGGTTGCTAACAAGGAAGAGAGCAAAGCGACTCTAAATGTATCTAGCGCAATACGAATCAATCTCGTATCACCCGCTAACGCTTCATAATGTTCCGTTGTAAATCCCGTAAACTCATTCATTGTTCCCGCTTGGTTGAAAGAGTAATAAATCAAATATAAAATTGGAACATATAACAAAACAAAGATAAAAATCAGATACAGATTTCCCCAACTAAATTTAGACTTGATCATGATCTACGAACCCCTTTCTTACGGCTCGAAGTTAGAACCATTGTTAGGATCATCAATACAATTAAAACAATCCCAATCGTTGATCCCATTCCCCAGTTTTGTGTCACTAAGAAGTGTTGTTCAATTGCTGTCCCTAAAGTAATTACCCGGTTTCCACCAATCAATCTAGTCAGCATAAATAGTGAAAGAGACGGGATAAAGACTACTTGTATGCCACTTCGGACACCTGAGAGGGATAATGGGAAAATAACGTTTTTAAAGGTTTCCCAAGTATTCGCCCCAAGATCTCTACTCGCATGAATCACAGAAGGATGAATCTCTTCAATCGCATTGTAGATTGGTAGTAGCATAAAAGGAATCTCAATATAGGTAGCCACTAAAAGAAAACTAGCATTTGTAAACAAAAGTTGTTGACGTCCTATCCCTATCCAGTCAAAAAACGTATTCACACTTCCTTGTTGACTCAGTAAGCCAATAAAAGCATAGGCTTTTAATAATACATTGATCCAAGTCGGTAAAATTAGTAAGAGCATCCATAAATCTTTTCGTCTTGTTTGTGTTAAAAAATAGGCTGTCGGATAACTGATACAAAGTGTGATGAAGGTAATAATAAATGCATAAAGAAAAGATTGTGCCGTCATTTTAAGGTAAGTTGTTGAAGTAAAGTAAGTAACAAAATTAGATACCGTAAAGGTTCCATTCAAACCAATAAATGATTGGTAAATGAGTAAACCGATTGGAATAAATACAAACAATCCTATCCAGATAAAATAAGGAAAAAAGAGCCATTTATTCTGTTTAGAGGTCATAATTCAGCTCCACTCCTTTTTCACGGTCGATCGCTTCTTGTACGCTCGTCCCATTATTCACGGCATAATCTGCTAAACGCTGATTGAACGCTTCTTCGGTCTCTCCTAATCTCATAATATGGATATCTCTAGGCTCAAATGCTAGCCCGACTTCGTCTCCAACCTCTGCTTTACGCGTCGTATGGACCATCCATTCATTTCCCTCTGAATCTTCTCCAATGATCTCATAATGCACACCTCTAAATAGTTGGGACTGAACGATCACTTTGAGATTCCCAAGAGCTGGTCTTGTAACAACAAGATCTTCTGGTCTAATCACGACTTCAATTTCTTCATTTTCTGGCATCCCACCGTCAACACAATCAAAAACTTTTCCGGCGAATTCCACTTTATAGTCTTGTATCATCTTACCAGCCACAATATTGCTCTCACCGATAAAGTCAGCCACATAATTATTAAGTGGCTCATCATAGATATCAATTGGTGTACCACTTTGAACAATTTCGCCTTCTTTCATGACAAAGATCTTGTCACTCATAGCCAATGCTTCTTCTTGATCATGCGTCACAAAAATAAAAGTAATCCCTAGTCGTTGCTGTAGTTCTCTTAATTCGTACTGCATCTCTGTTCTTAATTTTAAATCCAGAGCAGATAACGGTTCATCTAAAAGTAAAATCTCCGGTTCGTTTACAATTGCTCTTGCAATGGCTACCCGCTGGCGTTGTCCGCCTGACATTTCAGAAATTTCTCTCGTCTCAAAACCAGTTAATCTAACGGATCTCAGTGCTTCCGTTACTTTTTCTTTTATCTGATTTTTAGGCAGTTTTTTGATTTTTAATCCAAATGCTACATTATCAAATACATTCATATGAGGAAATAGAGCATAATCCTGAAAAACAGTATTGACTTTACGTTTATTAGGAGGTAATTCATTCACTTTTTTACCATCTAATATAATTGAACCTGAAGTGGCTTGAGTGAAGCCAGCGATCAAATTCAAGATTGTAGATTTACCACACCCTGATGGACCTAGCAAGGTATAAAATTTTCCTTTTTCCAAATCGAACGAAACATCTTTTAATACTATACTTTCATCATATTGTTTTTGAACGTCTTTAAACGAAATAATAGTCTTTTCCGTCACAGTTTTACACTCCCTTTACATCTTTTCTCAATTAGATTGAAACCTATTTTATTATAGCTTGCCCTTTCATAAGTTCAATCTTTTTCGATTTCATGATACTATCCTGCTTCTTTTTGGATGAAAAACGACCGTTCAAAATGAACGATCGCAGTTCTATCTATTCTGTAATTCTTTTACTTTATCTTATAGATTGGCATTTCTTAAAATCATTTCGCAAACTTCATGGCTAACTAAAGAAGATTCAAGCGATACTGGATTGTCTCCATTTGTACGAACAGCTTCAAGAAAAGCTTCGATCATAGAAGAAAATCCTCTTTTATAAAGAGTATGATCCCAGTCACCAAAAGATCTGCTGACTGTTTTTTCTTCATCATATCTTGTCCACTCTGAAAGGTTTTCTACTCGTGCTGTTTGCGTTGGACTTTGAACTTCCATCGTTTCCAGTCTAGCGCCTGACTCAGCGTTTATCGAGACCATAATATGCGTAGAATCAGATTCCAGAATAACCCATGCGCGTTTAAAATAATCGTCTGACCCTACAAGTCCTGAATTGATGATTCTTACAGGCTCATCAATCATATGGAGTGCTGTATCTACAGGATGAATCATCATATCGTAAATTCTATATCTGGAAGAATGTTTTGTATAATTTCCTTGGTTTTTCTGGAAGTAAACCATATTTTTATCTTCAATGGCTTTGAGTTCTTTTACTCTTGGAGCAAATCTTCTATTAAATCCCGCTGTTAATAGGACATTTGCTTTACGAGAACGTTCGATCAAGGCTTTTGTTTCTTCAAGATCTGCGCTGATTGGTTTATCTACAAATACATGAATACCATTATCCATCATTTTTTCGATAATCTCAGCATGGGTCGGTGTGGGTGTATGGATAAATACGGCATCCAAACCTATGTCGAGTAAATCTTCCCAACTGGTATGTAACTGTTGTGCAGGAATTCGGTACTTCTCACCTATTTCCTTTAGTTTGTCTTGTTTTCTAGTAGAAAGATGCCACTCCACTGTTTGGTGTTCTGTCATCATAACTGGTAAATAAGCTTTTTGAGCGATGGTGCCTAATCCGATTACCCCTATTTTCATCTGCAAATCCTCCAAGTTTGTTTAGTTAATTTGGAAATCTTTTTTGATAAAAAGTGTACACTTAAGACTATACCGTATGTTCAGTCTTAAGTGTACACTCACTTTTATCTTTCGTCTGCAAAACCTATAGATTGCTCCGTGCCGATTTTTTGTTTGAATTGATCTGTAGCTTTTTGAATTAATCTTTTCGCTTTCTCTGTGTTACTTTTCACCGGGTCTTCTCCGATGATTCGAACTTCAGTTTCAAGTTGTACATCATTTTTCTCTAAAATCACTTCTTTGATGTGGTCGATTAACTCAATATAATCTGTCGCTGTTGCCTGATCGATGTTCACAATGAATCCCGCATGCTTAGTCGAAATTTGTGCTCCGCCCCACTTCAATCCTTGTAGACCCGCTTCTTGTATCAGCTTTCCAGTAAAATAACCCGTTGGTCTTTTGAAAACAGATCCACAGGAAGGATACTCTAAAGGCTGTCTTGTCGTACGCAGAATCGTTAATTCATCCATACGCTCTTTGATTGCATCTTGGTCGCCTTCTTCTAACTGGAAACTGACATCTATAACAATATCGCCCGTCTCTTGAATTAAACTGTTACGGTAAACAAATGCCATATCTTCATTACTAACTTCTCTAATTTCTCCCGTTAAGCTTAGTAATGTGACACTTTTAATCACATCTTTTACTTCTCCATCATACGCTCCAGCATTCATGTAAACTGCTCCGCCAATACTACCTGGAATACCACAAGCAAATTCCAATCCTGTTAAGCTTGCGTGATAAGCTTTTTTACTGACTTCAATCAATGCCGCTCCAGCTTGAGCTATAACCTGGTCTTTTTCTATAGTAATTTGATCCATCTCTGTCAAAATCATTGTGACGCCTCTGATTCCGCCATCTTTTACAATCAAGTTACTCGCGTTTCCTAAAATCGTCAAAGGCCATTGTCTTTCATTAATGTAAGAAATCATTGCAGCAATTTCTTCTTTTCTTTTAGGGAAAACCAGTACATCAGCTGGTCCTCCAGTTTCAGTATACGTAAATTGTGCTAAAGGTTCGTCGGTCTTTATGATTGATTCTTTGAATAGTTCTTTGAATTCTTTTATATCCATGTTTTCTAAATGTTCCTTTCAATTTTCATCTATTCAATTCTGGTAGGCTGCTTAACGTATAAATAAAGATACATCAATGCAAAATCATATTTATTCTAACACGAATACAATAAGAGTAGTAGACTCAATTCGAAATCTCTCTATTCATATGAGCTCTATCATACACTAGCATAATTCGAGCAGATTTCCCCGTGGAAAGACTTTTTGGAGCCTAGAACTTATTGTTTTGACTTTCTCATGATATCAGATATGATTGTGACAAATATTTGAAGGGAGTCACCTATGAAACTAATCTCTTGGAACGTCAATGGATTATGTGCAATCACGAAAAAAGACTTCCTAACTCAGTTCAAAGAACTTGATGCTGACTTTTTTTGTCTACAAGATATTAAACTTCAAAAAAATCAAATGGACTTAGAATTTGAAGGCTATCACTCTTATTGGAACTATGCGGAAAAAGATGGATACTCTGGTACAGCCGTCTTTACGAAACATGAGCCTCTGGATGTAACCTATGGTATTAATATTGATAAATATAATACTGATGGTCGTGTGATTACTTTGGAGTATAAAGATTATATTGTGGTAACTTGTTATACCCCAACTTCACAGTCAGAACTGAACCGGTTGGATTACCGAATGCAATGGGAAATAGATTTTCAGGCGCATATCCAATCTCTTGATTTGAGCAAACCAGTGATCCTTTGTGGCGATTTGAACGTTGCCCATAAAGACATTGATTTAACTGATCCTGAAAGTCATCGTACGAGTGCAGGATTTTCAGATAAAGAGCGTGCCCAATTTACACGTTTTTTGGATAACGGTTTTATTGACACGTTCCGATATTTCTACCCCGATCAAAAAGAAACGTATTCTTGGTGGAAAGATCTCTATGATACGAGAGACGGTAAGACAGGTTGGCGTATTGATTACTTCGTCGTCTCAGAACGATTAAAAGACCGGCTAATAGATGCTAAACTCCATACGGATTACGCTGGTTCTGATCACTGTCCTATTGAACTTCAAGTTGCTTTATAAAAGTATTGCACACTAAAAAAACTGACCTCAGTTTAGAACTGAGGTCAGTTTTTTTATTCACTGAGTAACTTATTTGTGTACGTTTTGATATTCCTCTGATTCGCAGAATGCTTCGGTAGCTTCATCATAGACAAATACGCTTCCTGTTTTGATATCGTAAAGCCAGCCTTCTATTTCCAAATCGCCATTTTCTACTTTTTGTTTTATCCAAGGATATGTTTTAAGGTGTTCAACTTGTTCAATTACATTCATTTGCTCCATCAATCTAGCTTTTGAGTCATCATCTTCATGGTTATGGTTCTTTTCGATTTTTTCTTTCACAGCTTCTAAAGGTTCTAGGTAATTCTGAGTAAATGGAAGATGCTCTAATTTCTCTCGTCCTCCAAGTGCTGCAGCGCACCCTCCGCAATTTGAATGTCCACAGACAACAATCTCTTTTACCCCCAGTACTTCCACTGCATATTCAACAGAAGATACCGTTGTGAGATCTCGTTGGCTTAATTCGTAAGTTGGAATGGTATTTGCAATATTTCGAATCATAAAGATTTCACCCGGTTCACTATCAATCAGTCTTTCCGGATCTACACGAGAGTCAGAACAGGCAATAAACAATGTGTGCGGGTTTTGTTTTTGTTCAAGATCTTGGTAAAGTTGTTCATATTTTTTATATGTCACACCTTTGAAGTTGGTCAGACCATTTTTCAATCTTTCAAGCATATTTTTTCCTCCATTACATTAATTCTCGCCTTCAACTATACCATAAATAGAATATGCCAAGAAACTAGGATTTTATTTGAATAGTCTAAAAGCGTTTTTTACTAGTGCAGTACTACTGAACTAGCTGTTTTTTTAATGTAACACAGGGTACGCCGTCTTCTAAGTATTCTTCTGAGCATTTTTTATATCCAAGTTTTTCATAAAAAGCGGCGGCTGTCAGTTCACCGTGGATAATCGATTGTTTGACTCCACGTTCTAGACTTTCTTTCTCTAGTTCTTCGATAATTTGTTGTCCAAGTCCACGATTTCGATAATCTTTCAGTACAGCGATTCTTCCAGGACGAATCGTTTCCACATCTTTTTGTTTATAACGACCGGTGGCAACCGCTTGATTGCCATCATAAATCACAACGTAATTGGTTTTATCATGATCGTCTATATCAAACTCTTCTGTCAAATGTATACCGCGTTCCAAGACAAATACTTGCATGCGGACATATAAAGCAGCTGCTTGGTGCCATTTCTCACTTCCAAAATGTATATTCACAGTTTCTCCCTCTTTTCTATTCATAGATTCTCTCATTTAATTTGATCTACAGTATGCTTTAAATTTTTATCTAAAGGCTTTTAACTTTCTTCCATTAGACTCCCGATTCCTTTTATCTCTATATTAAAATAGCAGACATCTACTCTCTTTCACAAGAGGTTTGATGTCTGCTAACCTTATTTAATCAATTGTTTAAAGTAAAAAGTAGATTTTTTATCTTACCAAGCATAAGCTTCTGGAGCACGTCCACCCGGCCCTGGGAAAATTCTATCCAATTCTTTCATTGTCTCTTCTGAAAGATTAATTTCAACGGCTCTAAGTGCTTGCTCTAATTGTTCCATTGTTCTCGGACCAATAATTGGCGCTGTCACTGCTGGATTTGCTAAAAGCCATGCCAATGCTACATTCGGTTCAGATTCCCCAAGTTTTTCACACAGCTTAGCGTAATCTTCTAACTGACTACGTTCGTGGTCAGTTAGTTCAGCTGCGCGACCTTCACTTCTTGAACCAGGTTCTGGATTAAGAATCTTCCCACTCAGCATCCCTCCACCTAATGGACTCCACGGGATGATCCCTATACCAAAATCTTCTGCAGCTGGAAGGACTTCTAATTCCGGTAGTCTACAAAGTAAATTGTATCTGTGCTGTTCTGATACCAGTCCAAGAAATTGTCGCTTCTCAGCTGCGGCTTGCGCAAGGGCCAGATGATACCCTGCAAAATTACTGGATCCAATATAGTAGGCTTTCCCTTGGTTAACGATTGACTCGAACACACCCCATATTTCTTCCCAAGGTGCATGGCGTTCAATATGATGCATCTGGTAAAGCTCAACATGATCTGTTTGTAGACGTTTTAAAGACTCTTCTAGGTGTCGGCGGATCTTATAAGCGGAAAGTCCATTTTCTTTATTGGGCCCATCCGCTTCATTATCCATACCACCATAAACCTTCGTCGCTAGGACAACTTTTTCTCGTCGGCCCCCTCCTTGTGCAAACCAGCGCCCAATAATTTCTTCTGTTTGTCCTCTTTGACCACTACCTCCATAGACATTTGCTGTATCAAAAAAGTTGATTCCTGCTTCTAATGCTCTGTCCATTATGGCAAAGGCATCTTCCTCACTCGTGTGCGAGCCAAAATTCATTGTTCCTAAACAAATCTTGCTAACTTTTAGTCCTGTTCGTCCTAAATAATTATATTCCACCGTTCATTTCCCCCTAATGGCTTTTAAATAGCGCAAAATTTCTAATTGATTTAAATAATCATACGCCATAACAGTCAAAGCATATCATTATTCAGTTAGTACTACAACACATTTTGAATCCGTTATCATTTTTTTATTTTGACACTAAAAAAATGTCAGGACATGATGTCGTAAGAGTAACCACCCCGGGATGAACTCATTTACAATTCCACTTATCTTTGATTACTATTTCCATCTTTACTATAAAATACTATAAGTGATAAAAACGACTATCAAGTCTGCTTATAAAAACAGTCTTGATAATCGTTTTATTTTATACATAAGGGTATTCGATGATTTGATCTTCGCCTTCGTCAATAATGACAGAAGTAAAGGCGTTCGCATTGTGGAACATTCGTTTACATTCATCACTTAATCGGACAATCTTGAATGTCTTACCTGATTCTTCATATCGTTTGGTAACAGAACTGATTGCTTCTACTGCAGAATAATCCGTTACTTTTGCGTATTTCAAATCCAAGATCACTTCATTTGGGTCACTCTCTACATCAAATAATTCTTTGAAATTCAAGACGGAACCAAAGAACAACGTTCCATTGATTTTGTATGTTTTCGAACCATTTTCTGATTCTTCTACATTGGCGTAAATCACTTTCCCTTTTTCCCATGCGAAAATCAATGCTGAAACAACTACTCCCGTGATAACAGCTGTTGCAAGATCCACAAAAATTGTGATTACGGATACAACGATAACAACTAAAATATCTTGAGCCGGCACTTTACCTTTATAGCGTAAACTCTCCCATTTAAAGGTACCGACAACGACCATAAACATAACCCCTACTAGACCAGCTAGTGGAATCGCGTTGATAAATGCTGAACCAAACATAATGAAAAACATCAAAGCTGAAGCCGCAACGAGTCCCGATAAACGGTGACGTCCACCGGATTTGATATTAATAATCGATTGACCAATCATTGCATCTCCTCCCATACCACCAAAGAAACCGTTGACTGTATTCGCAAGACCTTGTGCGATAATTTCTTTGTTTGTTCTTCCTCGAGTATTCGTCATCTCATCAATGACTTGTAGGGTCAATACCGCTTCAGTTAATCCGACTAGCCCACCTATAAAGGCATAAGGTGTAATGATTCTAAGCGTTTCAAAGTTTAACGGAACTTGAGGAATGTGGAATTCTGGTAGTCCCCCAACAATTTCCATTCCTGCAAAGTCTTGAACATTTCTTAAGTGAATTCCAAAACTTCCAAGCCCAACAGCAATCAGTGTCATCACAACGATAGCAATTAAACTAGACGGAATCAACTTAGTGAATTTAGGAATGATGTGAATCATCGCCATGGTAAATAAGACGAATCCAATCATAACGGCTAAATCTGTCCACGGCATCCACGCAGACTGTGTAACCATGTTCCCATTTACTTCTACTACTTGATTGATTTTGAACTGATCCAATTGCGCTATAAAAATCAGTATGGATAATCCATTTAAAAAGCCAAGCATAACTGGATAAGGGATGATTCTAGCATATTTCCCTAATTTCAATAGCCCAATAGCGACTTGTATAATCCCCATAAGTACAACCATTGCAAAAAGGTACTCTAGTCCATGTGTTGCGACCAGTGAAGCAATAACCACTGCAATTGCAGCCGTAGATGAACTGATCATACCAGGTCTTCCAGTAAAAATCGCCGCAATCAATCCAATCATAAAAGCTGTCTGTAAACTTAATATCGGACTAACGCCTGCAACAAATGCAAATGCGATAGATTCAGGTATCAGCGCCAGCGCTACTGTTAAGCCTGACAGTACATCTCCTCGGATCGCACCTTTTTTGTCTTTTAAAAATTGCATCGGTCGAAACTTCTCCTGTTTCGACTGTTCTTTATTTCTCATTTTATTCTCTCCTTCTTTACCTGCCTGTACTAGCAGTCACAATTAAATATATTAACATATAAATAATATATTACAATATAAAATTTACCTATAAGTTAATTTATGCACTTTAAAGTGTTTTCATTTTTAAAATTCTCCTTTTTTTTAATCATTCAACATGCTATGATACTCTTGTAATAAAAAAATCACTGAGGTGCCGTTATGGAATTTGGTCCTAAAATCAAAGCTTTAAGAATCGCTGCAGGAATGACTGCCAAAGAACTTGCACAGAAGATAGACATTTCTCCTTCTTTTATTTCAGCAATTGAACATAATTCAACAAAGCTATCTTTAAAAACACTTTCTCATATATGTGACGTATTGGACGTTAGTCTAGCTGAGTTCTTCAATGAAGAGACGAGTCCGATTGAAAAAAGACTAATCACCATTATTCAATCTCTACCTGAAGAAAAACAATATGATCTTCTCAAATTTTTGGATGGATTGAATTGGTAAAGATAAAAAATGATTTTCTTGCAATCCTTTCATTACTTTTATATAATGAGTTCGACAACAAAATAGCTTACGGGAGTAACTTGCAGCGAAAGCTGTTACAGTGCCACCAACCGTAGATACTTGTTTATCTGCTGGTGCTGTATTAAATAGTGAGACGTATGCGGAGCTTTTTGCCTCCGTATACGTCTCTTTTTTTCTATTGAGAGTTCCTTCATCTTAGAAAGGATGAAAAAACATGCAACATTATCAGCAGAATACCGAAGAAGTGTTATCTTCGCTCGATACTACAGAAGAAGGATTAACTTCCTCAGAAGTAAAAAAGAGGCAAGAAGAAAATGGCTTAAATGAACTTGAACAAAAAGATCGTCAGTCTACTCTATCTTTATTTTTAGAAAGCTTCAAAGATCCAATGGTTATTGTTCTTTTAATTGTAGCGGTCGTTCAAGTTCTACTAGGCGAGACCGTTGAGTCTATCATTATATTCGCTGTACTTGTCATCAACTCTATCCTTAGTGTTGTACAAACCAGAAAAGCAGAAGATTCGTTAGCATCCCTTAGAAATATGGCTGCTCCAACCGCAACGGTTATTCGAAACAATAGTACGCAAAGTATACCTGCAAGAGAAGTTGTTGCTGGAGATATCGTTGTTTTAGAAGCAGGAAATAACATTCCAGCCGATGGTCGCTTATTTGAAGCAGAGTCACTACAAGTTGAAGAAGGTGCTTTAACTGGGGAGTCTGTTCCATCAGACAAAAATACTTCTACTATCTCAGAAGAAACTGGATTAGCTGATCGATTAAATATGGTTTACAGCGGCACACTTGTCACTTATGGTCGTGCAAAATACGTTGTTACTGGAATCGGATCAGAAACTGAAATGGGGAAAGTCGCTAAATTGATTCAAAATGCAACCTCTAAGCAAACCCCACTTCAACGTAAACTAGAAGTGTTCAGTAAAAAATTAGGCTTTGTAATTCTTGGTTTATCTATTTTGATTTTCGGAATACAAGCTGCGCGCATTTTTTTAGGTGGAACAGAAGATATCCAAATTCCACTACTTAATGCCTTTATGTTTGCGGTCGCGGTTGCAGTTGCGGCTATTCCAGAGGCGTTGCAGTCTATCGTAACGATTGTATTATCTGTTGGGACCAACAAAATGGCGAAACGTCACGCAATTATTCGTAAACTACCAGCGGTTGAGACATTGGGATCTACCAGTGTCATCTGTACAGATAAAACCGGTACATTAACACAAAACAAAATGACTGTTGTTGATACCTTTTTAGCTGGTCAACAAGAAACAGCTTATTCCAACCAACCAGATCAATGGTCCTTCGGCGAGAATCGTCTAATGCAGATTGCCGTTCTTGCAAACGACTCTTCTATCAATGAAGCTGGTGAATCTAGTGGTGATCCTACTGAGATTGCATTAATTGACTACAGCAATAAACAAGATCTTCCTTTCTCAAACTTAAGAGCTTCTTATCCTAGGAAAGCGGAATTGCCATTCGATTCCACTCGTAAGCTGATGTCTACTTTACACGATATCGACGGCGAACAGCTCATGCTGACGAAAGGTGGTCCCGATGTTGTGTTCAACCGTTGTTCGCACATTTTGATCAATGGACAAGTGGAAGAACTGACAGAAGCTCATTTAAAAGAGCTGAATGAAAAAAATGAACATTTCTCTGACCAAGCCATGCGTGTACTGGCATTTGCCTATAAGCCTTTAGATAAAGCAGATCTTGATTTAGATGATGAAAATGATTTGATTTTTGCGGGACTACTTGCCATGATTGATCCTCCAAGAGAGGAAGTTTATCACGCCATCAAAGAAGCTGCTGAAGCGGGTATTCGTACTGTTATGATCACCGGTGACCACAAAACAACCGCACGAGCAATTGCTAGAGATTTAGAGATTTTCAAGGAAGGCGATATTGCCTTGACTGGTCAGGAACTTGATGCGCTATCTGATGCAGAATTGATGGATCAGCTTGAGCATATCACTGTATATGCGCGTGTTACGCCTGAAAATAAAATTCGAATCGTTGATGCATGGCAAGATAAAGATCAAATTACTGCCATGACCGGTGACGGTGTCAATGATGCGCCTGCTTTGAAACAAGCGGATATTGGTATTGCTATGGGGAGTGGGACGGACGTTTCAAAAGATGCCGCTGCAATGATTTTGACAGATGATAATTTTGTTTCGATTGTTAGTGCTGTATCTGTTGGCCGTGTTGTTTATAGTAATATTAAAAAAGCGATTGCTTATCTTTTCTCAGGTAACTTAGGTGCTGTTACTGCGATTATTGCAGCGCTTCTTATGAACTGGGTCAACCCATTCACTGCCTTACAGTTACTGTTTATCAACTTGGTAAATGATTCTATTCCTGCAATTGCGTTAGGAATGGAACCAGGTGAACCGCACATTATGAAACAAAAACCAAGAGATCCTAATGAAGGCATTTTCTCTGGTCAGACACTACAGTCTGTTATCTTCAGAGGTTTGACGATTGGTGTAGCTGTTATTATTTCTCAGTATATTGGTTTAGGGTATTCTGATGAAATTAGTGTAGCGATGGCTTTTACAACTTTGATCCTTGCTAGAACGTTACAGGTATTCCCTGCTCGTTCGAATTCTCAAACCGTCTTCCAAGCAGGATTCTTCTCAAATAAATATGTTGTCGGTGCATTTGCTGTATGTATGATGTTATATGCCATCACAATATTACCGTTTGTTCGCCCAATATTTGATATCCCAGCAGAATTTGGACTAGAACACTGGGGAATCGCTGCCGGACTAGCACTTGCTACAACTGCAATTCTAGAAATTAGAAAGCTTGTCTTCCCTTCTAAATTAGCGGATTAAATTAACTATCATAAACCAAAAAGAGATCAGGAGAAAATTCCTGATCTCTTTTTTTGTAAATAATTCGTTTTGTTACCTTTATAATATCGATAATCCATAAACCATCATACTATTGTTTTACTTTATCTACAATTCTTTTTGCGGTCAGTAAATCTAAAGGATAATACTTTTTTCTAAGTAATTTGATTGTTTTTATCTGATCATTTTCAATTTTAAACGTTTCTTTTGCAAAGTCTTCCAGTTCTTTTCGATCAAACTGAAACAAGCTTTTCAATCGGGTGATTTCTTTTTGTTTGCTCATATTTAACAATAGTAGTGCCACTATCATAACGAATAAACTAAGTGTCATGTTTACAACTTCTTTCTTAATTTGTATGGTAAAATCAATTGTACCTTAGGTTAAAAAAATAGCAAGGAGTTGATTGAACTGTCTTTTCCATTAAATGTTGTGGTTGCTGTTATCATCGCTTTAATACATGTTACTATATCTTTTAGTCTCAAATTACCTGCACTATATAAAAATAAGTTCCGATTCTATTCAATTTTTACCAGCTTACTTTTTATAGCCTTTTTATTTGGATTTTCTATTTACTTCAGTACTTCCATAGACTATGAAAATTATGGTCTCTATTTTGAGGGCTTGGCTGCTTTGTATTTGTTGTTAGTTGTCCTTTTATTAGCTACCTTGATTTTTCTACTTGTTCGTTGGGTACTCAAGTTAAGCGATTTTTCATTAGTGACAAGAAGTATCGCGGTTCTAAGTCCTAGCGTTCTCTTAATTGGAATGGGTGTTTTAGGATACGCTCCTTTCATGCTTTCTTTTTACGGTTTTGCTCCTTAAGCATATTATTTTCGATATTCTTTTTAAAGCGTTACTATGAAATCGTAGTAAATTGAACTTTAGGAGGAAGCAAGTTGAATAAAATAATTAAAGGTAAAAATGATGTTTCAATCGCTGTAAAGGATATGGGTTCAGGTTCACCTGTCGTATTTCTTCATGGTTGGCCATTAAATAATTTAATGTTTGAATATCAATACAACCATTTACTGGAACATGGATATCGTGTGATTGGAATTGATTTACGAGGTTATGGAGAATCAGATTTAGGCGTTGAAGGTTATGGTTATGATACTTTTGCAGATGATGTTAAAGCCGTTATTGAGGAATTAAACGTAACAGATGCTACACTTGTTGGATTTTCAATGGGTGGTGCTGCTGCAGTTAGATACATGTCACGTCATAACGGATTTGGGGTTAAAAAATTAGTCCTATTAGGTGCTGCGGCTCCAAGATTCACGCAAGGTCCTGACTATCCATACGGAATGGAAAAATCAGGCGTAGATGAACTGATTGAGCAAGCTAAAGTTGATCGCCCTAAAATGGTTACTGAGTTCGGATCACAATTGTTCAATAAAAAACCAAGTGATGCTTATGCAGATTGGGTTGCAAGTTTAGCCTTTACAGCCTCTTCTTACGGAACGATTCTTTCAGCAATCGCGTTAAGAGATGAAGATCTTTCTGAAGATCTGACCAAAATTTCAGTTCCTACTTTGATTGGCCATGGTAAAGAAGACCAAATATGCCCTTACGACTTTGCCGATTTAATGGACAAAGCAATTCCAAATAGTACATTGAAGACTTTTGAAGAAAGTGGTCATGGTATTTTCCACGATCAACCAGAAGAGTTGAATAATGCTTTACTAGATTTTATCCAAATGTAATCACTGATTCTTGAGATAAAAAATTGCGTACAAATACAGATAAATCGAAAAAGAGTGGACTCTTTAAATAGATTCCACTCTTTTTGTCGTTTAGTGGTGATTGCTGATTGAAGTCTACAACTTTATTTTAATCATACCTCTAAGTATGATTAAAAAATGAGTGTTACTTCGGCTTCGCCATCCTTAAAAATATCTGCAATACTTTTACCTTCTATAAATAATTTGCTTAAGGTTTCTTCACTAACTTCAGTAAATTCATCACCTATCTGAGTTGTTTCTTTCCATAACACATGCTTATCTTCATAGTGACTATCGAGAAAGTATTCTTTTCCAAGGTAATCGAATTGTACTTCTCTTCCCCATTCCAAGCAATGCATTAAGGTTTCTAAATTCATAGGACTGTCGTCCATATTTTCAATATCCTGAATAACCATTAAGCTTCCTCCGATATGTGTTAATCGTTTATTCTTATTGACACTTAACCAATTAAGTCTACAAGGAGAAATTGGGTTTCAATTACGGAGTAATAGCTTCTGAATTCATTTCACTATTTTTTATTCGTTATTGTAAGCCGCCCACAATTTAGCGATATCCAGTTTTTTCATTTTTAGCAAGGCTTCCATGTATCTTTTGATTTGTTCTGGACTACTCGTTTCAGATTCCATTTTGTCCATGTCTTTTGCAATAATCTGCCAAGATAATCCGAACTTATCTTGCAACCAACCACATTGTTCAGACTCTGGAAAGGCAGACAGTTTATCCCAATAATCATCCAGTTCATTTTGATCTTCACATTTGACCATTAAAGAAATGGCTTCGTTGAATTTGTAATCATGTTCTTCTTCGTCGTCCATCACTGCAAACCACTGATTCTCTATTTTAAATTCTGCATATACTCCATTTACTTCTCCAGCTTTACCTTCAACTGGAAAGTGTGATACTTCTCCTATTTGACTATTTTTAAATATAGAAGTATATAAGCGCATGGCTTCTTCTGCCTTACCAAATTGTTCACCTGAGAATAAAATGGAAGGTATCATTGCTGGTTTCTCTTCTTCTACTTCCTCTTCATCTACCAGTATTAATTGCCAAGTAAATCCATAACGGTCTTGAACGACCCCATACTTTTCACTGAAAGAAGTCGTTTCTAAAGGCGTTTCTACTTTTCCACCCTTTTTTAATGCGTCCCATAGCTCACTGATTTTCTGCGCTTTAGGATCTTCTGATAACTTGAACCGAACCATGAAGGAGATCAGTGAATTTGCTGTAAAATATGGCCCTCCACTAATAGCTGTAAAGTCATACCCACATAATTGAAAAGACACTAGATCAGCATCCCCCGAAGGTGTATCCGGTAAAGTCATTTTGTTGGTGATTTTTGAATTGGGAAATATAGATGTATAAAACTCAGCGGCTTCAAATGCTTCCGTGTCAAACCAGAGACTAGGAACAATTACTTGCGATGCTTTTGTCATGTTAATCCCTCCATAATCAATTCAAACGTTAGCGCAACGGTCATACTTTTATGTTTGACTATAGTTTAACACATGTTTTTTTAAAGTATAGTCTTATTTCTTTGCATAGAAAAAGATCAGAAATCTATTGATCTCTGATCTTTAACGCTTATAGACTAGACCGTTTCTTTTATATTTGTTTTCATCAGTTCATCAACATACTGAACGGTTTCTGGTTGGTTTTCTTCGATATCTTTGATTTTCTCTGCAAATTGAGGTAAATATTCTTTGTGTGCATAAAGTAATTCATCCAAGACCGTTTTCGCTATTCGTCCACCTGGAATTAACGGGTTTACCGTGAAGGCTTGTAAAGCAGCTCCGTAATTTCCTTCAATGGCTGCACGAATGACACTTTCTTCCATGCCTTTCATATTTTGAATGACACCTCTAGCGCCATCGTTTTCGAAGGTTCCCCAGTTGTATGGTTCAAAACCATGTGCTGTAACCACACCTGAAACTTCTACCGCACAGTCATATGGTAAATCAGTGATGGTTCCATTATTTTTAGTGGAAACAACCATTTCTGTGTGCTTGTCGTTTTGAATTGAAGCAATAATTTCACAGGCTGCATCACTATAATGCGTTCCCCCGCGTTGTGACAATTCTTCTGGTTTGTGGTCCAGATTCGGGTCTTTATACATTTCAAATAGGCGAGCTTCTGTTTCTTTAACAACTTGAGCTCTTGTTTCGCCGTTTTTAAATTCTTCAATAGAATGCTCAAGCATTTCATCTTCGATATAATAATAACGGTGATATCCACAAGGTAACATGTGTAAATCTTGAATTTGTTCGTAGTGGAATAAGGCACTGTGAATGTTTTTCAAGTGATTATCATCTTCATTTTGGTTCGGCCCATAAATCAAATCGATTAGCTCATCTGTACGCTCTTTTCCTGATTTATCCCAAACTCTGTGCCAGTGGAAGTGGTTGATTCCAGCAAATTTGAAAAACAACTCATCCGCTGGTAAATTCAGTTTTTCTGTAGCTGTTTTAACGTGACCAATCGGTACATTACATAATCCAACGGTTCTTTCCCAGCCGCCGTGTTTGATAGCTGCTTCTGTCACCATACCTGCTGGGTTTGTGAAGTTGACCAACCAAGCATCTGGACACTGTACTTTCATATCTTCGATAATATCTAATATAACTGGAATTGTACGAAACGCTTTCAAAATTCCGCCCGCTCCATTGGTTTCTTGACCAAGAATACCATGAGATAAAGGAATACGCTCATCTTTTACACGAGCATTCAACAAGCCAACACGGAATTGAGTCGTTACAAAGTCAGCGTCTTTTAAAGCTGTTTTACGGTCGAGGGTTAAAGTAACTTTCCAGTCAAGACCAGCAGCTTTGACCATTCGTTTTGCCATTGCACCTACGATATCCAGTTTTTCTTTACCATCTTCAATATCAACCAATACAATCTCGCTAATCGGTAATTCATCTTTACGTAAAATGTATCCTTCAATTAGTTCTGGTGTATAACTTGATCCTCCACCAATGGTTACGATCTTCAATCCATCTTTTGACATGTTTTTCTTCCTCCTAGGCTCTTTTGTTAATATAACGCTTTCATCTTTTTACATCTCTAACCTTATTCTATGTAATGGTTTACATGCAAGCGTTTTATTAAAAGAAAATAAATTTTACACTTTCTTAATGGAATGTGTTTATCTTTAGGTGTAAATATCACTTTTTACTGTGTGCAATCTTTTAGGGTTATCGAGATCAAATTATTATTTTTTTATATAACTTTTGTTATTATTAATTTATCGAAAGGAGAAGATTGATTTGTATAAAAAATATGTATGTAGAATAATGGCTATTAGTATAATCGGAGGGGTATTAGCAAGCTGTGCATCTGATTCGCAAGCAAGCGAAGATATATCTTCAGAAATAGTAGACAAGAGAACCTCTGGTAACGAAAAAGCTGACCAATCAAAAGATTCTGGAGAGGATTCAACTGCGGACTCTTCAGGAGAAGTAGACAATTCAACGGAAGAAAGTTCAAAAAATTATGAGTCCCCTACTTCTAATAACCCGTCCTCAGATATTTCCAAATTAAAAATGGATACTGATAAGGTACTGGTGCCGACTAGGTTCCCGAATAAAGAGAACGCTTCGGTATCTACTAATATCAAAAAAAACGAATCAAATCAGTATACGGTAGACTATTTGACGTATCAAAATCAATTACTTGCAGAAATTTCAGGAACACTGTATCCAGAAGCTCAATTGGCTCACGAAGATATAACTTCCTTTATTGAAGGAAAAACCATCAGCAAAATTGAGGAAAATCAAACGGACTTAGGTTATGGTATCAAAGGTTACGCTGAAGGTGCGGCGGGGACTCATTATTTTGGCTGGTCAGAAGGAAACTGGCAGTTCTTAATCCAAGCTTCTAGTGTAGACCAGTTGGATCTCCCTAATATTGCTAAGCAGATTGTAGAATATTTAGAACAGCATTATCTGCCTGCGCCGGACGACACAGGTTTGGTCTATATTGATTATCCATTAGGTTCAGATGAAGTCGGAATAGATATAAGATGGCAGGTCCAAGAGATGGTTTATCAAATGACGACATCCGAAGTACCACTCAGTGCACTAAAAATGATGACTTCAATAGAAGAATAAAATACGTACAGAAAGATTCGCCTAAAATTTTATTTTATAAAAAACACTCTTCCTACAGGAGTAGATTATCAAGCACCTACTTTTTACTGTATGAAGAGTGTTTTTAGTTATGATTAACGGTATAAAGGATATTGTTTTGTTAATTCACGAACAGCTTTTTTAATTTCACTTAATTGTACTTCATCTTCTTTGTTTTCTAGGGTTTGAACAATCAATTCCGCTACTTTCTTGCTCGCTGCTTCATCGAAACCTCTAGTTGTAATAGCTGGCGTACCAATACGAATACCACTTGTTTTAAATGGGCTAAGCGTTTCAAAAGGAATCGTGTTTTTATTTACAGTGATACCCACACTATCCAGTAAAGCTTCAGCTTGTTTCCCGTTCATCTCAAAATCCGTTACTTCTACTAATAATAAATGGTTATCTGTTCCACCACTAATCACGCGACCTTTAGAGTCATTAAAGACTTCGGCCATTGCTTTGGCGTTTTTAATGATTTGTTTTGTATAGTCTTTGAATTTTGGTTGTAAGGCTTCTTTGAAGGCAACCGCTTTTGCAGCAATCACATGTTCAAGGGGTCCACCTTGAATGCCAGGGAAAATTGCGCTATTCAAGCGTTTTGCATATGCCTCTTTTGCCAGAATTAATCCACCTCGTGGGCCTCTAAGTGTTTTGTGCGTTGTACTCGTTACAACATCTGCATAAGGCACGGGATTTGGATGTTCTCCGGTAGCAATCAAACCAGCGATATGCGCCATATCGACCATCAAGATTGCGCCTACTTCATCAGCGATTTCTCTGAATTTCTGGAAGTCGATTTCTCTTGGATAAGCACTGTAGCCTGTAATGATCAATTTAGGTTTGTGTTCTAGTGCCAACGCGCGAACTTGTTCAAAATCAATCGTCTCAGTTTCTTTGTCTACGCCATAAGGGACAACATTATAGAGTTTTCCACTGAAATTCACTTGTGACCCATGAGTCAAGTGTCCACCATGATTCAGATCCATTCCCATATACGTATCGCCAGGCTCTAAGAATGTCTGAAAAATCGCCATATTCGCTTGTGAACCAGAATGCGGTTGAACGTTAGCATATTCTGCGCCAAACAATTCTTTCACTCTATCAATGGCTAAATTTTCGACGATATCGACGAATTCACAGCCGCCGTAGTATCTTTTCCCAGGGTAACCTTCTGCATATTTATTTGTCAGTACGCTTCCCTGTGCTTGCATAACTTCTTCAGATACAAAGTTTTCGGAAGCGATCAATTCAATATTTTCTTCTTGTCTTGTTTTTTCTTGTTCTATTGCATCAAATACCTCTTGGTCAAAACTCACTGCATACAACTCCTCTAACTACTTTGGTATAGAAAGAGTATAGCACAGCTCAAGCCGAACAAACGCATGATCTTTGAAATTCCTTTTATAAAATATCCAATTATTCGTGTATAGAAAGTCTCGTCAAATTTCTGAAACAATCTTCAATAAATCAGACAATATCCAATCTCTATCATTGAATACCGTTTATTTCATGGTATACTTTATAAGAATACACGTTCGTTTTTCGAAATGATTTCTTAAAAGAAAGTAGGCTTATCATGAATTTTACTGCATTAGATTTTGAAACAGCCAATCGCAAGACCCATAGCGCCTGTTCTGTGGCCCTTACTGTTGTTAGAAACAATCAAATTGTTGATGAATTTTATACTTTAATCAATCCGGATACTTGGTTTGATGCTGGAAATATTCGCGTCCATGGTATAAGAGAACATGACGTTATAGATGCTCCCTATTTTCCGGAAGTATGGGAAAAAATGTCTGCTTATTTTACAGACGATCAGCTCGTTGTTGCACACAATATGTCGTTTGATAAAAGAATTCTCCTAGGCACACTAGATTATTACGGGATTCAGCATCCGCGTTTTCAAACTTTATGTACGGTTCAGTCTTCTAGAAGACTGCTTAAACAACTTCCTAATCACAAATTGAATACAGTAGCAGCACATTACGATATTCCTTTGAATCATCACCATGCATTGGATGATGCCAGAGCAAGTGCAAAAATTCTAATCAATCAAGAAAAAGAATACGGCACGGCTTCATTAAGAAGTCTCGTTAAGTTAGCATAAAAAAGAACAATCGGAGAAGCTGAGCTTCTAACCGATTGTTCTTTTTCTATACGAGTTTCCCCATCATACAAACCGGAAGGAATTCTCCATTATCTTTCACGCCTCTTTGCATAACACCTTCCAGTTCAAATCCATATTTTTTATATAAATGGATTGCTCGTTCATTTCTTTGTTGAACTTTTAATTCAACTCGTTTGATGACTTCAGACTCATCAGACCATTTCAGTACTTCTCTTAACAATTCTGTTCCGATTTTAAATCCCCAATACTCTTTATCTACGACAATACCCAATTCTCCAATATGTCTAATCTTGGGTTTGTCTACAGCATGAATCGTCGCCATACCAATAATTTCTTCTCCAAGTATCGCAACAATCAAACAGTTGATATCTGATTCATAGATTTCAGCAATATGATGGCTTTCTTCTTCAACTGTAAGACCAGATCCTTCCTCGCCCATTGTCATAAAGCCCGTTTGAAGTGCTGTTTTCTCAAGGCAGTTCAGTAAAGATTCTGCGTCTGATGGAATAGCTTCTCTAATACTGATTTCAATTTCTTCTCTCATGTTTCAACCCCTCTAATAAGCTTTCGTAAGCCTGCCCAACAGCAGTCAGCTTCAGTTCTCTTTTGTTTATATCTTCCAATGATGTCTTTAGCTGAATCAACAAATGTTCTTCTGGTAATTCTTCTTTTACAACAGATCCCCATTCAATCACACAGACGCCATTCCCCTCGAAATATTCATCTAGTCCCATTTCTTCTGCTCCTGTATCTTCTAAACGATACAAATCCATATGGTACAAGGGTAGACGTCCTTGGGTATACTCTCTAATCAAAGTGTATGTCGGACTTTTGATGACACGATCAATTCCCAAACCTTCTGCAAAGCCTTTTGTGAAAGTCGTTTTACCAGCACCCAATTCACCTTCTAGCAAAATTGTCATCCCTGGTTTCACGAGAGTAGCCAGTGTGGAAGCTAGTTTTTTTGTTTCGATTTCATTGTTCGTTCTGACAGTCTCCATGATTTCGCTTCTTCCTTTACATAATTTGAAATTATTTTACCATATCTATATCTGAAATCCTATCCTGTCCCCTATTCCAATATAAAGACAATGTTGTATTTAATTTTTTGAATAATTGGCTTGACTACGTTACCTGTACTGATTCGTTGTTAAAATTTTGCAGGATTTCTTTAACAATTTCTATATGTACAGTATGCTAGACATACTTATAGACAAGAGAAAGAGGTTGACTTATGACGAAACCATTTGACCGTACGCAAGACGGACTGTACTTCGCAGATTTTATAAGCAAACGACACGCCTCTCCAGAGGAGCTTATTGAAGAAAGCTTCAAACAAATTGAACAACAGAATCCCACTTTAAATACTGTTATTTCAACTAGAAAAGAAGCTGCGCTTAAAGAAGCACGCTCTAGAAAGTTCGCTGGTTTACCTTTTGGAGGTGTCCCGATTCTTTTAAAAGGACTGGGACAAAACCTTGAGGGAGAGCCGGCTACGTCTGGTGCGCGTATTCTAAAAGACGTCAAGGCGAAAAGAACGGCTCATTTCGTTACTGATCTGGAAAATGCTGGCTTTATTCCCATTGGACATACCAACATACCGGAATTCGGATTCACGAATATCACAAATCCTGAATTGTATGGACCAGCTAGAAACCCTTGGTCTAAGGACCGAACACCTGGTGGTTCAAGTGGTGGTGCAGCTGCGGCGGTCGCTTCCAATATGACTCCTGTCGCTGGTGCTAGTGATGGCGGCGGATCGATTCGGATTCCAGCTTCTTTTACCGGACTAGTCGGCTTGAAACCAACGCGTGGACGTACAGCAGTCGGTCCCGGTAGCGGTCGTGGCTGGCAAGGAGCTTCTATTAGTTTCGCCTTAACGAAATCAGTTCGTGATACAGCTGCTTTACTAGATGCCGTTCAAGTTGTTCAACCACAAGCAGCCTTTCAGACTCCTTTATTTGAAGCAGGTTATCGTTCCGTTTTGAACGATTCGTTCGCAAGTCCTTTAAAAATCGCTGTTAATCTAACAGCTCCAAGCCAGCATGCAATTTCTGAAGAAGCCATAAAAGCTGTTAAAGCTGCGGCAAACTGGTTTGAAGCCAAAGGTCATCAAGTTGTTGAAGCCAAGCCCAATATCGATACTCTTAGCCTGATGAAAAGTTATTATGCCATGAACGCTGGGGAGACAGCCGCCGTTTTTGAAGAATTGGAGCAAAGTTTTGGAACATCTTTTTCTTTAACGGATATGGAATTAATGACTTGGACTATACTGCAAGCTGGAAAGAAACTCCCCGCCGCGACTTACGCTCGTGCACTTGCTGAATGGGACAGTGCTGCAGAAAGTTACCACTATTTCCATCAAGAGTACGATATCTTGCTAGAGCCAGCCACAGCTGATGTTGCACCAAAGGTAGATCGTCCCTATTGGTCTGATTCACTGAAACGTCGGATGGAATACACACAAGACCATTCTTCTGACGAAGCTCAACAGATCATATGGGATATGTTTACACAGAGCTGGGATATTACTCCTTTTACGCAGCATGCTAACTTAACCGGGCAACCTGCAATTAGCCTGCCTACACACTTGACACCAGAAGGCCTTCCGCTCGGGATTCAATTGACTGCACCAAAAGGTCAGGAGTATCTTCTTTTACAAATTGGTCAACAAATGGAACTAGATGGACAATTCATCTAAAAATAGAGCCCTTCAAAGTTTTTCTCTTTGAAGGGCTCTTTGTATTTATTTTTTATCGTCTAGTGCTGTGTGTCCTCTGTATGCTTGCATCATCCAGATGGTTTTGTCCACTTGTGTTTTCTGAGCAATCAACATGTCATTTGATACATCATCATGTTCTTCATCTGTTAGTTTAATACCGTTTGAAAGTTCATCTCTTAAAACCTCAAAATCCGTGATCACATTATGGATCATTTCTTCTTCAGATAAGGTTCTTTCTTCAACGGATTCAGAAATCAGCGAATGCTCAAGAAATTCTTGTAACGTTGAATAAGGTTTCCCACCGAGAGCTAGTAGTCTCTCTGCTGTTTCATCCATTTGTTCCGTTAAATCATCATATAGTTCTTCCAATTTAGGGTGAAGAGAGAAAAAGTTCGGTCCTTTGATATACCAGTGTGCCTGATGCAATTTGATATAGAATAAACCTTGTGTAGCTACCAATGTATTTAAATATGCTTTTGATTTTTCACTTACCATAAATCTTCCTCCTATTTAATAATCATTCTAATCTAACTATAGAACTTCTATAACTACATGTCTACTAATTCGGCTTCCTTAGACAGCCAGTCTATATTTCGCTATAATACATAAGAAGCGTTAGACTTTTAAAATCTAGTATCCGGAGGTCATTATTTTGATTCAAGTCAAACAAGTCATTACAGGAACGATCGAAGAGAATTGTTATATTATTTATCAGGGAGACAAAGCCCTAATCGTTGATCCCGGTGACGAAACCAGCAAAATTAAAAACGAGATTGAAGAATTAGGTGTGTTACCTGTAGCCATCCTTTTAACGCACACTCATTTTGATCATATTGGTTCATTGGAAGCCATTCGAGTAGACTATGATATCCCAGTTTACGTAAGTCCCGAAGAACAGGAATGGCTAGGAGATCCAGAATTGAATCTATCCAATCATAAACCTTTCAGTGTAACAGCTAGTCCTGCTGAATACCTATTTGATCCGATTGAAACGCTGACCATCGAAGGCTTTGCTTTTGATGTTGTACCAACTCCTGGCCATTCGCCTGGTAGTGTCAGTTTTATTTTCCATGAAGATGCATTTGTTATTGCTGGCGATGCTCTATTTAAAGGTAGTGTTGGAAGAACGGATCTACCCGGAAGCGAGCCTTCGGTCCTACTTGATGGCATCAGAAAACACTTGTTTATACTAGCTGACGATTACGCAGTGTATCCAGGCCATGGACCGGATACAACGATTGGTTACGAAAAACATACAAATCCTTATTTTAAATGATTGTGAGGCAAAAATTTGAAACATATACTCATATTGCACACTGGTGGTACGATTTCCATGAGTACAGATCAGAGTACCGGAGTCGTCAAGCCAAGTTCTGAACATCCATTAAATGAATACAAATATGTATTTGATCAAGAAGTTAAATTAACCGAAGAAGATATCCTGCAATTACCTTCTCCACACATGACGCCTGCGGATATGCTGATTGTTAAAAATCGCATTCTTGAAGCCATACATGAAAGCGACATTGATGGCGTTGTGATTACACACGGAACGGATACATTAGAAGAAACAGCTTATTTTTTAGACTTAACCGTCCCCTCTTCGATTCCAATCGTTATGACGGGTGCTATGAGACCCACCAATGAGATTGGATCTGACGGTGTAAGAAATTTACAGAACGCGGTCTGGACAGCCATGTCAGACGACGCTGCTGATAAAGGTGTACTCGTCGTTATGAACGAAGAGATCCATGCAGCGCGGTATGTTACTAAAACGCATACGACGAATGTAGCGACATTTAGAACCCCAACTTTTGGACCTATCGGAATTGTTTCTAAAAAAGAAGTGATGTTTTTTCAAAAACTCATCAAAAAAGAATGTTTCCCTATTGATAGTGTGAACAAAGTGGTTCCTCTACTGAAAGCTTATGCTGGAATGGACGGTTTCCTCATAGAGTCTCTTGTCGAAAGTTCCATTGATGGTCTGGTTATTGAAGCACTTGGTGCTGGAAATATGCCTCCTGCTACATTAAAAGGGTTACACGCCTTGATTGAAAAAGGTGTCCCCATCGTTTTGACATCTCGAGCTTTTAATGGGATCGCTCAAGACATTTATGATTATGAAGGCGGCGGCAAGCAGCTTAAAAACGCTGGTGTCATTTTCGCTCCAGGTCTCAGCGGACCGAAAGCACGTCTAAAGTTACTTGTTGTACTGGAACAATCAACTGATCTAGATTATATAACGGAAGTATTTGAAAAAGTCTAAGTGACAAGTTAACCAAAGGAAAAGCCCGAGCTGATTTGTACTTGTGTACGATCCAACTCGGGCTTTTATTTATGCTTTTTTTAAATCCCATTTACTAATTTGAACAGTTGTATCGCCACTAAATTCAATGCTATTTAACTGACTTGTCGGATACACTCTAGTCGTTAGCACATATTCTCCATCATTTAGGAAAATTTCAAGAGACGATGTATCTAAAAACAAATGAATACTGGTCAATTTAGATAATTCGATCGTTCTTTTTGAACGCCCAAATCCAGAAGCGCCTAGACTTAGTGTGAAAACTTCCCCAGTATATTCTAGGGTAGTGTCTTGAGAAAGATTTATTTTTAAAGCTTTTGTTGGTTGTTCAACCTCAATGATCATTTCGTAGGTATCACTTGTTTCCTCTAAAACTTCAACTACTTCTTTTAATTCAACACCCCTACTTTGCACTTCTTTTCGAAGTACTTGATATTCGGGTAGAGGTCTTTGCTTCAGTTTTCCATCTTCAATTGTGAGTTCTCTCGGAAGGGTCATAGCGTGTTGCCAGCCTCTTTCGATTGTCGGATTTGAATAATCAGGCTCAATATCTGGAAGCCCCATCCATCCCCAGAGAATTCTACGTCCTTGCTCATCCAAAAAAGTTTGCGGTGCGTAAAAATCAAACCCTCTATCTAATTCTACAAACTCAGCTGTCGGTTCGAACTTCAAAGTATCCCAATCTGTTCGTCCAATAATTGAACCAGACTGATAGACATTTTCAAATTCATGTCCTGACTGCTCTACACCTTGGGGAGACATCAGTAAAATATCTTGTCCATTGAGTTCGAAGAAATCTGGGCATTCCCACATATACCCTAAATCAGGTCTTTTTTCCAAAAGATTTCCTTTATACTCCCAAATAGACAGATCCTTCGATGCGTATAGCAAAATGGCACCTTTATCTTCACTTGTACGGCCACCGAGAACCATATAGAATAAACCATCTTTTTCAAGAATTTTAGGATCTCTTATGTGTTGCGTGAATCCATCTGGGTATTCACTGGAATCAATTACCACTTCTCGGCTATCAATGTGGAAGCCATCTTGACTTGTCATATGAACGGTATTATGTTCTCTACCGCTGGTAATATAGTCGTGTGTTCCAGAATGCTTTACATTTCCAGTATAAAAGAAATGGGTTACGCCATCTTTTTCAAATGCACTACCTGAGTAAACCCCATCTTTGTCGAAGGTCTGATCAGGATACAAAAAGATTTCTTCTTCTTTGAAATGCACAAGATCTGTAGATGTCTTATGCCCCCAATATTTCACTCCACCTTTTGGGTCTAACGGAGAGTATTGATAGTATAGATGGTACAATCCATCTTTTTGATAGACACCATTGGGATCATTGAGCCATCCAGTAGGTGGCTGCTGATGAAAATGAAGTCTCCATGGATCCGTTGCTACTTTTTCAACCAGATTCGGTTGCTTTGCTTTTATCTCTTTTTGTAGGGTTTCTTTTATATGATTCATTTGTCCATCCTTTTTGACTTATTTAACTTTTTGCATCTTACTTTGCATTTAATTCTGCTTGTACTGGTCGACTTTGAACTTTAACCAATACAAATCCTACAGCAAATGAAACAGCAATCACGAGTAGATATTGCAATATGCTACTCATACTATTTGTATACAGTAACAGTCCTGGGATAAAAGTGATGCCCATACCTGTCGCAGAAAGACCTAAAAGAGAAGTTACGAGTCCTCCAGCTGCTCCTCCGACCATACCAGAACCAAATACGCGCATGGATCTCAAGCTTACACCGAATAGGAGTGGTTCAGTGATTCCAAATAAGGTAGATGCACTTGCACTCAAGGCATTGGAGCGTTTCAATTTGCTGCTCATCAGTAAGGCCGCGCTCACTGCTGCTCCGAATTGTCCAGCCATACTAGCAGTTCCAAGTGTGTTCAATACATTTGTCCCACCATCATTCAATAAACTGATTTCGATAATACTGATGGAGTGGTGAAGACCTGTAATGGTAATCACTTGCTGGAAGCCAGCATAAATAATATACCCGATTCCAAATGGTGCTTCTATTAGATAAATAATACTATTGATTACCCCAGATTCAGCAATCTGAACAATCGGTCCTAGTAGAAACAGCATAACTGCAATCGTGATTGTAATTGTCAAAAACGGTGTAACAATCAAGTCCATCATTTGTGGTACAAAACTTCTGAACAAACGCTCTAGTCTAGAAATCATCCAACCAGCTAAGATTGCTGGAATAACAGATCCTTGATAGCCGATAATATCAATCCCTAACAAGGTCAACGGCTCCGCTTCTCCCCCGGCTACTGCATAAGCATTCGGTAATTGCGGGGCAACTAACATTAACCCTACTACAATCCCTAAAATCGGATTTCCACCGAATTTACGCGTTGCACTAAAAGCGATCAGTACCGGTAAGAACGCAAAAGCTGTATCTGTCAACATTTGGAACATCGTTAACCAGTCCGGACTCATTTCAACGCCTAGTTCGAGAATAAAGCCCCTAATCCCCATCAATAAACCAGTCGTAACAAGCACCGGAATCAAAGGAACTAGAATATCTGCCAATGTACGCACAACTTTTTGTAAAGGACTTAGATTCTGATAAACATCATCTTTAAATCCTCCAGAAGAGTTTTCAGAAGATTTGTCTCCTAACCTCTGTTCCATTTCACTATAAACAGCATTCACTTTTCCTGTCCCGAATATAAACTGGTGTTGACCGGTATTAAAAAAGTATCCCTTGCTCTCTGGAACCTCATCTACTTTATCTTTATTTAATTTACTGTCATCTTTTAGAATAATTCGAAGTCTCGTTGCACAATGTTCAAAATTTCGAATATTGTCTTCTCCACCCACAACTTCAATTAACTTATCAATCGTCTCGTCATATTTCATTTCTCATTCCCCTTTTCTTTTTGGCAACCGGTTCCATTAATAGATAAATAAAAAAGTGCTGAATGCTAAAAGTTTTTTGAAGAGAATCAGAACCGGTTCCTTTTATTTGAGTCTATCATATCAGGAACCGGTTTCTTTTGCAAGCGAAAAAAAGAAAGCCCTTTTCTTTAGGCTTTCTTTCTTGTTTTAGTTGAATGTTTAACCACTAATTCGTTTTGCAGTAACGTTTCGTAAGGGATTTCCGTTCCATTAATCAGTTCCGTTAAATAGTCTACTGCTTGGATACCCATATCTTTATAAGGGTAACTCATTGTCGTAATACTTGGTTGAACATAATCGGTTTCTTCGTATCCACCAAATCCACTGATAGAAAAGTCTTCCGGAACAGCATAATCCAATTCTATGGCTGCTTTCAGTACAGCAATTGCAATATTGTCCGTTGCACAGACAATATAGGAAGCACTGGTATTAGGAAGAACTTTAAGGGCATCTTGATAGGCGACTGGTTTGGAGAAGCTTGTTTCGATGATCTCAACAGATGTCTCCTCTTCTCCTTTAAGACTATCCATAAATCCTTGTTTTCTCTCTAAGCCTACTGCCTTATCTTGTTCTGATACACCAAAAAACAAGAACGATTTATGCCCTAATTCAACCGCGTAACGACCAATCTTTTGTCCCGCTTCATAGTCTGCATAAGCGATGGAATGAATCGATTCCGCTCTTTGTCCCAGTACAAGAAAAGGTAGATTGGCTTCTTGGATAAGTGATTGGTGGCTATCCGTAATTTCTCTGGCAAGCAATATAATTCCTTCTACTCTTTGTTTAACGAGCGTTTGGATGTTGCCTAATTCTCTATTTCTATCTTGATTCGCATTTGTAATGATCAGCTCGTATCCATTTTCTCTAGCCTTTTCATCGATACCGTTCAACACTTCATTAGTAGAAGCAGAATTCAGACGCGGAATGATGACGCCAATCATATTCGTTTTGTTTGCTTTCAAACTTCTTGCAAATGTATTTGGTGTGTAGCCTGTCTCTTTCACAATCTCATCTAGTTTCGTTCGAGTCTTCTGGCTAACGGATCCATTATTCAAATACCTAGATACCGTGCTTTTAGCTACCCCTGCTCTTTGAGCGATATCTTTGATGGTGACCACTGATTTCACTACTTTCTAAAAAGGATTAGGATTGAAGTTTCCATTCAAAACTGGCACTACAGTTCGCTACGCCTTCAGTTCTAATCTTGTGCGCAGTAATGGTCTTGTCCTTTGTTTTTTCAATACTGACGAGACTTTGAATCATCTGATTTTCATGTACTTCTTTATCATATTTCACATTGGCATAAACCAATTTGTGTTCAGTTAAAAACGCGCCACCTAAAGTGTTTAAAGTCCAATCCAGGTATTTTGAATTGTTTACATGCTGATTGGTATCAATATCAAAATATCTGACGTGGAAAGGTTGTGAACGAGCCGTTTCTTCATCCAATTCCGTAGGTTTCGGGTTTCTTTTCACTTTTTTAGTGAACTCCGCTTCGTAAGGAGCCACAATTTCTTCTGGAAGTCTGGCCATTTTACGCTTCTCAAGATCAAACAAAGCAAATGTCGAATGTATTTTGATTAGTTCTGTTCCTGCTTCGTCTCGGACGATAAAATCTCGATAACAAAACAACTTGTTATATTCTGTCGCGTAAGTTTCGATTTCTATTTTTTCTTTGTTTTCTGGAAATTTAGTGATATGGAATTCATATTGTAAAATAATCCACGAATACCCCTTCTCCTCCATCACTTTTTCTCCCAGACCAAGCTGATCCGATTGTTCTCCTGAAACTTCTAATATCAGATTGATAAGCATAGGGAGTGTGAGTGTATGCGTCCGATCGCACATATAATAACTAATTTCTTTTGTATTACGATATCTTTTTGCTACCATGGATTTTTCCTACTTTCATTTAGTTCTACGTTAATGATTTTAGCACAGATTGTTCTGTACATTGTATCATTTAAAAAGTTATCCGCTTACAATTGCCTGCACTTTCTAAATATGAGAAAATTGGGGTAAAATTTTTAAAAATATAACCTTAATTATGAAAATATATTGAATTTTCTCTTCTATTTGTATTAAAATCTATAGAGTAACGATATCATTTTAGCTTTTACGTTTATTTAGATATTGCTTACAATCAACTAAGGAGGATTTAAATTTATGAGTGATTCTGAAAAGAACACAAATAAAGGTTTGCTTGGCATGGTTGAGCGTGTAGGAAATAAATTACCTCACCCCGTTGTCATTTTCATTATTTTTGCTGTTGGTATTATATTTATTTCAGAAATTTCGGTTCGTCTAGGCTTAAGCGCGCCAATGATCAATGCGGAAACTGGAGAACCTGGTGTTGTTGAAGCAATCTCTTTAATGAACAAAGAGGGTATTGCCTATATTTTCAACAATGCGGTTTCCAACTTCACAGGATTTGCACCATTAGGTACAGTTCTGGTAGCAATGCTTGGTGTTGGGGTTGCAGAATGGACTGGATTAATTTCTTCTGCTTTGAAGAAATTGTTAAGTAATGTGCCTACATGGTTACTGACTGCCATGGTCGTCTTTGCCGGTATTATTTCAAATATCGCTTCCGATGCCGGTTATGTAGTGGTTGTTCCACTAGGTGCCATTATGTTTGCTGCTGCTGGCCGACATCCAATCGCTGGTTTAGCTGCTGCTTTTGCCGGTGTATCCGCAGGTTTCTCTGCCAATCTGATCTTTGGACCAACAGATGCTTTACTTGCAGGAATTACAAACGATGCACTAACATCTGCTAATATTGACTATTCAGTTGAAACAACTGGTAACTGGTACTTTATCTTTGTTTCTACATTTGTATTAACTGGGGTCGGGGCTTTCGTTACCGACAAATTCGTCGAACCTCGACTGGGTGTCTACGATGGAGATTATAAACCTACACAAGAACCTTTATCGTCACAAGAAAACAAAGGTCTCATTTATGCTCTGATCACGCTACTTGCTTTTCTAGCTGTTATGGCCTTTCTCATGGTCCCACAAGACGCTGCGCTTAGAGCACTAGACGCAAACGGTGATATGACTTTAAGTACCTTCTTATCTTCTGGTTTGCTATTTATGATTTTCCTACTATTTGTTCTTCCTGGTCTAGCTTACGGAATCACAATTGGTAAGATCAAGTCTTCTCATGATTTTGTAAAAGGTATGTCTGAATCTATGAGCTCAATGGGTGGATACTTAGTATTAGCCTTCTTTGCTGCTCAATTTATCAATTACTTTGCTTATACAAATCTTGGTTCAATCATTGCTAGTAACGGAGCGAACTTGTTAGAAAATATCGGATTTGTTGGTTTACCACTGATTCTAGCCTTTATCTTGTTCACTGCATTTATCAATCTTTTCATGGGATCTGCAAGTGCCAAATGGGCCATCATGGCGCCAATTTTTGCACCTATGATGTTCAACTTGAATATTGCACCTGAAATGACTTTGATGGCTTACCGTATTGCGGATTCTTCCACAAACGTTGTTTCTCCATTGATGAGTTATTTCGCTATGATCTTGGTATTTGCTCAGAGATACGACAAGAAAAGTGGCCTGGGAACGATCATTTCAACAATGATTTACTATACCATCGCTTTCTTGATTGCATGGTCAGTTTTACTTGTTATCTGGTATGTATTCGGACTTCCTTTAGGACCAGGGGCACCAGCAACACTGTAAAAGCGTAAAATTAAATCCCCTTTTAAATCAACACTTCCGTTGATTTAAAGGGGATTTTTTTAGTTTACAATTTTTTTAGTTTGTTTTGCTTTCAAATGATAAATCAATCCAAAGATCTGTAAACTGAGGATGGGCATTAAGGCAACTAATGCAATCATACCAAATCCATCAATCAAGACACTCGCGTGTGGAATAGCTTCCGCAGCTCCTTGTATAAAGGCTAGTATAAAGGTCGCCGTCATTGGACCTGAAGCAACGCCTCCTGCATCAAATGCCATACCCACAAATCTCTTCGGAACGATATAGCTCATTGAAATGGCTAATATATATCCGGGTAGTAGGATATGCCAAAGTTCTAAATCAAATATAACCAGTCTCATAGCAGAAAGTAAGATAGCTAATCCTACACCAATAGACAAGGTCGAGAGTACCGCTACTGGTTTGATGGCCCCAGAAGTTACGGTGCCAATTTGTTTAGTTAGAACGCTTACTGCTGGCTCTGCTAGGATTGATAAGAAGCCAAGCGAAAAACCTAATATAAATAGTAGACCGTAAGACTCCTGAGCAGCTAAAGTATATCCAATTAAGCTTCCTACACTCATAAATCCAGCATTCACACCTGAAAGAAATAATACAAGTCCAATAAACACATATAATAGACCAATCAAAATTCTATTTAATTTTCTTTTAGGCAATCTAAGCCAAAATATTTGGTATAGACCGAAGAGAATGATAATAGGTAATATCGCGATGATCACTTCTCCAACTTGATTGAAAATCTCTCTGATCAAATCAAGGAAAAAGCCATTTTCCGTTCCCATTACGATATCCAAGGAACCGGATAATTGTTCTGTAGGTGAAAAGACATTAACGACCATAACTGATAGGATGGCACCCGTGGAGGCAATCGCTACTAGTCCAAAACTATCCTCTCCTGAGTTTTTACTGCTTTTTTTCAAGGAAGCAATCCCAGTTGATAAGGCGAGTAAAAAAGGCACGGTTATAGAACCGGTTGTTGCTCCAGAAGCATCGAAGGATATCGATAGAAACTCCGTTGAGGTAAAGAATGAAAGTAACAAGATTATCCCGTAGGCGATTGTGAGTATAGGAATGATAGATAAACTATAAACAATTCTGAGTAATCCAACAACCACCATTACAGCTATGCCGAGGGAGACTACAATAACGATAAAGGAACTGGTGATATCTCCGCCTGTTACGAGTCCTATCTGATTACCTAGTACCGTTAAACTTGGCTCTGCAGATGAGATAAAGAAGCCGAGCAGCAGGCCGACAATAATAACTACAACGATTTTATTGGACCTTGCTATACCTTTCCCCATATGAGATCCTATAGGTTCGAGTGCAATATCAATCCCCATAAGAAAGATTGCAAGTCCAATAACAATGATGATTGCACCGAACAGAAAGCCTATCAGAGAGCTCGTCGGTAATGGAACAAATAGGAAGTGGATAATCAACACTAAAACAACGATGGGTGTAACAGCGCGAATAACTTCTAAGAATTTTTCTTTAAGAATATTCACTTAAATAAAGACCTCCTTTCGTTTTAATTAATTAAGTCCTATGGTTTCATTTAAGTCTGTGACGAATAAGATCCCTTTATTGGGTTCTTCGATATGCAGCTTTTCACTGATTGTATCGATGATTTCTTGAGATTTTGATTTCTCAGCAATAATCAAGATGATTTCTTTTTCTGGAACAATATCCATATGGAAGACAGTTCTGGATTCTGCGTTACCTGCACCTCTTGCCTGAATGATCGTCCCTCCTTGAGCCCCCGCATCTTGAGCATACTCCATTACATCTTCCGCTTCTCCTTTATTTACAATTACATAAATAGCTTGATGCATATTTTTAGTCTCCTCATTAAAATCAGTTAGTTTTTCTTCAATATTCTCGTGTATCCCCAAAACATCGCTTAAAGATACTCTGAATCCAATTCCGTTACTTTTTTTCTTCATGACCTTAGCTTTCGCGATATGCTTCAATGCACGAGATGCTTTAGTCTCAGAGGTCACCATCAGTACAATTTCCCGTTTGATGGAATTCAGTCCTAAGGCTTTTAAAAGACCTTTCCCAGAGGTTCCTTCCCCATAGAAAATCGTACCACCTTCTACGCCTGCTTCGTTCGCTAGCTTAATAATATGATCGCCTTCATTCGGCATTGTGATACAGACAATCAATTCCATAGCTGTTTCATATTCATTGTGCATCTAGCCCTCTCCTTTTCACTTATCGTTACGATTGAACCTTTAGGAACTTTCAAAGTCAGTTTGCTGTTCATACTTAAATCGCCTTTTTTCTCTTAAAAATACCCTTGCTTAAAAGTATTTTTCGAACGTGTTTCTTCATATTAAATGTTTTCCTTATCAAGTATACCATATTATAACTCTTCATGATAATATCCTCTCTACTATGCAGATTGAAAAAAACTCGTTACTAGCTTAAAAAGCTTTTTCCACTTTGATTTGAAGTAGAAAAGCTTTTTGTCGTTAACTTTTATCGATTTGTTCCATCAACTGTTTTTTTGATTTCAGTAACTCTTGAAATTGGTTTTCAAGTTCTGTTGTTGATTCGATACTTAGTTGGCTTAAGACAGTTACGATTTCGTTCTCTAGGCGTATTCTTTCTTCTTCAAATGCATCTGGTCCTATCTGATCTTTTGATTGTCTATAGTCGTCATACTTACCTTCAAACACTTTAAGAGTCTTGTCTTCAATGATTAACACTCTCTCTGCTAAGTTATGCATAAACCGACGGTCATGAGACACGAATAAAATACTCCCCTTGTACTCTGCCAGTAAAACTTCTAGCGCTTCAATTGCCTGCGTATCTAAAAAATTTGTTGGTTCATCTAGTATTAAGGTATTGTAATCTCCAACAATCAACTTGGCTAGCGCTACTTTGACGCGCTCTCCACCACTCAGTACGTGTATTGGTTTATGGACATCATCATTTTTGAATAGTAATTGCGCTAAAACGATTCGAATCAGAGTTTCTGTCTGTAACGAACCTTCTTTAACGTTCTCTAAAATGGTCTTCTGTTCCTTGAGTACACTAAGATTTTGAGCAAAATAACCAAGCTTCATCGCTTCTGATCGTTTAATACCTTCTGCTTCTGATAGAATACTTTTTAATAACGTTGTCTTTCCACTACCATTCGTTCCCACAATGGCAACTTTTTCTCCACCTTTAATAAAGAAACTTGTCGGTTTAAATAAAACCTTTTGAGGAAACGCCAATCCAAAGTCGTTTGCCCGTATAATTTTTTTGTTTACGAATCCTCTAGCATTGGTTAACTTCATCTTGATGATTTCCTGTTCTTCTGGTCTCTCTACTGTTTCCAGTTGTTCAATTCTTTTTTCCATAGACTTCGCAGATTTATAGAATTTCTGTGCCTTTTTTCTGAAATAAAAATGGCTAGATTCATCTGTTATACGGTCCGCTTTATCTTTTTTGCTTTCTAAAGCTTCTGTTAACTGTTTTTCCTTTTTCTTATAGGCGTCGTAAGACACTTGTTGACGTTGAAGTTCACTTTGTTTCAATGCTTCATATTCTGAATAGTTCCCGGTATACTCCGAGATTTTTTCGTGATTGAGCTCCCAAATTTTAGTACAAGTATGATCAAGAAAGTCACGATCATGCGAAATGATGATATAGGCACCTTTATAAGCCTTGATTTGTTTTTCTAACCACTCCACATGTTCAATATCGAGATGTGTCGTAGGTTCATCTGCAAAGAGCACGCCGGACGCTTCATTCAGACTCTTAACAATCGCAGTAGCTGTGATTTCCCCTCCACTTTTTGTCCCGATTGATTCTTTTAATTGCGGAATAAATGAGATTTCCTGATTGCGTTTAACCGTACCCGTGTCCGGTTGGAGCGTTCCTTTTAAAATATTTAGTAAGGTTGTTTTCCCACTACCGTTTTTTCCGACTAAACCTATTTTATCTCCTGGTTCTACTTTCAAGTTTTCTATATTAAATAATGTTCTATCTTTAACCGAGTATGTGATTTGATTTAATTCTATCCAAGACATGCTGATTTCGCCCTTTCTCTTATCCATTCGTTTTCGTCATTAGGATTTAAGAAACATGAAAAAAACCTCCTATTCCACTGTTTCGGAATGGGAGGTTTGAATTTGTGATAGAGATCTATAAGACCAAAAACACTCAATTGTTTTTAGTCTGGTCCTCTGTATGCACAATCGCCTGATCCCATTCCATCTAATAAAGACATAGCTAAATAGAGTTCTAAAAGAACCTATTTTTGTCTTATTGATTTGTTATAGGATTAGTTACGCATTGGCCCAGAATACACCTCGATCTTTTTTAAGATGTGTATAGGATACCTTACCATTATTTTATTGTCAACGATTTCAAGTCGTTTACTCGAAATGAACGACTCTATACCAGCTATTTTGGTTATCTATATAGTTTTCAGTATCAAATCCACTTATTGCATACCCTATAAAAGAAATACATAAACCAATAACCATAAATGCAACACTTAGTTTCGTTAAAAAAGTTTTCCCGATTTTCATAGACTTAATGCACCCCTTTGACGAAATACTTTTTCTTTAAAGTAATTTGTTGTTTTCTGACTGTATCTAACGAACCGCTTACTAATACTTATTGTTATTAATGTAATCAATAAGCCTGCTCCAAATAGCATCAAACCAATTCCAAGCTGCGTCAATCCTATATGAAATCCATCCATTAAAGCTAGTGGACTTAAGATTGCACTCGCCAATCCACCCGCGATTCCTGCGAAGGCAAGGGCTCCAGTCATAACTGGAATACACCAAATCACAACATAAAAGCTAAATACCAGTAAGACACCTGCCAACCCCAGTGATCCCCAAAGCGGAAATCCTAAAATCAATAGAATCACAAGATATGGACTAAACTTTTTAGATACTGGTAAATCCCATTCAAGAGGTGTACCTTTAACCGACTCAATAATTTGTTCAGGTGTGTCTAGTTGACTGACTGCTTGCTCTTCTGTCATTCCTTCTTCCATAAGATCAAGGATCATTTCATCATAATAATCCACTAATTCTCGAACTTCTTCTGGCCTCATAATGTAAGATAACTGGCTGCTCAATGTTTTAATAAATTCAATTCTATTCATCTTCTACACTCCTTTTAATATATTCATGTATCGCTTGAACTTTCTCCCAAGAATCTAAGAATCCCTGAATACTTTTGAGTCCTTCTGGCTGAATCTGATAGTATTTTCTCAGTCGCCCGTTATATGCATTGGAATAGGTAGTTACCTTCCCCTGACTTTCTAACCTTTTTAAAATAGGATATAGCGTGGACTCGGTGATTGGTAAATGAGAAGAAACAGTCTTTACAATTTCGTATCCGTAGGAATCTCCATAATTCAAATTTGCTAAAATGTAATATTCAATTAACCCTTTTTTTAACTGCGTGTCCAACTCGACACCTCCTTATACGCAATACTATATATTACATAGTATGAAATTACAAGCTTTATATCTTTATTTTTTCTATGCCTTTATTCTATTTCATTATGTGATACAATTTGTGAGCATATTAAAATAGAGGAGGTTGGGAAATGATTTCTAAAAAGAATCGTAGATTACTACAGTTATTGGGATTTGTCATAGGTATATCTTTTGGATTGTGGCGTCCGCAACAAGTTCAGATGATGTTGCCGCTGCTTGGAATCACTGTTGGTATCGGGTACTTTTTTCTATCAAGAGTCTCCATGGAAAATAAAACGGACCTAACCGAAATCAAATGGTTTGTTCCTATTCAAATGATTATGTATTTTGTAATTGGTGGGGCAATTGGTTCTTCCGTTCATTTATATATAGCATTCTTCTAAAAAAGAGACACGTTAAATGTTTTGAACATTTTAACGTGCCTCTTTTAATTTAAACAATAAAGTTGATTCAATAATCTTACTGCATCATAGCGAGAGCGCCCATTGGGTCCCAAGGCTCAAGTTCGGTAACAGGTTCTTCTAGTGCTTTCAACCATTGTTCCTCTACATATTTTTTGCTGACAGTGATTTGGTAATTGTATTCATCGAACCATTGATCGCTCATTGAATAAATTCCTTTATCTCCTGAAGTATCTCCCCAGCTATTTTCTACTTTCCACTTGATTGGTGACCCGTCTTCATCTAGATCGACTCCAACGAATACCATTGCATGTGTTAATAAACTTTCTCCGTAATCCAATCTCTGGGCTTTCGTTAATTCAACGGTTTCTCCTAGTGTTGCCTCGTAATCGTAAGCATGGTGATCCATAATCCCTGCTTTACGATCTAACATTTTGCCGACATCGCAACCAAACCAAATAGGTTCTCCATCTTTGATGGCTGCAACAGCAGCTTTTTTAAGGACATCAATCGGTACATTAATATAAGTGACTGGCTTCGCTTCTTTTACAGTCCCAAGATATTTGACCGTATAGGCTTTTCCGTAAGGTTTATCTTCAGTAGGAGCGTTGATCAGACTAACTCTGTCGTTCAAATCCCATTCAACATACTCTTTGAAAAAGTCTTGAGGTGTAATGTCTTTAATGCGGTGGAAGTCATTTTGGTTGTCTCTATATTCATAAGTAAACGTTTCTGGTACTTCTCCAAGTGTTTTCACTAGTAAATTGTAAACAAAATAAAGCGATGTCTCTTTTATTTCCAATAATTCTTCAATCGATGCGCCTGATTTATGTGCTTCACGTATTTTAGCAGCAAATTCTCTCAATTTCGCTGTTAAAAGTGTATTCAATTCTCTTGTGTTTGAAGAATGATAAGTTTCGGGCATAACAGCTTTTGGAACAGCACCGTATTTTTCAAGAAGTCCAGAAAACATATCCCATTGTCCACCATCTTGTATAGGATCAAATAATAAATGTTGAACGAGTCTAGAGTTTAATGGCTCATCAACTGTATCTATAATATTTTCCAATAGATAATTAGATTTTTCAAGTTTATCCCAGAACAACGTATAGTTTTGTGAAAATTCGAAAGTTTTCACATCTAGTTTTTTCATAGTATCTACTCGAGCTGTGTTTAAAGCCGCAAACATCCAGCAGCGTCCACTAGATTTCTGATTTGTAATTTCACCGCGGGTTGTTTCATTTGAGAAAACAAAAGAATGTCTTCTAAGCATGTTATTATCGATAGAAGCATCCGCAATCCCTACTTTTGCAATAGCCTGCTTGACCGCATGGTTGGCAGGTTCTGCGTCAAATTTTTCCTTGTAAGCTGTTAACAGCTTTTCATTGATTGTCATCTGAGTATCCCCTTTTAAATAGAATTGTTCTTATCATACCGAAGAGTGCTTCCAAGAACAAGGTTCTACATAAAGAAAAACTAGTTTGCCTTGGATAGACAAACTAGCTCGATTTCGTTTATTGTGGGGGAAATATGATTCCACCAATGATTGGACTACCCGAACCGTTTAAAATAATGATTGAAGATCCATCTTCTGTAGCCAGTGTCCCTTCAGCCTCCGGTAGAAGCGATAACCCTTCTAATTCAAAGGTTTGATTCACTGCCCCGCCTTCTGAAGCTTCAAGATCTGGTAATTCAAACTCTTGGAAATCATCTCCAGCATCTTCAAAGCTTGGCGGTGTTGCCTCACCTCTACTATGAATTTGAATACTTAATTCTGCTGCCGATACGTCTTCTAAATTCAATGTAAGCATCACACTGCCATCACTTTCGTCAAAAATCGCATTACCTGCTCTTTGAGAATCTCCATTATAAAGATCCACATCTAAGGCTGCCATCTGTTCATCTGTACCCGTAGCATCCGTTTCTTCAGTTGACTCTTCCGTCACATCCCGATCTGCTCCAGGCGCAATTTCAGGAGCTGATTGATTTGAACAAGCCATCATGAACAAGCTGAGCATGATAATAAAAAAGCCTTTCAATCCTTTTTTCATATTCAACTCTCCTATCTATTTAACTTATTTAAGGTTATTGTAACAACACTTTGTGAGAATAACGATTCTAACGCATTATAACTTCGATGTCTGCTTTGATTCATGTTAAAATAAACAATACCAAATCATAAGGATGTTGATGAACAATGGATTATGGAAGTTATCGTTTTACCCGTGCAGAAATCAACCTCGATCATATCGCTTACAACTATACTCAAATGAAAAGTCTATTGGATACTCAAACTAAATTTATGGCTGTTGTAAAAGCCGATGCGTATGGTCATGGAGCCGTTGAAGTCGGCAAAAAATTAGAAGAACTTGGTACAGATTATCTTGCAGTAGCTGTACTAGATGAAGCACTTGAATTAAGAGAAGCTGGCGTTAAGGTTCCAATTTTAATGTTTGGCCCTGTCGAAGAACAAACCATTGCGACCGCCATTGTAAATGATATTACCATGACTGTTTTCACTGAATCTGTTGCTGAACAAGTGCGTAGAACTGCTGAAAATCTTCGGAAAGTCGCGACCGTTCATCTAAAAGTAGATTCAGGGATGTCTCGTATTGGTGTGCGTTCTAATCAAGAAGCTTTGAAAGTTATGCATACTATGAAGTCAGAATTTGTTCTGTTTGACGGTATTTTCACACACTTTGCCGACGCTGAAAATCTGGAAGATCCTTCTTTTACAAAAGCTCAATTTAAAACCTTTATGGCTATCGTTTCTTTTTTGGAAGAAAATGATATCAAATTTAATCTTAAACATTGCTGCAACACCGCTGCGACTTTATCCTACCCTGAGTTTCACCTGGACATGATCCGAACAGGTATCTCTGTTTATGGATACCATCCTGACAAAAGTATGGAAAGTACCATTGATTTGAAACCCATTATGAAGTTAACAACTCACGCTGCTTTTATCAAAACAATTTCTAAGGGAGATACGGTGGGATATGGACGTACCTACACTGCTGAAAGTAAGCGTACAATCGCTACGATTTTGTTAGGCTACGCTGATGGTATTCCAAGACAATTGTCTAACCGCTGGTATCTAACGACTAACGGAGAAAAAGCACCGATCGTCGGTAGAATTTGTATGGATCAAATTATGCTCGATGTAACAGATATTGATTCTATATCAGAAGAAGATGAGATCGTCTTTTTCGGAGATCCATCCGCTGATTATCCTTCACTTTATACTATGGCCGAATTGACCGATAGTTTTCATTATGAACTCTTATGTGGAATTGGTAAAAGAATCCCTCGAGTTTATATGGAAAATGATAAAGTTGTCGTTAAATCCAATACACTACTTGATTAATAAAAAAAGCTGAGAACCTTATTGCGCCGACCCCCAGAAGTTAGACCTAAAATCTAACTTCTGGGGGTCTTTTTTAATGGCAAAATATAGTTTTGAATTTAAACATAAGATCGTAAAGGCGTAT
>NZ_JBHSUL010000004.1:0-5287 GCF_042660675.1 Marinilactibacillus sp. GCM10026970
CCAATCGAGTATCGACGAACTCATACAAACGAGTGTAAAATAGCATAAAAAAACAGAGCAGAATATCTGCTCTGAAAAAAGTCTAACTTTTTGGGGTCACTATAGCTTGAGCACAGATAACGAACTAGTCTTTTTTTAAATTCAAGTTGATTATACTTATTTCATTGAACGTTCATCGGGTACAACATGGCTCTTAAGCAACCAAGAGTGGAAGAACCATTCAAAGATTGCGATACCCGCAGAAGCAACTAAACTTTCAAGGAAATAACTTTCCCCTAAAGCAAGGTATAGATAACCCCAAAGAATTGCTAAGGCACCACCCATGTCCACAACAGTAGCAACGATATTGCCAATTTTTCTTAAAACTAAAAGGTCTCCAATAACATAAATCATTAAGGAAACAATCGCGCCACCAATTACAGCATGCATAAGCGGGATATTCCAGATCAATGATAGAACAATCCACGAAATTAAAATAATCGCAATTGATTTAATGACGATAGCTTTCAAATGTTTCATTTTATTTCCTCCTTTTTTTAAGATAAAATTATCATATAACTATTTTTCGAATTAAACAAACAATAAAACTTGTGTTTTTGCTTTGTGTTAACGAACGACTTTCAAAGTAGGAAGAGTAAAAAGTTTTTGATTCCAAATATAGAAATGTCTGGTAAAATGGTAAGATAATCATGAGTTATAGTTTCGAAATAATGAGTAAGAGGTGAAGGAATTGGAAAAGGTACTTGTAGCAAATAGAGGCGAAATTGCGATTCGAATTTTTCGGGCTTTGACTGAATTGGGAATCGATACAGTAGGTGTATATGCTCAAGAAGATGAAAAAAGTGTTCATCGTTTTAAAGCAGATGAAGCTTACTTGGTTGGGAAAGGTAAAAAGCCAATAGATGCTTATTTAGACATAGAAGACCTTATCCGTATTGCTAAAGATTCTGGTGCGGATGCTGTTCACCCAGGTTATGGATTCTTATCAGAAAATTTGGACTTTGCCAAGCGATGCCAAGAAGAAGGAATCACATTCATTGGTCCAACTACGAATCAATTAGATGTATTTGGAGATAAATTAAAAGCGAAAAAAGTAGCATTAGAAGCAGGAATACCAACAATTCCAGGTACAGAAGATGCTATCCATACAATCGATGAAGTTGTGGAATTTGCAAACACTTACGGCTATCCAATTATTATGAAAGCTGCTCTTGGGGGCGGTGGACGTGGTATGCGTGTGGCATTCAACGAAGAAGAAGCGATTGATGGATTCAAGCGTGCTCAAAGTGAGGCAATTGCTGCTTTTGGTCGTGGAGATATCTACGTTGAACGTTATATCCAAAACCCTAAACATATTGAAGTACAGATCCTTGGAGACACCCATGGGAATCTTGTTCATTTGTTTGAAAGAGATTGCTCTGTTCAGCGTCGCCATCAAAAAGTTGTAGAAGTTGCACCGTGTGTTACATTGTCGGATGAAGTCAGAGAAGAACTTTGCCAGACTGCTGTTAAATTGATGAAACATGTTGAGTATGTTAATGCAGGGACCGTTGAGTTTCTACTTGAAGGGGAAAATTTCTTCTTTATTGAAGTCAACCCAAGAGTCCAAGTAGAGCATACAATATCAGAAATGATTACAGGGATAGATATAGTCCAATCACAAATTTTAATTGCCCAAGGTAAAGATCTTCATAAAGAAGTAGGGATACCGCATCAAGAAGATATAAAGCTCATTGGCGCGGCGATTCAATGCCGTATTACTACAGAAGATCCTTTGAACCAGTTTTATCCTGACACAGGAAAAATCAACACATACCGCTCTCCGGGTGGCTTTGGAGTACGTTTAGATTCAGGGAACGGCTTCCAAGGTTCAGTGATCACACCGTTCTTTGATTCTTTACTTGTTAAAGCTTCTGTTCATGCGACGGATTTTGCCGGTGCTGTTCAGAAAATGGGAAGAGTCTTGAAAGAATTCCGTATTAGAGGGGTCAAGACGAATATTCCTTTCTTAGCTAACGTAGTCAAACATCCAGATTTTATATCTGGTAATGCTTCGACAACCTTTATTGATCAAACACCAGAACTGTATATTTTCCCTAAAACACAAGATAGAGGAAATAAAACTTTACAATATATCGGGAATGTTACCGTTAATGGATTTCCAGGTATTGGTAAGGTAGATAAAGAACCATTGAAACCGTCAAGAATGCCAGGAAAATTGATTCTTCCAGAAAAAGATATTATCAGACCTAAAACCTTGCTTGATCAGCAAGGTCCTGAAGCTGTTACTAAATGGATTCATGAGAAGGATGCTGTATTACTGACAGATACTACTTTTAGAGATGCGCACCAGAGTCTTTTGGCAACTCGAATGAGAACAAAAGATATGTTGCAGATTGCTGATAAGATGGAACAAGGGATTCCTGAATTATTCTCTCTTGAAATGTGGGGCGGGGCGACATTTGATGTTGCTTACCGATTCTTGAATGAAGATCCATGGGAAAGATTAAGTAAACTTAGAAAGAAAATGCCAAATACTTTATTCCAAATGTTATTTAGAGGATCAAATGGTGTAGGTTACGAAAACTATCCAGATAACGTTTTGGAGAAGTTTATTCAGGTGTCTGCACAGAATGGGATCGATGTATTCCGAATTTTTGACAGTTTGAACTGGATTCCACAGATGGAAAAAAGTATTCAATATGTCCGTGATAATCACAAGATTGCTGAAGCAACGATTTGCTACACAGGGGATTTAAATGATCCATCCCAGACAAAATACACAATGGATTATTATAAGAAGATGGCAACAGAACTTGAGCAAGTCGGCGCCCACATTATTGCAATCAAAGATATGGCGGGGCTACTTAAACCTCATGCTGCATATCGTCTAATTTCGGAACTTAAAGAAACGGTTGATGTACCGATCCACTTGCACATGCATGATACGAGCGGAAATGGCGTCTATACCTATGGTGCGGCTATCCGAGCTGGGGTTGATATTGTGGATGTTGCTCAAAGTGCTTTAAGTGGAAAAACAAGCCAACCAAGTATGGGGAGTTTGTATTACGCCTTAGAAAACACAAAGCGTGCACCTGAAATCAATATCCAAAATGTTGAATACATTAATAGATACTTTGAAGATGTCCGGAAATCTTATGCTGTATTTGAAGAAAAAATGCCAGCAGCTTCAACGGAAGTTTACAAGCACCAAATGCCTGGTGGTCAATATACAAACTTGAAGCAACAAGCAAAAGGTGTTGGTTTAGAAGATAGATGGGACGATTTAAAGGCTATGTATGCTGTAGTCAACGATATGTTTGGTGATATTGTCAAAGTGACGCCTTCTTCAAAGGTTGTTGGAGATATGGCACTATTCATGGTTCAAAATGATTTATCTGAAGAAGATATTTTCAACAAAGGTAACAGTCTGAACTTCCCACAATCCGTCGTAAGCTTCTTTAAAGGAGAATTGGGTAGACCAGAAGGTGGTTTCCCTGAAGAACTGCAGAAAATCATTTTGAATGGTCAAGAACCCATTGAAGGACGTCCAGGGGATCATAGAGAACCATTAGATTTCAACGCACTAAAAGAAGAAATGGCTGCTTTCCTCGAAAGAGAACCAAGTATCGAAGAAATGTTGAGCTATGCGATGTATCCACAAGTATTCAAAGATTTTATCTTTTTCCAGAACACTTATGGGGATATCACGAAATTTGATACGGCTTCCTTCTTCTATGGTATGAGAACCGGAGAACAAATTGAAATCAGTATTCAAAAAGGTAAAACACTGATTATCAAGCTAAACCAGATTGGTGATCCGGATTCTGAAGGAAATAGAGTCTTGTATTTCGAATTGAATGGTCAAGGTAGACAAGTAGAAATCAAAGATAAGAGTATTACCAATACAAAAGCAGTACGCAAAAAAGCAGAACTATCAGATAAAGGTCATATTGGCGCAACGATGCCTGGATCTGTATTACAGATACTGGTTAGTCGTGGGGATAAAGTCGAAAAAGGAGAGCCTGTGATCATTACAGAATCTATGAAAATGGAAACAACCATTCGATCAGGCATTTCAGGTACGATAGAACACTTGTATGTGGCTGAGGGAGATCAAATCGAGACGAATGATCTACTAATCGAAATCGAAACAAAATAAATTGAATAGAACAGCGCGCTTTATCTATTGATTCAATCAGTAGTGAAGCGCACTGTTTTTTAAATTTCCGAACAATTACTAAAAATGTCAAAGAATTAACTAGGTTTTTAACACGATAAGATGTAGAATAGATAATGTAGAAATCGAATGTACGTTAAATAAAAGAGGTGTACGTGTTTGAAGATAAAAAGAAGTGAAAGACTGATCGATATCACCAATTACTTGCTGGAGCATCCGCATACGTTAGTATCGCTTACGTTTTTCTCAAAAAGATATGAGTCTGCAAAATCTAGTATAAGTGAAGATTTGACGATTGTTAAAAAGACCTTTTTAGAAAGAGGTATCGGTATTCTAGAAACGGTTCCAGGAGCCGCTGGTGGTGCAAGATACATACCAAAAATGAAAAGAGAAGATATTGAAGCTTTCATCGAAGAACTATCTGCAGAACTAAATCATTCAGAACGATTATTGCCGGGTGGATATGTTTACTTATCGGATATGCTTGGTCAGCCAGACTGGTTAAGAAAGATTGGGCGAGTAATTGCGTCTTTTTATATGGATAAGAAAATCGATGCAGTGATGACAGTTGCAACTAAAGGTGTGCCGATTGCACAAGCTGTTGCGACTTATCTAAATGTACCTTTTGTGATTGTCCGTAGAGATTCAAAAGTAACAGAAGGATCCACTGTAAGTATCAATTATGTATCAGGATCATCTTCACAGAGAGTGGAGAAGATGGAACTTTCTCGTCGTAGCCTTAAGAGGGGATCTAGAGTCTTGATTGTAGATGATTTCCTTAAAGGTGGAGGAACAGTCAATGGTATGAAGAGCTTGATTGAAGAATTTGATGCAGAACTAGTAGGGGCTACTGTAATCGCAGAAAATATTTATCAAGGGGTACGCTCTATTGATAATTATACAGCGCTGCTTAAAGTGAAGAGTGTAGACGTTGAGCATAGAACAATACAGGTTGTTCCGGGAAACTTTTTGACATCATTATAGACGACAAAAAAGCTATGGAATTGCGCCGACCCCCAGAAGTTAGACCTAAAATCTAACTTCTGGGGGTCTTTTTTAATGGCAAAATATAGTTTTGAATTTAAACATAAGATCGTAAAGGCGTAT
>NZ_JBHSUL010000005.1:0-75742 GCF_042660675.1 Marinilactibacillus sp. GCM10026970
AGAGATTATAAACAAGAATAAACCCTATAAGGATTGTAAAAAAGCACAATTCTTACAGGGTTTATTTGTATTTGAATATTTTAAGGGACTTTTGTCCCAGCCTCATTTATTATAGAACCAGTTAATTGAGATAGAATTTTATTTTATATATTATTCATCATTCTCTTCGTCAACTTCATCTTCTTCAGAATCTTCTGCTGTATCTACACTTCCAGCATAATCATTGCCTTCAACTGGCACATCGAGAATTCGCCAGGGTGCTAAGCGTTCGACTTGGTCTGCTCTTCTTTCTTCATCCCCGCTCATTTCTGGAAATTCTAAATCAATGATTACAGAATCTGTAGCGAGAGCTGGCCAAACTACCGTTGCATAAAAGTACTCTCCCGAATCAGCAAGAAAACGATCAGAAAGCGGAAGGATATATTCTCTTTCTTCTTCTCTTCCTTCCTGTCGTTCTTCAAAAGATTCTCCTTCTGTTCCTTCTAACGTTTCAACGTAATAATCAATCGGATAGTAACGGCGTCCATTATGTAATAAGGTTACGCCATCCACTCTTCTCGTTTCATATCCATGATCTCCCTGAGTCATTCCTCTTGCACCATAGACCTCGCCGTCCATTCTTTGTTGGAGTGCTTCCCTGTCTATCATTCCATCTTTTCTGTTTACTTTTATTCTCCCCACAAAGAGATCATCCACTCGTTTGACCGATTCAATTTCCACTGATCCATACTGTGTATCTGCGTGTTCTGGATAGGTTACTTCTACTCCTTCAGTTTCTGGTATTTCAGTCTCTGATTCTACAACAATCGGTTCTGTCGGTGGTGTGAAATGCAGTTCTACTCGTCTATTTCGCGCACGACCTTCAGCATTATCATTATCGGCAATCGGTTCTCTGAAAGAATCTCCTCGAGTAGTCACTTCATCAAATAATTCTAAGCTCATCAATTCATTTAATCGATTGTGAACAGCTTCTGCTCTATCTTCTGATAACTCTTGATTGTATTCTTCTGTGTGTTCGTTATCCGTATGCCCCACAATCTGAAGTTCTCCACCATCTACACCCTCCAACTCGGCTATGGCTGCTTCTAATTCTGTATCTGCTTCTTCAGTTAAAGTCGAGTCATCGAAGTCAAAGAGCACATCACTAGATAAAATTATAGTTGAATGTTCAATCTCATCTACTCGACTAACTGAAGACTCGAGACTTTCGCTGTATACTTCCAAAGGCATCGTACGGAATTGAATAGATTCAAGGTGTTCCTCCGGATCTTCTGCCACTGCACTACTGGATACTGTTTGTTGAACCACTTCTAATAGTGTAGGGACCCCATAAATAAAATGTCCTTTTGAGTCTACTCGTTCTTCTGGTCCTATTTCTTCGTCATCAAATTCTGCTGAAACTTCTGCTAATGTTGAAATCGTTGTTTCCTCACGAGTGACAACAGGAACATTTTCTACAAGACCTAATCTGCCTAAGAATACATGAACGTCATTTGACTGAGGTGCATCAAATACTGTAAATAAATGAACTGCATATCCCTCTCCTCCAACAAGTCTTCGGTCTTTCGTACTACCTCCCTCGCTTATAAACGTACTCAGCGGAGTAAATAAATCGTCATTATAGGTATCATGTTCCCACGAAAAAATCCCCATATGAGAAACTGTTCGTTCAACAGGGTCCACTAGTCGAATGTCAAATTGATTATTCGTATTATCATAAAAAACCATTTCTTCTGGCAGAGCACGATTAAATCTGAATGCTGTCTCATTGTCGCTGTCTAATACAATTGGAAGGATGGCATGGTCGTCCTCCACAAAAACAGGACCTGCTTCTACCGTGATTGTCACTTCCTCTTCTATCTCATCAATGTATGTAGTCACTTCATATTGCACAGGATCAGGCATGACGATTTCTTCTACTGTTTCTTGTCCCTCTTCATTGCTCCCTTGTTCAGTTTCTTCGTTCGCTTCATTTACGACTATGTCTTCTTGTATGTTTTCTATTTCTTCAGGTTGAGACTCTTCCCCGCTGCACCCGAATAAAGCCAGTGCACTAAGTAATATGAAATATTTTTTTGCTTTCATATCATATGTCCTCCATTCATTGTTATATTATTTATTATAGTTCTTCTTTTTTATACATACAAACCTTATCCTTTGATCAATCGTTGATTCTTTGAGCACTTTTTGACAGCAATGTGTTGTGGTGACTTAATGATATCAAAGGCGTGCGACTTTTGCATACATAAACAAATAAGATCCGCTAAAAAATCTCATTGAAATTTTTAGCGAATCTTATTATTTTACTGAGACTTTTTAGAAGCCCATTTATGCTTATGATACCATTTTCTGGCCTTTTTTCTGCATTTTGTACATTTCTGCATATGATCCGTCTTGTTCAAGAAGTGATTCGTGGTCTCCTTGTTCGATGATTTCGCCTTGGTCTAATACAAGAATCTGATTTGCATGTTGAATCGTTGATAGACGGTGAGCGATAATAAAGGTCGTTCTACCTTCTTTCAATACATCCATAGCATGTTGAATGATGTCTTCTGTTTCTGTATCAATAGAAGACGTTGCTTCATCCAGAATCAGAATTTTTGGATTGAAGGCTAGCGCTCTCGCAAAGGAGATCAACTGACGTTGTCCAGAACTTAAGGTGCTCCCTTTCTCTACAACGGGTTCATCCAATCCTTTTTCAAACTTACTTAGCATATCGTCACCGCCGACATCTTGTAATGCTTTCATTGCCGTTTCTCTTGAGATAGCTGGATTGTCTAGCGTGATGTTGGATAAAATGGTTCCTGTGAACAAGAATGGATCTTGAAGCACTATGCCCATTTGTTCTCTAACGGACTGTCTTGAGTAAAGCTTGGTGTTTTGTCCGTCGATCTCAATCATTCCTTCTTGAGGATCATAAAATCTGAATAATAAGTTCATAATCGAGCTTTTACCAGAACCCGTATGCCCAACTAAAGCAACCGTTTCTCCTGGTTCAGCGGTGAATTGAATATTTTTCAAAACTTTTTTCTCATCACTATAACCAAAGCCTACATTAGAAAACTTGACACGCCCATTACTCATCTTCATTTTTTCCGTAGCGTTCTCTTCTGGCTCTTTATCCATCAATTCAAAGACTCTTTCCCCCGCAGCAACTGCTTGTTGGATAAATGTCATTTGTTGAATCGTTCCTTTAATTGGCTCATAAAGTCTAGAGATATAATCACTGAAGAGGTACAGCATACCAACAGAGATTCCAAGCGTTCCATTAATGTATTGCGTACTAAAGTAAACCATTAAAGTGAGTAAAGTAATTCTTCGTAAAAAATCCGCAATGGTAAATTGAGAACTTGCATCTAAGATAACGTATTTCTTCATGACGTCGTACCACTCATCATTGATTTTAGAGAATTCTTTATCCGTTTTCTCTTCTTGTTCAAAAGCTTGAATGATCGACATACCTTGAATGGATTCGTTGAATTTCGCATTGACTTCCGAATTCAAGTCACGTTCTCTACGGTTAAATTCCCCCGCAAATTTACTATAAAACTTAGCCCAGAAATACATGATAGGAATCAAGACTAATAAAATCAAACCGAGTATTCTGTTAAACAAGGTAATTGCAATAAACGTTCCAATAACGTACATAACATTCATCAAGACTTGACCAATTGCCGTTACGTAGAATTGCTGACGCAATGATTCTGTATCATTCGTGATTCTTGCCACAACTTTTCCTGCCGGTAAATTATCGAAATACTGAACAGGTAACTTTTGTACCTTTTCGTAAACTTGATCTCGGATCATTTTTACTGACCCGTTTGCAGCTTTCATCCGAATAATTTGACTAAAATAACGGAAAGCGGCTGTTGAAAGCATTAATGCTGCATAGATCAAAATCAATTGCAGCAGTGTGTCTCCAAAAGCTTCTCCTGTTTCTGCTGCTGGTGTAATCACATTATCGATAATTCTTTGTGCAATGATTGGCGCACCTAAATCCGTAACGGTTGAAAATAATAGTAACGAAATTCCGATACCAAATTGCCATTTAAAATACTTCACATATGAGAGGAGTCTTTTGACTGTCTTCATTATTTCACCTCTCCTTCCTCATTTATTGCTTCTTTAGATTTGACTTCCTGGCGTAAGAACTGTTCGTAATACCAGCCTTTTTGCTGAATCAACTCTTCGTGTGTACCACGTTCTGCGATACGACCATTATCCATCACAATGATTTCATCCGCTTGTTTGACTGCTGAAAGTCTATGCGTCGTAATAATTGTCGTTTTGTTTGCTCTTACTTGTTGTATATTTGAGATGATATTCTGCTCTGTCTTTGCATCGACTGCTGAAAGTGAATCATCTAAGATTAAAATTTGCGGATCTTTGATCAAGGCACGTGCGATAGAAATTCTTTGTTTCTGCCCACCAGAAATCGACATCCCTTTTTCACCGATCATTGTATCTAACCCATGTTCCATTTTGTTTAAATCTTCTTCAAACGAAGCATCTCGGATACTTTTCATGATTTCTTCATCGTTTGCCTCTTTTTTACCAAAGGCGATATTTTCTCTTACACTTCGACTGAACAGTACGTGGTCTTGCGGAACGTATCCAATCATTCTTCTCAGTTCAGGATCTTGATAATGCGCATAGGCATGTTTACCCATTTCAAATGATCCAGTTCCTGCAGGATATTGATTCAACAATTGTCGAATCAGCGTCGTTTTACCAGACCCTGTCTTACCAACAATCCCTAACATCTTCCCTTTAGTTAAGTCCAAGTCCAACTTCTCCAAATTAATGGACTCACTTGAAGTGTAACGGAAGTCAAATTGATTGAACTTGATATCTTCTACTTCAGAGATTGTTTCTTCTCCTCTTAGGTCGAGTCCATCTGTCGCATCCAAGATTTCTTCGACACGGCGCATGGAAGCACTCCCTTGTCTAAGAATCAAAATCAATTCCGATACAGCAATCAATGGCCAAATCGTCATTCCAAGGTATAACTGGAAAGCAATCATATTTCCAAGTGTTAAGACACCTGAAGCGACTAAATATGCACCGTAACTTAGCGCAATGACAACACTGAGTGCTTCAAAAAATTTAACCGTTGGACCGAATACGGCACCGGTTTTTGCAACACGATTATTCTTATTATATAAATCTTCTGTCTGTTTTCTGAATTTTTGGATAAAATCTTCTTCTTTAACATAAGCTCTAATGACTCTTGTGCCATCTACCATTTCCAGAACATCTTCATTTACTTTAGAAAAAGACTTCTGTGCTGTTTCATATCGTTCATCAATTTCAGCACCTTTTTTTCTAAACACAATAATCATTGGCAGCATAGGCAAGATCGTTGCTGCGGTCAGTGCCCAACTTACCGATACACCCATCATAGTAATTAAGATACTCAAGTATACAGTAGAAGTCATTAAAACTTCCATCCCATAACCAGCGGTGTCTGCCAGAGAACGGATATCTTGAGTTCCTCTTGCCATTAAATCTCCTGTTCTGAACTTTTCAAAATAAGGCGCCCTCATTCTCAACAGATGACGCATCATTTTGCTACGCATTTGATTCTGTAACTTGTAGGCTCCAGAGAATAGTCCATATACCCATGAAAAATCGAGTAAATAAGTGAGTATGATCAAAGCGATAAAGCTGATCACATAAAACTGAAGCCTTTGTATATCCATAACATTCGTTACGATATCATCGATCATTCTCCCAACAATATTGGGAATCAGTACGGCACATAAATTTCCTAACCCTAAGGCAATAAACGATAATGTATATTGCAGGGCATTTTCTTTGAAGAAAAATTTCAATTTCTTTATTACATCAAACATAAATTCATCCTTTCGTCCTTTTTCAAAATATGAATGGCTTATTTTTTACGCGCACGGTGGTGAACCAACTTCAAAATTATAACTCCTGATTTCTGAATATTATAATTGCGAAAGCGTTTTATTACGCATAAAAAAACACAGTCTACCCCTCATCATGAGAAATAGACTGTGGCAACTATGTGTGTTTCTTGAGATCACTAGATTGCACACTGACAATCTAATCTACAAGAATCATTTACCATTCTACTTTGAAAAAGGAGGTTTTTGGTCGTAATATATTAACGTATAATGTCATTTGACTTTGCTGTACTTGATCTATAATTAAATTGTTCATTGTACAGCCCCTCCTTTTCTATGTAATGTGAATTCGAGATAAATGTTGACATACTAGTATGTTTAAATAAATCTCTTGTCAAAAATTACTATACACAAATTTAAAATCAAATACAACCCTTAATTCTAATCTTTTTCGAAAAAAGTTAAAATCGTCTCTTTTTACAATTAGTTATAGTTTAAATCTATATAATAACCCTTACTTACCAAAGTCTAATTCATCAGTAAGTAAGGGCTTTATTCTATTCAGAGTTTTCTTATCATGGATTGACCAAGCTCAAAGCATCAGATAATATTTTCTCACCATTCATCTTACCGTAATCTTTAATGTCGATGACTTCTACAGCTACATCTGATCCTTGAAGTTGCTTGCGCACTTTAGATTTCATGTAACGAACTTGTGGTCCTAACAATACGATGTCCAATTCTCTAGAGCCAAACTTCGATTCTGCTTCGTTTGCAGATACTGCCAAAATTGATACCTCTAGGTTCTGTTCTTTAGCAGCTCTCTTCATTTTTGAAACGAGCATAGTTGTGCTCATTCCTGTCGCACATATGAGTAAGATGGATACTTTTGTCATATTTGCTCCCTCCTTAAATCTTCTCGATTAAATGAGTGTCAAAGATTTTTATAGCACAAACTCTTCTAATCAATCACTCGACTTACTTTTCATCATCAAAAGATAAATCAGCACTTTTTCTAAGTTTGAAGAGTGTACGGTTAACAGCTTTTCCAAGTTCTGTCCAGTTTTTAAGGCGTTCTCTTATTTCAGGTTCTTCTATTCTATGAATGACGTCTGCAAAAATTCTCGCTTCTTCAAACAATGTGTTTTCCGCGGCAGGATGAATTTTAATTTCTTTTACACTTGAATCCTTCGTACTTATTTCTTCTAGTTTATCAATACCCACGACTGAATTGACTCTTAACGTCTTCTCAATACTATAAATTTCCGTTGGTAACATAGAAGTAGCAATTTTTCCAAATAATAAGGTCACATCAAAATCATCATATCTGAGTATTGCTGTCCCCTTCCCATCTACACCTGTTCTGATTTTCTGAGCAAAATAGTGGGCTTCTTTTGGCTCACCAAACCAGCTTACTGCTGCGTAAAGTGTGTAAATACCTAAATCCATTAAGGCTCCACCTGCGAACTTAGATGAGAAGATATTTGGTTCTTGCCCTTCAAGCACCAAATCATATCTCGAAGAATATTTCATATAGGTTAGTGTCGCGCCTTGAAGACTTTCTAGTTTTTGGATTTCTTCTTTGACTTTTTTGAAGTTTTCTTCATGAATATGTCTTGCCGCCTCAACTAGAACAACGCCTTGTTCTTCAGCGATTCGGCTCGCTTCTTCCCATTGATCGGGATTTGTGAAGGCTGGTTTCTCAACAATAACATGCTTACCCGCCTTTAATCCGTCAATCGTTTGTTTATAGTGTAAGCTATTAGGGGATGCAATGTATAAGACTTCAATCTCTTGATGGTGAATGAATGCATCATAATCGTCCATGGCTTCTTGAGAGTGATACGGATTTCCAAAAGTTTCTGCTTTATCTAGAGATCTGGAGTAAACCGCTCGTAGTTCATACTCTCCAGTATCCAATGCTGCTTCAACAAATATCTCACTAATATTGCTCGTTCCAATAATACCAAGTTGTAATTTTGACATCCTATTCATCCCTCTTCCTTTTTAATTTAAAGTAATTACGACGATTTCTGGACGGTTGTTAATTCTGAAAGGAAAAGTTGAATTTCCGATTCCTCTACTGATAATCAATCTTTTAGACTGATTTTCTTCATCTGAAAAGATACCATAGTCAAATTTTGGAAACAAACCTTGTCCTGGAGCAAAGGCGCCTCCAATAAATGGTATTCTCATTTGACCTGCATGCGTATGACCAGATAACGTTAAGCTTGGTGCTTTTGTTTTATCATCTAAGTATTCTTTGAAACGTTCTGGGCGATGTGCAAGTAAAATTTTAGGTTGTTTACTCATTTCAGCAGTCAATTCTATATATTTTAGTATGGGTTTGGGAATTTCTTCATCTTTAGGACGTTCCGCTAATCCCATAAGAACAATTCCACCTTCATCTTCTTTGAAAGTAACCCATTCTGCTTCATCTAAAAGTAACCTTACGTTAGAACTATCCAAAATATGAGTGAACTCTTCGAAGTTCACTGTCTGAATATCATGATTACCAGTTACCATATAAGTTGGTGCAATCGCACTTAGTCCTTCGCACAGCTTTCGAATTGGAATCTGATCTAAATCAGACTGTTCAGATTGAACTAAATCTCCTGTAATAACGATTATATCTGGGTTCTGAGCCTTTATTTTTTGTAGAATATGATTCACATAACCTTCATTATATCTCAGTTTGAGATGCGTATCGGAAATCTGTATGATTTTCTTTCCTTTAATATTATTATGTAGCTTCGGTATGGTTACTGTATACTCATCAATTTCTAAATAATAATTCTGTATATAAAGATAAATTACCAGACCAAAAACCAGTACAATTAAAATTAACAACCATTCCATCTATCTTTTCCTCCTACGCTATCTTCGTTTCGTCTTATCATTTTGTAAATGAAGCGAAACGTCTTTCGACAGCTTACTGAATACTTTTCAGCTCTGACGTTGCTCTTATTATACCATAAAAGTTAGTAGCTATCGGTTCAGAATTCGTAACAAGATTCTCCTTAACTAGGCTGAATGCGTTTTTTCTAAAATAAAAAGACCAAACCCCTCTGCGTATAAATAGGTATGGTCTAAATTTATTTAGATCGAGTTTTAAAAGTGCTATTTATTCAATCTAAGAAATTCAAAAGAAATACTTCTAATCAATTTACGATCTGAACAAGCTTTTTCAATCAATGAAACTCTATCTACTTTCATTTCAAACAAGTCTTCCATTTTCATATGGTGTTTCTTAAGCACTGAGTCTAGCGGAACATCAATCTCTCCATCTGCATTCTCAAGAACTTCAAAATCTTCAATACAGAGTTCTCGTAATTCTGACACAGATTCCAGTACATAAATAAATTTTCTCTGTTGGTTTTGCATATTGAGATTGCCTTCCTCCATGATAATAGTCATCTTCTAGTAACTGTTTAATATTTCCGAATTTCAAGAGCAATAGTTTTAATATTAACCGATTATACCGCAACCTTTTTCATCTGTCTGTGTCAAAATTAAGAACTCAACTACCTAAAATAGCATTCGTCAAATTTCTGACTAATTTATAAGTTTTCCATTTGTCAAATTAAGTTAGACAGTACTTGTCCATCAATGTATCTCAAAAATACTTCTAGTGGTGTATGGTAGTTCAAAGATTTTCTGGGAATATGGTTTCTATTTGAAGCGACTTTTGAAACAAATGATTGATCTACTTGATTGAAGTCCATTTCTTTAGGGAGACCATCTTTTCGGAGTAGACCGTTAGAATGTTCATTTAAAGCTCGTTGAGACGGAGTACCTGGATCCGCAAAGTATATTGCTATATCGTGTTGATTACTAATGGATTTCCAGTTAGAAAATTCTTTTCCACAATCAAACGTGATAGATTTGAAAAGATTCCTTGGAATAGTCTGGAACCAGTTATTTACAGCACCTTCGATATCACGTGCCTTACGCCCGTCGGGCTTCAAAGCAATAATGACTTTTGATAATCGTTCGACTAATGTAATCACAGCGCTTTTATGATGAACCCCAACGATTGTGTCACCTTCTAGGTGACCAAATTCTTCTGTGAAATGAGGATAATCATTTAGTCGTTCAGAAATGTTTCTTTTGAAAGCTTGCTTACCGCGTTTTTCCTTATGATCATTTGGTTTGCGCTTTCCTTTCATTGGAAGTATTGTTTGATCAAAAAGCCCTTGTTTGAACTGTCGATATAAAGTACGTACGGAGCAAGAGATGGGCTTCTCCGCACGCCCTATAATGACATCAGGTGTCCATCCTTGAGCGACCATCTTTTGAATGTAAGATTTCTGGTCTTGCGGTAAACAAATAGAGCTTCTCCCACACCGCTGTTTATTTTCTTTGTACTGTTTGAAATAATCAAGCGCAGAATATCCTTTTCTTAGGAAAGTAATGACATTATGAATCGTTTGACGCGACCGATGGAGGTAAGTCGAGATTTTCAAGACAGATATATTTTGGTGGAAATAGGCTTCTATCATTACAAGTTCTTCCGTGGTAAGATGGGTGTAGGTCATTCGTGATCACTCCTATGTTTTCTTTGGTCGGAAATACATTTTGAGTGTACCACGAATGGCTTTTTTAGTTGTCTAGCTTAATTTTACAATCGGCGGTTAATAAACATTAATAAAAAATGAGAAATCCAGATTTAATGACAGTCAATAGATAAACCATTGCAATTAATTACAGTAATTTAATCCATATAGAAAACTTTTACAGTTACTTTTCTTAAGTGAAATGCTATTAAAGTTCATTTACTTAAGTATATTAATTACCTTAAGAAGAATAGTACCTATAAAACGTTTTCATCATTCAATTATAAATGGTTATTACACTTATTAGATAATTGTATTGATTTCTCTCATTTTATAACGTAGACTAATGAGAAATCAGTTTATCTTATTGCCATTATTTTATAATAAATATTCTATGAAGACTTTATTGCCAGTTGGTAACTGATTTATATCATTTTTAAAGGAGACTAACTATGAAAAAAGAACGTGAACAATGGGGATCCCGTTGGGGATTCATTTTAGCAGCGATGGGTTCGGCTGTTGGGTTGGGAAATATTTGGAGATTCTCCTATGCAATGGGTGCAGGTGGAGGTTCTACTTTCTTAATTATCTATCTACTCAGTGTATTGATTATTGGTTTCCCTGTTATGCTGATTGAATTTGCCATTGGTCGGCGTGCTCAAACAGATGCCATTGATGCTTTCAAGAAATTAGCACCTAAGTCTTTCTGGGTGGTTGCTGGAGGAATGGGCGTGCTTGCGGCTTTCGTCATTCTTTCTTTCTACGGGGTTATCGGCGGGTGGTCCTTTAAGTATATTTTCTCTTACCTTACTGGTGGCGTTGCAGGAGATACTGGAGGGTATTTCGAAGCATTTGTCGGTTCACCTATCGAACCGATTGGATGGCAGTTCTTATTTATGGGTGTCACAGTTGCAATCGTTATGTTAGGTGTCCAAAAAGGTATCGAGACTTCCTCAAAATGGATGATGCCAATTTTGAGTATTCTTTTAATTCTACTAGCAGGATACAGCTTGACGCTCGGCGGCGCTAGTGAGGCGTTGACGTTCATGTTCCATCCGGACTGGTCTGCTTTTGGAGATCCAAGTGTTTATTTTGCAGCTGTTGGTCAAGCCTTCTTCACATTGAGTCTTGGTATGGGAATCATGTTGACTTATGGTAGTTATTTAAGCCCTAAAGAGAAACTCACTTCTTCAGCTGCTTATATTATCGTACTCGATACTTTATTCGCAATTATCGCTGGTCTGGTTGTATTCCCAGCACTATTCGCTTTCGACTTAGACCCTACTCAGGGCGCTGGTTTAGTATTCGTTGTTTTACCGACTATTTTCCAAAACATTAGTGGTATTGGGGCGATTATAGGTGTTGCTTTCTTCGTATTATTGGCATTAGCTGCTTTATCTTCAGCTATTTCACTTTTAGAAGTTGTAGTTGCTTATCTGATCCGTAGACTTGGTGTTTCTCGTAAGATTGCTACCTTGGGTATCGGATTTGTGATTTTCTTGGTAGGTGTTCCTTCTTCATTAAGTCAAGGAGCTGTATCTATCGAAGTATTCGGAGATTCTTTCCTTGATTTCATGGATAAATTCTCTGGTAACCTTTTATTACCACTTGGTGGCTTGATCATTGCACTTTATGGAACGTGGTCTTGGAAATCAGATGAATTACTAGAACAGACAGATTTAAAAGGGACTGCAATTGCTCCAGCAATCTTGTTCTTTGCTAAGTATGTTGCCCCCATTGCTATTCTAGTCATTTTAGTATTTGGAATGTTGAACTGGTAATCGAATCATTAGACAGAAAAAGGCTGATCACATTGATATGTGATCAGCCTTTTCATTTTACTTTTATAGTGAATCTGTTGGATTATTAGTATTTTCATTACTTGATTTATTTGTTTCTTCATCAATTTTGCTGTCTAAGCGGGCAAGTTGTTTCTTCGCAAACTCGCGTCCTCCAAGACCAAATGATAAAGCAAAAGCTACAGCTAATCCACCAATGATAAAGATGAATGCCGCTTGTACAATATCCGAAGCAAAGTTCAGTTGGTCTAAAGCCATAAAGATTGAGAATACAATCAAAATGTATTTAGTTAATAGGCCAGCTAGTAAGCTTCCAGTTGCACTCTTGATTCCTGATGAAAGTAATTGTCCACCAATAAAACCAAGACCAATAATAATCGCAGCGAACAGTACATTTGGTACATATCCGATAACTACACTTAAAATCGCATTTAACATCACAAGGTTCAAGGCATTCAGTGCTTCTACTAAGAAGAATAATCCAATGAGTACAGCAACTGTTTGTCCAATGATTTTTGCAAGATCAATATTCACGTTACTAGATTTTTTTAGATAAGTTGAGTATTTATTGATTCCAGTACTTTTCAATAAATCTGTCAAAATCATTCCAGCAAATTTCGCTAGAGCAAATCCAACGATCATTAAGACAATTGCCACAAGAATGTTTGGAATAGACGCTAGAATTGTATTTAATACTGCGCTAATCGGTTCAGCAATTGTATTAATGTTCAATACTTCTAGGGCAACTAAGATAATTGGAATTAAAATCAAGAAGAAAACAATGTTACCTAGAACTGTTGCTAGTGTACCTTTGTTTTTCTCGATTTCTGTTTCATCTGTATTGTTTCCAGTCAACTTAGAAAGGTGTTTGTCAATATTTGCTGCAAGTCCTAGATTATAGACAAGATTCTTAACAAATCGAGCTGCAAATACGCCTAAAATCAACACAATAGCTGCGGCAATGATATTCGGAATGAAGCTTAGTACCGTGTCAATCATATTCATGATTGGCTGACCAATTGTTTCTAAACCGAAAGTTGAGAAGATACCTGGCAAGAATAATACCCATACAAGATAATAGGCAATTTTACTGATCGTATCAATCAAAGTATGTGATTGCTCTTCTGTATTTGTCGCACCCCATTTCTGGAAGTGTTTCTGGATTCCGATTGCTTTTAACCCTTTAGAAATTGCTTTGCTTACAAGCGTCGCTACAATCCAAGCAGCAAGAATAAGTACTATACCTAGTAGCAACTGTGGTAAAAAGTTCAAAAATGTGTTGAAACCATCTTGAACGGTATTCGTCATGTTGTTCATAATTGTATCCCCTTTACTTTTTATTTGATTACTAATACCAAGTATATATAGGGATTGATTTTCTGACAAACAATATGCATTTCAAATGTATATTGAAAAGCCGATCAGCTTTAGTTTTTCAGCTGACCGACTCTGATTAAAGCCTTATGTTTGATTGATATATTGGTAGTGTTCTGGTTTTTCATCAAAGTAGAATACGCCAACTCCACCAATACCTAAGTGTGCTGCCAGCACAGCACCAATATCTAAAATTTGTGTAGTGACGTTCGGTAAAGCTGTTTTAACCATATTTTCTAGCTTTTGAGCCGCTTCGATATCATTTACATGACTGATTGTCACTAATTGATCATCAAATGTCCCGACACCTTCTTTTACATCATCAATAATTCGCTTATAGATTCTTTCTTTACCGCGCACCAATTTTTTGACAATGATTCCCGTATGATCCACTGTTAAATATGGTTTTATATTCAAAGCTGTTCCTGCTACACCTGCAACTTTAGATAGACGGCCGCCTTTTACCAGCCAATTCAAGTCATTCAAGGTAAAGTGATACTTTACATGCTTAGTATTTTTACGCGTTTGATCTACAACATTTTCGAACTGCATACCACTTTTGACCATTTCCAAGGCTTGAAAAGCTAACAAAGCGCCTCCGCCTGATCCTCCTAAAGAATCTATTAGTTCGACATTCATCTCAGGATGATTCACTTTGTATTCATTAATGAGTGAATGAGCAACTTGAAAGGTTCCTGAGAACTGACTATAAATACATAAGTACAAAACATCCTCTCGATTTTTTCGAGCTTCATCTAGCAGATCCAATAAAGATTGAGGCGTGATTTGAGAAGTTTTAGGTAAAATTCCTTTACTCATATATTCGTGTACTCTTTCCAACGAAATCTCTTTTTGATCTAAATAATCTTTATCTTCAATGATGACACTGAGGGGCAAAAATTCGTATGCATATTCTTGCTTCATAAATGCATTCTGGTCAATCCCAGAATCAATTATAACTTTTATCATCTATCTCACACCTTCCTTTTGGATATTTGTTTAACGATTTAATATATCATCAATTTGTTCAGAAGTTAACTGTTCATCGTAATACTTGTTCCAGATAGTAGAGAAATAAGCAGAGGATGCATGACCGTATATACGCATCGCATTTTCTTTCCATTTTTTCAAGATTCTATAATCTGATGATTCTTCTTTTTCTGCTTGTGCTTCGACCAGTAAACTACTGTCAATTTCAAAACTCACTTCTTCTACGTCTTCGTCATGCCATAAGGCCATCCAGATTTCATCTGGAATTACGAGTACGAGCATATCTTCTTGCTGATAGACAAAGAAAAATCCTTTATTGATCAGCGGTGCAAGAACTTCGATTTGCTCTACATTCTGAAAACCCAATGCCTGTTCTACTTGATCACCAAATTGATTCAAAATATCTACTACAACTGGTTTGTAAAATTGTCTAAACTGTGTAAGAATCGTTTCAGAAAGTAAAGATACAACTTGGTCTTTTTTCCAGCTCTTTTTGATTTCTATTTTCACTTGATCTGCTATTTGAATCAATTGGGTCTTAGTATAATGTCCAAGATTTTCTTTTAATGTTGTACAGATTTCTTTTTTTATTACCGGAAATTTCACTTTTGTACCCAATACTTTTCCATCCTTTGTATTTCTTTATTTAATCTTTTACTGGCTTACTTAATAATCTAGTCGCTCTATTTCTGTAATATTCACTTCGTAGTTGGCTTCGATAAACCGAATGGTCTGGTTTAAAATATTCTCACATAATACTCGGTTATTTCCGACAATTCCTAAACCAATTTTTGCTTTGTTTAACGTATCTAATTCATCTATTTCGGCCACGCTAACATTATATTGATTGGACAACTTTTTAAGGATACTTTTGACTACACTCCTCTTATCTTTTAAGGAATAAGAATCAAATATTAAGATTGTTAACTCCAAACCCATGAATACCAATGGCCAGTCACCTCAATTCTATATCTTATTCTATTTTATATCAGTAAGTCTCTATATCATTTATCATACCATATTTTCAAAAAACCGTAAAAATTAGATGAACTCAACAATTAATTATCCTATTCAGTCATTAATCATTCAAAACTGTGATATCACTTGATATTACGACCAAGTTTCGCTATGTTTTTTATTATGGACTAATGAATATGGTTTAACGGAGGAAATCATGAAGCAAAGACGTATGTTCGACTGGACTAAAATTGCTTATGTTGCAAAAGGTATACTTGTAGGCGTAATTGTCGGTATTGTTGTCAGTTTGTTCAGATACACTGTTGAGTTTATGCTTGACCATATTATTGAATTTTATGATTACTTAAGAGTCCATCCTCGCTGGATCATCGGATGGATTTTCGCGTCACTTACTGCTGCTTTTATTATCGCCATCCTTGTTCGAGACGAACCAAATATTAAAGGATCTGGTATCCAGGATATTGAGGGTCAATTACAAGGGGTGTTGAAATTGAACTGGTTCTCGATCCTCTGGCGAAAATTTATTGGTGGTTCTCTGGCAATCGGTTCTGGTCTGGCATTGGGTCGTGAAGGTCCGTCTATCCAATTAGGTGGTGCTGTAGGTCAAGGTGTTCATGCACTCTTGAAAGGTAATCGCTCGCAGAAAAATATTTTGATATCAGCTGGAGCAAGTGCTGGTCTTTCTGCTGCATTCAATGCACCTATTTCTGGCATTACTTTTATACTGGAAGAAGTCCATCATAAATTTTCCGGTATACTTTTACTTTCCGCATTCTCTTCTTCTATTGCAGCGAACTTTGTTGCCTATAGAATATTTGGAATTGAGCCGGCACTCCATTTAGGCGAACTGATTTTATTCCCTTTAGAACATTACCTGCATCTAATTGTACTAGGAGTCTTTCTTGCGATTGTCGGAAGATTCTACCAAGAAGTATTACTCTTTATGCCTTCTCTTTACAAAAGGCTTCCTATACCCGCATACCTATATGGATTTCTACCTTTTCTAATCGTCATTCCTATTGGCTTATATTTCCCTCAGATGCTTGGAGGTGGAACGAGTATTATCGCTATGATCAATTCTGCTCGTTTTCCTACTCTATTCTTTATAAGCATCTTTGTTTTTAGATTTATTTTTTCTCATATCTCTTATGGTTCTGGCCTCCCGGGAGGGATTTTTATTCCTGTATTATGTCTTGGTGCGATTTTGGGTGGGATTTATGGTAATACGGCTCTTTTCATTACAGGTATTGAAGATGCCTTTATCCGCAGTTTTATTGTCTATGCAATGGGCGGATTCTTAACGGCTGTTACGAAAGCTCCTTTAACTTCAGTTATGCTCATCACCGAAATGACTGGAACCGAAGCTCAATTGATGCCACTAGCTGTTGTCTGCCTAAGCGCGTATATTTTTGCAGATTTTATTGGCTCAGAATCTATCTATGAAAAATTGCTGGAACGAAAAGTTCATCGAATTCCGACCGTTTTCAATGGCGAACTTGCTTCTGTAGAGTGTAGTGTCGAACCTGATAGCCCTTTAGACGGAATCACCTTAAGGAATATCTCATTACCTTTTGGTTCTCAACTGGTTAAAGTCAAGAGACATAACAATGAGTTTATACCTCGTCAGGACACAACAATCTGGGCTGGTGACGAACTACTCGTTCATTGTGATAGTGGATTTATATCAGAAGTTAAAAAATATTTAGATGAACATTCTTGATAAGAAGGGTTTCATGCGCCTAGACGGCCATGAAACTTTTTTATTTGTTTATCTTTTCTTTGAACTTTAACCAGTAAAATATGCTAGAATGTATTAGGATATTTGAACACTGTATTTAAACAAAAAAGGAGATTTTTATGCAATACATATGGATGATAATTAAAGGTATGATTATTGGAATCACAAATGTGATACCAGGTGTTTCGGGTGGGACAATGGCTGTTTCTTTTGGGATATATGATGATGTTATACATGCAGTAACACATTTGAAAAGTGAATTCAAAAAAAGTGCGCGCATCATTGGGCCACTAATTATTGGGGCTATTCTTGGAATTGCTGGTTTTTCTTATTTTATTGAGATGTTACTCGTGAGATATACGCTTGCTACAGCAGTCGCTTTTATTGGGCTGATTTTAGGTGGCTTACCCATTCTATGGAGATCTTTCCAGAAAAGTATGGTTCAGGAAAAACAATCAATGAATCTGTTGCATCTACTTTTCTTTTTAATCTTTTTCGGAATCGTCGGATGGATGGCCTTTGCTGAAACTGGTGGCGCAACTGGACAAACGGTTTCGCTGACTTTCGGTCATTTACTAGCGCTCTTCTTTGTAGGAGTTGTTTCAGCAGCTGCAATGGTTATTCCTGGTGTGAGTGGTTCTTTACTGATGTTGATTCTTGGTTACTATTATGCTGTAATTTACACGATCAATCAGTTTACCGGAGCTCTTTCTTCATTTGATATGAGCACGTTGCTACCATTTGGGACTCTTTTAGGTGCTTATGCATTAGGTATGTTGATTGGTATTATTTTGATTAGTAAAGCGATTGATTACTTTTTCAAAACGAAGCCAACATATACGTATGCGAGTATTTTAGGATTAGTCGTTGCTTCTCCGATTGCAATTCTGACAAATACAAGCGCGATTCCAGATTTACAATCTGGTAGATCTATCTGGTATTATCTTTTGACTGTTGCTTTAGGAATCGGATGTTTCTTACTGACATTCGCTCTAGGCAATACAGAAGATACTTCAGAAATGTAAAAAAGACACTTGCTAGGCTCCGAGGTGAATCTTATGGATTCTCGGTTCCCTGCAAGTGTTTTTTTATAAAATAGCTTGTACTCTACCAACTTGATCTTGTTCTTCCAGCATCACTTTAATTCCGTGAGGATGCTGCGGACTATTCGTCAATATTCTTTTGACGTGACCTCTCGTCAGCTTTCCTGATCTTTGGTCTTTTTTTAAAACAATATCGACTAATGCGCCGATTTTAATTGTATCTCTTTTCTTTCCATCCATTTAATCCATTCCATTCTTATTTAAAATTGTTGAGTCCATTACAGCTTGGTCCGTAAAATCAGCTGACTTTTGCGGCTTTGATGAACGTTCTTCTTCATCTTCTTGTACTTCTAAAAATTCAATCAATTGATTCATCTGCTGTATTTCTTCTCTTTGCGTTTCTATTATACCATCTGCAAGCTCTCGAACTCTAGGGTCAGTTATTTGTGCACGTTCACTTGTTAAGATAGCAATCGAATGATGCGGAATCATAGCTTTCATCCATGAAGTGTCATCCACAGTCTGCTGGCTTCTCACAAGCCATAGTGAAGCACCAAATAAACAAACCGAAGCCGCTAGAATGACTTTATTCAGTTTCTTGTTTTTGTACATCTTCCACATAAATAGTATCATAATAAAAGCCATAGCGGATCCCATCATGATAGCCATAAAAAGCCTGGTTTGACTGAATCTTACATGATTAAATTCAAATACGTTTAAAAACATCATGGCATACATAACGACTGTAGATGTCAGAATCATCAGTCCAAATTTTAAATACTGTCTCATAGTTATGCTCCTTATTTTATCCTTCTAAATTCTTTTTGTATAACTGTTCTGTTTTTTCGTCAAAAGCAACGAGGGTTACTTCAATCCTTATAGGAAATTGTTCTAGTTTTCGCTTGATTGTTTTGACAGCTATTTCCGCAGCTTCTTCTGCTGGATACCCGTATATCCCTGTACTAATCGCAGGAAAAGCAATGGATTGAATTCCTTGATTTTTTGCGATTTCAAGAGCATTCTCGTAGCATGCTGCTAGTTGCCTTTGTACTTCACTGGAGCCCTTTTTATAGACCAGACCGACTGTATGAATCACATATTTTGACGGAAGGTTGAATCCTTTTGTCCATTTGGCCTCACCTGTTTTAGCTCCATCTAGTTTTTTACAAGCTTCCAACAGTTCTGGTCCTGCTGCTCTGTGAATCGCACCATCCACTCCTCCTCCACCTAAAAGTGAAGAGTTTGCTGCATTGACAATGGCGTCGACATTCAGTGTTGTAATATCTCCACGCCATACTTGAATTGTTCCATTCATGACTTATCCTCCTCTTATGAAATCTCTTCATTAATCCTAATAGCAATAATATCCTGACGCAAACAAAAAAGCTTAGCCATGGAAGACTAAGCTTTCAGGTAATCAATTTAATACATTAGCTTTGCTCTGTTGTATCCACTTTCCTACCAAGAATGAACACCATTGCAATTGTTGCGGCAAAAGTAATAGGTAGTATGATCCAAATGTTCAGTCCCATTGCGGATGGAAGGTATCCAAATACGATTGAAATGGTTCCAACAGCTAGTGCATAAGGTAATTGTGTCTTCACGTGATCAATCAAATTAGATCCTGCACCCATAGAAGACAGAATTGTTGTATCAGAGATTGGTGAACTATGATCTCCAAATATCGCTCCCGTTAATACAGCACCTGCAGACATAATGACGAAGTCTGGATTTCCAGGTTGTAAGGCCGTTGCTAGTGGTATAGCAAGTGGCATCAGGATACCCATTGTTCCATAAGAAGTTCCTGTTGAGAAGGATATGATTGCACCTAAAATGAAGATCACTGAAGACAGTAAAACGGGCGGTAGCGTATCGCCTAGTAAAGAAACAAGGTAATCAGCTGTTCCCAATTCGTTCATAACACTTGATAATGACCAAGCAAGTAACAAAACAACGCCCGTGATCATCAATGTCTTCATCCCGTTAACCCAGATTTCAATCCCTTTACTGAAATTGAACAAATCTTGTGTGACACCCATAACTAAAGCGATAATACTTGAAATCAAGGCTGCCTGAAACAGTACAATGGACGCATCAGAAGCTCCGAATGTTTCTCTGATTGTTTCAAAAGATAATGGAGCGTTTGTAATGGTTTGCGCTAGCATACTATTATCTCCACTAAGAATTTCTGAACGACCATTCATGTAGAACCCTAGAAAACTAAAAACAATCAGACTTCCAATTGGAATCAATGCATTCCAGATTGAAGCTTTTTCTTTATTTAAAACTTCTTGTTCTTCGTCTCCTGTTTCGACTTCAGAGGTTTCATCCACCAACAGTCCAGTGTCTCTGGCTCTTTCTTGCGCTTTTTTCATCGGACCAAATTCTCTAAGCGTTAAAGAGGTCACCACTACGAAAAGGAGCATTAAAATATTGTAGAAACGGTAAGGAATCGTTTGAAGAAACACACCGTATGCATTTACTTCTTGTCCAATAGACTGATAGGCATCATTGATCAAACCAACTTCATACCCTATCCAAGTAGAAACCAGTGCAATACCAGCTATCGGTGCAGCAGTAGCATCAATGACGAAAGCAAGTCTTTCTCTTGAAATGTTCATTTTATCAGATACTGGTCTCATGATCGGTCCAACAATCAGCGCATTCGCGTAATCATCAAAGAAAATCAAAATTCCTAATGCCCATGTGATGATCTGCGCACTAATTGGACCTTTGGCTTTCTTTGCCAGACTCTCTGCTACCGCCTGTGCACCACCCATACTCGTAATCAAGGCGATTAGTCCACCGATCGTCATAACTTGTAGGATAATCCCAGCATTCCAAGGATCTGCTAGTGAATTCAAAATATAATCCACAATATCCATAAAGCCGTTAAAAATCGCCATTAAAATATTGGTATCATTATAGAATTGCATGATAATTGTTCCAGAAAAGATTCCAACGAATAATGACAGAACAACATTCTTAGTTACAAACGCAAGAATGATTGCAATAATTGGCGGAATCAACGTCATCCAGCCGATAGAATTGGCTAAACTTGATTGTACTTCTTCTGCATGTACCGTTTGAGGTAAAAACAAAAAGAAGGTTGTGAGTATCAAACTCCATGTTAATTTCTTTTTCATTTGTTTTCATTCTCCATTTTCACTTATTTTGTTGAAAAGGACTGCATAGAGGTACAGATCATTCTTGTTTTTATATAAAAAAATAGCACTCAAGGCACAATCACCCTAAATGCTTTACAATTCGCAATTAGCCTGATAGTGCTCCACGAAAACATCGTGACAGTGATCCGCTTTTTAAGCGGAACTCCAGCAAAAAGAGATTGACTATCTCTATCCACTTCGGCAAAGAACCCTTTCTGATTCGATCAATGGGAGTCACCCTACTGAATCATACTGATTTTCTTCGCGCCTCTATCTGTATTTAATTTCAACGTTTATTAGTGTACAAGGAATCTGGTTAGATTGCAAGGTCCTTTTTTTATGTCTACTCCACTATCAAAAAAGCGTACAAATCGTATGAGTGTTCTTAATCCTTTATTTGATACTTGGGCTCTATAAAAAAGCTATGAAGCGCCTCTAATTAGACGTTCCATAGCTCCACTTTTTAATAAGATTTGACCATACCGCCATCGATTAGAATGTTTTGACCAGTTAGATAGGTATTTGCACCAGAAACTAAAAATACAGCTGCCTTAGCAAATTCTTCTGGTTGTCCATAACGTCCTAATGGGATCGACTGCTCGATTTGATCCGTCACTTCTTGTTGTTTTTTCCCTTGCTTTTCTGCTTTTGCAGCATCTAGCTGAACAAGTCTTTCTGTTTCTATACGTCCCGCACCGATCGTGTTGACCAAAATATGATGAGGTGCTAATTCCTGAGACAAACTTTTAGATAATCCTGAAATACCCATTCTAAATACGTTCGATAACGTTAACCCATCGATTGGCTGTTTAATGGATGAGGAAGCATTGTTCAGAATATGGCCACCTGTTTCTTTCAGATCTGGTAGAACTGCTCTGATGGTTCGGATAAAACTGAACAGTGTGAGGTCGAATGCTTTTTGCCATTCTGCGTCATCGAAGTCTTCGAATGTTCCACTTGGTGGGCCACCGGCATTATTGACAAGGATAGAAATTGGTCCAAATGTATTACGTGTAGCCTCGACTAGATTCTTGATACTTTCTGCATCCGTAATGTCCGCTACTGTATATTCTACTTTACCTGTGGCCGTTTTGAGAATCTCTTTTTTCGCTTCTTCTAGTTTATCCATACTTCTACTTGTCAGCATGACGTTAGCCCCTTCTTTGGCTAATTCTGTCGCGATTGCTTTTCCAAGTCCTGTACTAGAAGCCAGAACAAGTGCTGTCTTCCCGGTAAGCTTCATATCCATCTATCTAATCTCCTCCATTACTGATTTCATTTACTTCCTTCAGTATAGACGAAAGATTATTTCTGGTAAACTACCATTGGTTTTCTAGCAGCAAGCACTTCATCTAATCTTCTGACAGCTTTTGTAGTGGGTGCTTCATGAAGTAATTCAGGTTGTTCTTCAACTTCTTTTGCAATAGCAATCATTGCATCTGCAAATTCGTCCAATGTCTCTTTTGCTTCCGTATCCGTTGGTTCAATCATAATGCACTCTTCAACAATCAGTGGGAAATAAACAGTGGGTGCATAAAAGCCATAATCCAATAATCTTTTGGCAATATCTAGTGTTCTGACACCTTGTTTTTTCTGACGTAACCCACTCAAGACAAATTCATGTTTGCAATGCTGCTTGAACGGCGTATCGTAATGATCCGCAAGTCTAGCTTTCAAATAGTTCGCATGAAGCACAGCATCTTCTGACACTTTTTGAAGACCTTGAGCACCCATAGAACGGATATATGCATAAGCTCTCACATTAACACCAAAGTTACCGAAGTAACCTTTTACTCGACCGATAGAATCTGGATAATTTGTGTTTAAAATATATTGATTCCCTTGTTTTTCAATTCTGGGATTTGGTAAAAATGGTGAAAGAGCCGCTTTAACACCGATTGGTCCTGATCCTGGTCCACCGCCACCATGAGGTGTGCTGAATGATTTATGCAAATTCAAGTGAACCACATCAAAGCCCATTTCTCCAGGAGTCGATTTCCCAAGTATCGCATTTGCGTTAGCTCCATCGTAATAAAGAAGACCGCCTGCCTCATGCACGATTTTCGCAATTTCGACAATGTCTACTTCAAATAATCCGAGTGTATTGGGATTTGTTAACATTAATCCAGCTGTATCCGGTCCAAGGGCCGCCTTGAGCGCTTCCACACCTACTGTTCCTTTTTCACTGGACTTGATTTCTACTACATCATAGCCAGCAACTGCTGCACTTGCCGGGTTTGTACCATGCGCTGAATCTGGAACGAGAATCTTTCTTCTTTGATCGCCTTCTCCTTTGGACTGGTGATACGCTTTAAAAACCAATAAGCCTGCCCACTCCCCTTGAGCTCCAGCTGCTGGTTGAAGACAGATTTCATCCATTCCTGTGACTTGCTTTAAATCTTCCTGCAATTCAAACATTAACTGAAGAGCCCCTTGAGTTGTAGCAGGATCTTGTAAAGGATGAATAGCCGTAAAGCCATCATAACGGGCTACATCTTCATTGATTTTCGGATTGTATTTCATTGTACAAGAACCTAATGGATAAAAGCCCGTTTCGATTCCAAAATTTTTATTTGCTAGTGCAGTATAGTGACGCATCAATTGTAGTTCAGAGACTTCTGGTAGTTCAGCTGCCTCTTTTCTAGTTAAATGCTCTGGTAACTGTTCCGATAAGTCAAAAGATTCTACATCATTTTCCGGCAAACTATAAGCTCTACGTCCGGGTTTGGACTGTTCGAAAATCAGTTTCGTTTGTGATTCTATCATTTAACCGTTCACCTCCACTAATGCTCTTACAAATGCATCAATTTCTTTGCGCGTTCTTTTCTCAGTTGCACACAGTAACATAGCTTGATCTTTGTTTAAATTTTCTGATACATCATATCCACCAATAAAACCTTTTTCTAGTAAAGCTTTGTTGATTTTCGCGATCGGCTTAGACAATTCAATGGCAAATTCGTTGAAGAATGGAGATTCATTCACAATCGTTATGCCCGAATCCTTTAACTGTTGTGCAAGATAATGGGCTTTATCAATATTTTGTTGCGCCATTTCCTGAACACCAGCTTTACCCATTGCAGACATAAAAACGGAGCTTGCTAAGGCGTTCAAAGCTTGGTTGGAGCTCATATTCGATGTCGCTTTCTCTCTTCTGATATGTTGTTCTCTTGTCTGAAGCGTCATGACAAAGCCCCGTTTGCCTTCAATATCAATCGTTTCTCCAACGATTCGGCTTGGAACTTTTCTCATATATTGACTCTTCACAGTGAAATAACCACAATGAGGTCCGCCATAAGACATCGAAAGTCCAAGTGGTTGCATATCTCCCACAACAATATCTGCACCTAATTTACCAGGCGCTTCCAGTTTAGCGAGTGCTAATGGATTAGCTATAACGATTAGTAACGCTTTCGTTTCTTTCAGCATTTCCTTGATTTTTAAAAGATCTTCAACTGACCCGAAAAAGTTTGGATATTGTACAACGACCGCTGCAGTATCTTCTGTTAATGAAGCTTTCAAATTTTGAAGATCCGTGATGTCTTTTTTCAGTTCCAGCTCTTCTACTTTGTATTCCATCCCATATGCATACGTATGAACAACTTCTTTCGCTTGAGGATGAATGGCACCTGATAAGAGAATCGTCTGCTTTTTCGTAACCGCTGTTGCCAGATTACAAGCTTCTCCTAAAGATGTGAAGCCATCATAAAGACTGGAATTGGAAACGTCCATCCCAGTCAGTTCACAAATCATCGTCTGAAATTCAAAAAGAGCTTGTAGCTCCCCTTGACTAGCTTCTGGTTGATAGGGTGTATAAGCCGTCATGAATTCTGATTTCAATGTAACGTGATTGACGACGCTTGGAATAAAATGATCATAAGTACCTGCACCTAAAAAGAAAGGATAATCAGCAGCCGTTTTGTTTTGTTGCGCTAATGCTTTCATATGTTTCGTTAACTCATATTCACTTAAGGGTGCTGGAAGATCAATCGACTTTTCCTTTGTTGCTCGAGTGGACATGGGAATATCTGAAAACAAGTCGTTGATACTCTCCACACCGATTACAGCTAACATATCTTCTTGATCTTTTTGAGTTGTCGGTAAATATCGATGTTGCTTTGTCATGATGGCTCACTCCTTATAGATAACGTTCAAGCTGGAATAAACAGAAAAGAGAAGCCCCCTCATCTTTCAATGAGAAATCTCCTCCGTGGTTTCTCTGCTATTCAAATAACATCTTTTACAGTTCACTAACGTACTGGTCGTAAGTTTTAGCGTCCATCCAGTCACTTGTATTCAATTTTTCAGAAACTTGAACTTCAACAATCCATCCTTCACCATAAGGAGAATCATTTAATTTTTCAGGTTCGTCTTCTAATTCATCGTTAACCTTTGCAATAGTGCCTTGAACGGGTGCATAGATTTCTGAAGAAGATTTAACGGATTCTACTGTCGAGAAAGCTGCTTCACTTTCCATTTGATCATTGAGTACAGGCAATTCTACAAAAACAACATCCCCCAATTGCTCTACAGCGTAATCCGAAATGCCAATTCTAACGTAATCTTCTCCAACGATTTCAATCCATTCGTGCTCTTTTGTGAAATATAATCCTTCTTTAGCTGCCATTTTTTTATCCACCTTTGTTTGAATTTTGAAGTTCTTTTAACCAGTCTTTTTTTGTCAGTTTCGCAGGAATTTGTTTCTTTCTAACTTGTATCCAGACTGTTTCCCCAAGTTGAGCTTCTGCCTTATTGATCAATATCATTCCTAAACTTTTGCCTAAGGAAGGAGATTGTGTTCCGGAAGTCACCACACCAATTTCCTCTTGATTACCATTCAATACAGGATAGCCATGTCTAGCGATCCCTTTATCTAGCAATTCAAAACCACGAGAAAGTCGTTTGAGTCCTTTTTCTCGTTGTTCTTTTAAAGCTGTCTGTCCAATAAAAGCAGTCGCTTTGTCTAATTTGACTGCGAAACCTACGCCAGCTTCTAAAGGAGAAATTTCTTCAGAAAGCTCTTGTCCATATAAAGGCATCCCAGCCTCTAGTCTCAAGGTGTCTCTGGCGCCTAATCCACACTCTTTTAACCCATGAATAAATCCAGCTCTGAGCAATTTCTTCCATAATTCTTGTGTATCCTTTTTTTGCACGTATAATTCAAAGCCATCTTCTCCTGTATAACCCGTGCGCGCCACAATGACATCTTCGATATTCCCAAAATTCTCAGAAGGTAAAAAATGATAAGCTTTTAAATCGGCTAACGTCGTTTGCGTCATCGATTTAAGAATACGTTCAGCCTTCGGTCCTTGCAGTGCAATCAAACCATATGAGTCAGAGACGTTAACAATTTCAATCCCTTCATCCAGGTGCTGATTCATCCAAGAATAGATTTTTTCTGTGTTGCTGGCATTTGGCGTTACCAAATAATGACTATCTGAAAATTTGAATAACAACAAGTCGTCTAATGTACCGCCTTGCTCGTTCGTCATCGTATTATATTGAGCTTGATGCATAACCATTTTGGAAACATCGTTTGTAACAAGTTTATTTAGCCACTCTGTAGCTTGTGTCCCCTTAACCATAATTTCACCCATATGAGATACATCAAAAATCCCAGCATGATTTCTTACAGCTGCATGTTCTTCGGCAATTTTTGTAAACTGGACAGGTAGTGCCCATCCACCAAAATTCGTTAGCTTGAGATTTTTTTCTAGATAGTAATCGTATAACGGCGTATGTAGCAACTCTTGATCGTTTGTTTCTGACATTTAATCCCTCCGTCAACCCTGTGTAATTACAATGGGGCTTTATTCAGTATTCAATGACTATTTTCGTCTGAACGCATTTCTGTTTACTCTTTTAATTTTCTATGTTTTATTCTAACATGATTTTATTCGGACTGAAATAGATAAAACAATAATAATATTTTAAGAATACGCTTACTTATTTAATAATACGAACAATAGATTAATAAAAACTATTTTCGTTCGAAAGTTTAGTATATTTCATCAGATAGATCATCTTAATTTTTTTAAAATCACGTTTCCATAATTTACTTTGGAATCTTCCATTTACCTTTTATGATACAATAAGGTTATTATATTATAAAGGAGCGCAATAATCATGCAACAAGAAATAGCAAATTTCACATTACAGAATCCGACTAAAATTGTATTCGGTAAAGATCAGATTAAAAATCTATCAACGTTAATTCCTCAAGGTAAGAAAGTTTTGATTACCTATGGTGGCGGAAGTGTTCAGCGATTTGGGACATTAGACCGTGTACGTGAAGCCATAAGTGGTTATGATTTTGGTGAATTTGGTGGGATTGAAGCCAATCCAACTTTTGAAACGTGTATGCGCGCAGTTGAATTAATCAAAAAAGAACAGTATGACTTTGTCCTTGCAGTTGGTGGCGGTTCTGTTATCGATGGTTCAAAATTTATCGTTGCGGCAGCTGAGTTTGAAGGAGATCCTATCAATATCTTCGGTAAAGGCATCGGTACTGGAGAACCTGTCAAATCGGCTCTTCCATTGGGTACAGTACTCACTTTACCAGCTACAGCTTCAGAAATGAATAGTGGTGCGGTCATCACTTTTAAAGAGAAAAAAGCTAAAGTTGGCTTCGGTAGTTTCTACGTTTTTCCAACGTTCTCTATCCTTGAACCAGAACTTACTTACACACTTCCTAAAAAACAATTAGCGAACGGTGTAACAGACTCTTTTGTACACATCATTGAACAATATCTGACTTATCCAGTCGGCGGTATGGTTCAAGATGGGTTCGCAGAAAGCTTGATGAAAACTTTAATCAAAATTGGACCTGATGTGGTTAAAGAGGACTTACATGACTATACAATCAGAGCAAACTTTATGTGGACAGCTACCCTTGCTTTAAACGGCATACTAAGAAATGGTGTACCTGGTGACTGGTCTACTCATGCATTAGGTCATGAGTTAACTGTATTAAACCACACAGATCACGCTCAAACTCTTTCAGCAATCTTGCCTGCAGTGATGCTCGTTAGAAAAGAACAGAAATTCGATAAACTTGTTCAGTATGCTGAGAATGTATGGTCTATCACAGATGGTACGAATGAAGAAAAAGTTGATGCAGCCATTTTAAAAACGGTTGCTTTCTTGAAATCGATTGGTATGCCTGTAACCTTGAAAGATATCAATGTATCTTCTTCTGATATCGACTTCTTGGTCAATCAACTTGAAAAACACGGCAATACAGCACTCTCTGAACGTGGAGATCAGACGTTAGAGGTCTCTAGAGCCATTTATGAAAAAGCATTGGAATTAGAATTTTAACCGTTAATTTATAAGGAGGTTACTTTAATGAACCAGCCTACTATATTAAAAACAGTTTCAGTCTTAACCCTTTCTGGCTTTCTTCTTGCTGCTTGTAATACGGCGCAAGAACAAGAACCAGTCGATCCAGACCCCATTGAAACGGTAACAGCTCCCGAGCCTGGTGAGGACGACACAGATACAGAAGAAACTATAGATGAGACAGATACACTTTCACAGAATATGTTGGACTGGCTCCCAATGAATGAGGATACTGCTTATACCTACTCAGGAACTGGTAGTGAGTTTGCTGAATACCAGACCTATCCTCAGTTTATCCATAATGATACCCTGCAATTCGTAGAAACAAATGCGAGTACGGAGACAGTTACCATCTATGAGTATACTGAAAATGAAGTCCGCGAAGTTTTCACAAGAGCGGAAACGTATTTCCGAGATGACTTTGTGGATACTGGTCTAAATAGTAGTGAACAAGATCAGCTTGAAATTTTACTGCAGGCCCCTGTTGAAATTGGAAGAAGTTGGGAGAGTCCTTCTGGTTCGGTATCCGAAATCACGGATGCCAATGTAGAAGTTGAGACACCAACTGGTACGTATTCAGCACTAGAGATCACCCGAACGCTTAATGATCAGTCAGATAAACTGTATTATGCTAAAGGTACTGGATTGATACAGACCATTTCCGATGTTGATGGCGAAGCAGAGATTGTTTCTTCATTAAGCAACATTCAAGAAGATGCTGCTGAAGAAATTCCCATAACGCTTTATGAGTTGAATGAGATGGCGACTGCTCTAACCCCTACTAATGCTACAATGGAGCTTAGAACAAATGATCCAGCTAGACTTCAATTAACAGAACTGTTAAACGGAAGTACTGGCGATATGACGATTCCCACCTTAACGGAAAACGTGGAAATCAATTATCTTTATCTTGGTAATGATCAAATTGCTCATGTTGACTTCTCTGAAGAGCTTATTAACGATATGAATGCCGGATCTGGTATTGAAGCCCTACTGATTCAAAGTTTGGTGAATACCATCGGTGGATTTTACGAGGTTGATGAAGTTTTACTAACTGTAGAAGAGGCACCTTATGCTTCTGGACATATTGCTCTGGAAGAAGGACAAACGATGTCTGTTGATTTATCTAATGTCGAATAAAAAATATTAATGTAGGAGTTGCCCCAGGTATTTGGGACAACTCTTACTTTAATATTATGTGATTGATTTTTCTTTTAATAAATCCTTAGTATGTAAAAAACTGAATAGGTTCTTACACCTATTCAGTCTTATAATTGTTTTATTTGACTAATTCATAAATCGCTTCTGCGTAAATTGCCATTGCGTTCATTAAATCATCTACAGCCATAAATTCGTTGGCTTGATGCATTGTATCAATACTATTAGGGAACATTGCGCCATAAGCTACGCCACGTTTCATCAAACGTCCATATGTTCCGCCACCAATGACTTGTTCACTAGGTTCAAGACCTGTTTGGCGTGCATAGACATCCAATAAGGTTTGTACCAATGGGTCATTTCCAGGTACGTAGTGAGGTACTTTACCTTCAGGTAAGTTCACTTCAACGGCATATTGAGATACTTTATCGCGGATTTGTTTACCGATAATTTCTTCGCTTGTTCCTTGAGGGTAACGCATATTGACTGTCATTTGACCGCCTTTATCTGCGTTGAACTTGAATACGCCAGTGTTTGAAGTCAGTTCACCCATGACTTCATCAGTATGCGCCACACCTAATTTACTACCTGATGGATCATCATGAAGATAAAGTGCTGCAACTTGAACAAAGTCTTTAGCGTCTCCACCAAAGTTGAATTCAGATAAGAAACGAGCGAGATGCGTGCCGGCATTGATTCCTTTAGCAGGCGTACTTCCGTGTGCAGCTTTTCCTACAACTGTAACTGTTACACGATTTCCATCAACGGAAAGGTCTCCTGTTACAGGTTGACTAGATAGATAATCTTGGAATCCACTCTCAAGTTCAGATGGATCTTCTGATTCAATGACTGCAACGGCATCTTGAGGTACCATGTTCGGGCGTAAACCTGATTCAAATTCAACTAGTTTGTGTGTTCCACCAGTAGCATTTCCTTTGAATGAAAGTTCAGCTGATACATTCCCTTTTTCACCATTGATGATTGGGAACATCGCGTCTGGAGAGAATCCGAAATCCGGCTCTGGTTGCGTTTCAAGATAATGCTTAATGCCTTTCCATTCGCTTTCTTCGTCAGTACCTAAAATGAAACGAATTTTTTTCGATACAGGCAAGCCTAGTTCTTTGATCATTTTAATCGCGTAGTAAGCGGCCATACCAGGTCCCTTATCATCGCTTGATCCACGAGCATATAGTCTACCGTCTTTGATCACTGGTTCAAAAGGATCAGTTTCCCATCCAGTACCGGTTGGAACAACGTCTACGTGGGCAAGGACACCCATGATTTCGTCTCCATCACCATATTCAATATGTCCAGCCCAGTTGTCAAAGTTCTCAGCTTTGAAACCGTCTCTTTCACCAATCGCTAAAAAGGCTTCGAGTGCTTCTTTAGGGCCAGGTCCTACTGGAGCCTCTTTTGTTGCTTTTGAGTCGTCACGAACACTATCAATTTTAAGAATCGTGAAAAGATCCTCTAGAAAATCATCTTTGCGTTTCGCTGCTTCTGCTTTCCAATCAATTGACTGATTTGTCATACTGTCTTTTCCTCCTAGTGAGCTATCTTCTTTGCGAATAAATGAGGTCTTTCTCACTTTTCGCTTCTACTTACTATTCTAGCACTTTTTAGTGTGAATACCAATTCTCCCACAAGTAAAATCCATGCATAATTTTATTTCAAAGCGTAAAATGGATCTATAAAGGAGGGTTTTCTTTGAAGAAAATCTTAGAAGAAACCATTAGACAATTTATTCCGGTTCGAGAAGAAAATAGTTATAAAGGAAATTTCGGTAGGTTACTGTTCGTAGGCGGAAATGATCAGATGGGTGGAGCCATTACATTGTCGGCCTCTGCTGCTTTACATGCCGGGGCTGGTCTCGTCACAGTAGCTAGTGCCCCAGTAAATGTACATGCGCTCCATGCCAGAATGCCAGAAGTTATGTTTTTGGATATGTATGATCTTGATACACTAAAAGATATGATTCCTTCTATGGATGGGATTGTTATTGGACCTGGTCTTGGTCGAGATTCAAAATCGGTAGACATTGCAAAAACAGTTTTTGAGACAGTATCAGAAGAGCAATTTTTGGTTGTCGATGGAGATGCGATTTCTATTTATGTTAATGAGAAATTGGATCATCCTGTTGCTGAACTGATTTTCACACCTCATTTAGGAGAATGGAAGACACTATCAGGAATGGGGCCAGATGAAGAAGCACTTGAAAAAAATCAAGAGAAACGAGACCAACTTGACGCTATAGTTGTTTTGAAAAAAGGTCAGAGCGAAGTTTATTTTGAAGATGAAGTCTGGCAAAATATCTCTGGTAATCCTTCCATGGCTACTGGAGGTATGGGTGATACACTCGCAGGAATGATTGGTAGTTTTACAGCCCAATTCAAAACGCGTAAAGAAGGCGTTCTTTCTGCTGTCTTTATGCATAGTCAGATTGCAAATCAATTATCTGAAACCCACTATGTTACTCTACCTACTTTAATCATTGATGAGATTCCTAAACTCATGAAGGAATATACAAAATCAATCTAGTTTTTTACTTTTTTCTTCGCTATACTGAAATAGAATGATAGAAAGAGGTCGATTTCAATGAATAAAAAACTTTTTCTGATTTGTATAGGTGCCTTCGTTTTAGGATTTATGATGATGTATTTCAATTTGGCTATCCTTTATATCCTGGGGATGGCTGTCATTATCCTATTCGCGTTTGGAGCCGGACCACGTCTGGATGACGATGGCAATGAAGCGCGTTATAAAAAAGACCAAGATCGTCTTATCAAGTTGATGTGGATCAGTGCCTTTTATGTACTGTCCGGTATTGCCTCTCTTTTCTTTGTTTCATAAAAAAGCCAGTATTGACTAGACTGAACATAGTCGATACTGGCTTTTTTGTATTAGCTTTTCAATTGTGCAATTTCTTCTTTTGTACATTCCCTGTACGCACCAAGTTCTAACTGAGGATCCAATTCTAATGATCCCATTGAAAGTCTCTTGAGGTAAAGCACATCTTTACCAACTGCATGAAACATTCTTTTAACTTGATGAAATTTCCCTTCTTGAATCGTGACTTCAATCTTAGAAGTTTGTTCCACTTCATCCACTGATAAAATCGAAAGTTTTGCGGGCATTGTTACATAGTCGTCTGCTAGTGTAATCCCTTTTTCGAATTCTATAACATCTGATTCTGTTACGATACCTTCTATCTCAGCAAAATACTTTTTGTCCACGTGTCGTTTAGGAGAAAGTAATTTATGCGTCAGTTTGCCATCGTTTGTAAGCAGCATCAAGCCTTCTGTGTCAATATCCAGCCTACCCACTGGATGCGGTTCTTGTACGATATCACTGGGCTCTAGCAAATCTAAAACCGTATCATGCATATCGTCTTCTGTAGCACTGATTACACCTGCAGGTTTATTCAACATAAAATAAACGAACTCTTGGTAGTCGAGCTCTTCTCCGCCAATCATAACTGTATCCGTATCAGGGTCAACTTGTGTCTTTGGATCTTTTACGATAACACCGTTGATTTCAATAATGGATGATTTCAGTAAATTTTTAACTTCTCTTCTTGTTCCTAAACCACTATGGGCCAATAATTTATCGATTCTCATCTTATCACCTCATATCTAGTGTATCTGATATTCCTCTAAATTAAAAAACGTTTAACCAATTTTGAGTTTATTTCTTACTCGAGCAGCTTGTGCACCAATCAGACGATCAGCCAATCTTGTTTTCAAAACTAGATATCCATAAACAACGATGCCTACGACAGCCATAACCGGTAAAGATAGGCCAGCTTGAACTTTACTTTCAAAATTCAACACTGTTCCTAATCCTATTTTGGTCAGCATCGTAAATGCTCCCATAATAAGTGATAAAATCATAATCAATACTGAGCGTCTAAATAAAAGAGCAGCCGAATAGTTCGTTGCTTTATGCATAATACGCATCATCATGAAGCAAGTTACACCGAACCCGGCAATTGTTGAATACAACATGCCATATGCATTGAGTCCAAGTACTCCAACAAATAATGGCTGCGTAACAATTTTCACAACAAAACCGATAACTAATGCCCAAATAGCGGGTCTAGTCTGGTTAGCCGCTTGAAGCATATTCCCAAGCACAGCATACAAAGCAATAAAGATAGCCATATAAGCAGAAACTTGCGTAATAGACGTTCCAAGAGCGCTAGGCAAAAAGAAAACATTATATAACGGTTCAGCAACAACGGCCATTCCCACAGCAGCCGGGAACATAGCGAAGAAGAGTAATTGAACGCCTTTTGAAAATTGCTTACTCACTTCTTTGACATTTCTTTTAGCCATAAGGTTACTGATTAAGGGAACTGTTGTAATCGATAAAGCTGTCCCAAACGAAGTTAGGATCATAATCAATTTATGTGCATTTGCTTGTGTGACACCGTACGTTTCTTGAATTGAGTCAGAATCCATGTTTGAGAACATTTCCATAATCGGTTTGTACGTATTCTGGTCAATTTGTTGAAAAAGTGTAATCCCCGTTGCGATGATAATGAATGGAATAGACGTTTTAACAATTTCCACTAACAAAGACTTTGGAGATACCTTTACTTCATTTACGCTGTCTTCCGGTTTATGATTAAAAGCTGTATCGATTCGCTTAATCTTCCAAGCTAGATAGATCAATGAGAAGATGGCTCCTATAAAAGCAGCAAATGTCGAATAAGATACTGCTGTTACATTGGAACCGCCTAGAACTTGAGTGATTGCATAGGCAGAAGCCAACATAAACAAGATACGGGCAAATTGCTCAATGATTTGAGAAATCGCAGGCCCGGCCATTGTATTGTGTCCCTGTAAAAATCCTCTGGTAACACTTTGAGCAGGAATAATGAGTAAAGCTGGGACTAGTGCCCGCATAACAATCACAGCATCTTCAGGGTTCGCTGTCGGGCTAGTACTCGCGAGTGCTGGCGCCAGTACATAAAGCGCTCCAGCAGAAACGACACCCGTAAAAACCATCAATTTCAACCCTTGCTTGTAAATGGATTTGGAAATTTCATATTCGCCAATCGCATTATAGTGACTAATCTGCTTTGATATCGCAGAGGGCACACCTGCCGTTGCCAAGGCTAGAAAGAATGCATATGGATTATATCCAATCTGAAAGAGCGCATTTGCAGCATTCGCATCACTACGCCCACCCATCCATGCCATCCATGGAATAATATAAATAATTCCAAGAACTCTTGAAATCATACTGGATGCAGTCATCCAAGCGGATCCACTGACCATTTTTTGATCATCAGACATTTCTTTCTTTATCACGTTTGTTGTGGCTTGGTTGTCCATATTTAAAGAAACCTTCTTTCGATAAGTAAAAGTACTAAATGATTCTCTTACTGATTTATTCAATAAAAAAATTCCATAGAAAAAGGAGCACCGTAAGGCCCCTTTTCCAACTAGACTCTATTTTACTGTTTTACTGTATCTGTTGCAATCTTGTTTGAGCATAAAAAGAGTATTTAGTAAAAACTTAATGCTTCTGTTCACTTTTAAGAGACAAGGTTTTAATTAAGTTGCTATTTCGCAAACATCCTAGATAAAGGATGTTTTATTAGTCATTCTTGGTGTGTTTTTATTAACTTATCTTCTTCTATAAAAAATATTTGGTTCGCATCGATAATCTTACTTAAACGGTTTGCAGTAACAAAAGTGGTTCTTTCTTCCATCACTTTATTTAAAACCTGAGAAACAATTCTTTCTGCCTGACTATCCAAACTAGCAGTATCTCCATCCATTATTTAAATTTTTGGATTTTTCAAAAGATTTTTTACAATATTCATCCGTTGCCTTTGTCCTTCTAATAGCGTATTCCCTCTGTCGCCGATCATCTCATCCAGATCATTAGTAAAAGACTCGATAAACCCTCTAGCATAAGCCATTTCTGCTACACCAACAGCTTATCTTCTGTAACTTCAATCTTCTGTTTTAGTGCATTCATATTCTATCAGAAAGGCAGAAAATGAAAAGAAGAACCCAAGAAGAATGATTCATTCTCCTTGAATTCTTCTGTCGTTAATCATTGATTGATTACTAGTTCAGTTTACTAATTTGGTGCAACGATATTAACGAGTTTTCCGGGTACTACAATCACTTTACGGACTGTCTTACCTTCTAGATGCTCTTTAATATTGTCATTTCCCAATGCTAATTTCTCAAGATCATCTTTTAAAATGTCTTTAGAAGCAGTTGCTTTTCCTCTGATTTTACCATTAACTTGGAAGACAACTTCCACTTCATCCGTAATTAATTTGGCTTCATCGTAAGTTGGCCAAGCTTCATAGGAAATACTTTCACCCGTTTGACTAATACGGCTCCAAAGCTCTTCTCCAAGGTGCGGCGCAACAGGTGCAAGCATTTTAAGGAAGCCTTTAATGTAATCAATCGGTAGTCCTTCTGCTTTATAAGCCGCATTTACAAAGACCATCAATTGAGATATCCCTGTGTTGAATTGCAGATTTTCAAAGTCCTGTGTGACCTTTTTGACTGTCTGATGATACACAACATCTAGTGACCCATCGTTGATGGTTGTAATGCGATCTCTTAGTTTGTCTTCTTCATCAACGAGTAGTCTCCAAACACGGTCAAGGAATTTACGCGAACCTTCAAGACCTTCCGTACTCCAAGCGATAGCAGCATCTAGTGGACCCATAAACATTTCATACACACGCAGTGTATCCGCTCCGAACTCTTCAACCACATCGTCAGGATTCACAACATTTCCTTTAGATTTAGACATTTTTTCATTGTTAGCACCAAGAATCATTCCTTGATTGTACAAACGTTGAAACGGTTCTTTTGTTGGTACAATGTCAAGATCGTAAAGGAACTTATGCCAGAAACGCGCATACAACAAGTGAAGAACCGCATGCTCTGCACCACCGATATAAAGATCTACTGGTAGCCATTTTTTCAGTTTTTCTGGATCCGCTAGTTGTTCAGTATTCTTAGGATCAATAAATCTCAAGAAGTACCAAGAACTCCCTGCCCATTGCGGCATGGTATTCGTATCTCTTTTACCTTTCATACCTGTTTCAGGATCCACCACATTCACCCAGTCTTCAATAACCGCTAGAGGAGACTCTCCAGTACCAGAAGGCTGAATCTTATCTGTTTTCGGCAAAGCGATTGGTAGATCTGCTTCTGCGACAGTAGTCGTCGTGCCATCTTCCCAGTGAATAACTGGAATTGGCTCTCCCCAATATCTTTGACGAGCAAACAACCAGTCACGCAAACGATAAGTGATTTTTTTCTCTCCAACTTGTTCTTTTTCCAGATATTCGATCATACTTGCAATGGCTTCTTCTTTGTTCATCCCATCCAAGAAATCTGAATTGATATGTTTTCCGTCTTCTGTATAAGCAGCTTCTTCCACATTGCCACCTTCAAGAACTGGAATAATCTTCAAATCGTATTTTTGAGCAAACTCAAAGTCTCGTTCGTCATGGGCAGGAACGGCCATAATCGCACCTGTACCGTAAGAAGCTAGAACATAGTCTGCAATCCAAATTGGAAGTTCTTCACCATTGACCGGATTGACAGCATAAGCTCCTGTAAATACACCAGATTTATCTTTGTTCAAATCTGTTCTTTCAAGATCTGATTTAATGCTCACTTCTTTAATATACGCTTCAACAGTTTCTTTTTGATCCGCTGAAGTGATCTGTTGAATCAAATCAGACTCAGGAGCAAGCACTGCATACGTAGCACCAAACAAAGTATCTGGGCGAGTTGTAAACACCGTGAAGTCCTTATCTGAATCTTTAACCTTAAACGTTACGTTCGCGCCTTCAGATTTACCAATCCAGTTACGCTGCATATCTTTAATATGTTCAGGCCAGTCAACTTCTTCCAAATCTTCTAGAAGACGATCTGCATAAGCCGTGATTTTCAGCATCCACTGCTTCATTGGCTTACGGTAAACTGGATGTCCGCCACGCTCTGACTTACCATCAATGACTTCTTCATTCGCCAGAACTGTCCCCAAAGCCGGGCACCAGTTAACCGCCACTTCCGCCTCATAAGCCAGTCCTTTTTCATACAACTTAATAAAGATCCACTGCGTCCATTTATAATACTCAGGATCAGTCGTATTGATTTCTCGCTCCCAGTCATAACTAAATCCAAGAGCATTGATTTGACGTTTAAATGTCTGAATATTTTTCTCGGTGAATTCCGCCGGATCATTTCCTGTATCAAGCGCGTACTGCTCAGCAGGAAGACCAAAAGCATCCCATCCCATCGGGTGCAACACATTGTATCCTTGTGCGCGTTTCATACGCGAGATAATATCTGTAGCTGTATAGCCTTCTGGATGACCTACATGTAGTCCTTGTCCAGATGGATATGGGAACATATCTAATGCATAAAAGTTCTCTTTGTTCTCATCTTCCGTTACTTTGAAAGAATGGTTGTCTTGCCAATATTTTTGCCACTTTGGTTCCATTGATTTATGATTAAATGACATTTCATTACGCCCCTTTTTTCGAATAATTGCTATAAAAAAAGCCCTATAAACTATACAATTGTATAATTTATAGGGCGAATCAATTCGCGGTACCACCTAAATTTCACTGCACATTTTGCAGCCTCAAATCTTTAACGCAGATTTACGGATCGAATTAATAGAATCCTGTTAGATTCCGTTCACTCGAACAACTTCCAGGCGAGTTCAGTTTACCTCTATACACATTTCCACCAACCATGTGCTCTCTATTAAAAAGGAAAAACCTACTATTCCTGTTCAAAGTAGTTATTAGTCTATATCTTATCAAAACCCTTGTCTTGCCGCAATAGCTATTTAGTCGAAAAAAAGAAACAGCAGTAGTCGGTGATTGCCGATCTACTGCTTTACACTTTATACAGATAGGTTCTGGTTTACGTAAATGACGTCAGAATCTAGTGCATTTTTCTCTTTTAATTGTTGAATCGTTGTATTAAATTTAAGTGCGATTCCAGAAAGTGTATCCCCTTTTTCAACGACATATCCACTCTTAGTAACAGGTGCTTTTTGTTCTACTACTTTATCAGTAGAATGAATAGATAAACGCTGATTTACAAAGATTGTGTCGTTTGCTAAGTTATTCCACTCTTTGATCTGTGCAACGCTTGTATTGAATTGAAGCGCAATTTTGTATAATGAATCTCCTTGTTGAACAACGTACTGATTAGAAACCACTTGTGTTGGTTGAGACACAGGTTTCGAGACTACAGGAGTCGAGACTGTCTGTGTTCTTCCTGCTGGTATAGTAAGTACTTGACCAACAAAGATATTATCAGATTCTAGTCTGTTCGCTGCTTTGATCTGTGCTACAGTTGTTCCATATTTAGCAGCTAGAGCGGACAATGTGTCTCCAGCAGAGACAACCATACTACTTGTCTGTTCATTAACCGGCTTAGTCACAACAGGTGCTGGTGTAACTGGTTTAGAAGTTGACTTAGCGCCAGCCACATTTAAAGTTTGACCAACAAAGATCGTGCTTGAAGACAAGTTATTGTCTTGCATCAATTGATTCACAGTCGTATTGAATTGACGCGCGATTCCACTTAATGTGTCTCCACCAACCACACTATATTGACCTAAGACTGGCTTAGGCGTCACAGGAGTACTAACAACTGGTGTAGGCGCAACTGATGCTTTAGATCCATTGATTGCTAATTTTTGGTTCACATAGATCGTATCCGTATTTAATCCATTCAATGATTTGATTGTAGAAACCGAAGTATTGAACTTTCTAGCGATTCCTGACAACGTGTCCCCTGCAAGAACCGTATAGCTTGATTGAACAGTCTCAGTTGGTGCAGATGCGCTTGGACTATTCGTTACTGGAGTGCTTGACGCTTTACCAGAAACCGTTAACTTTTGATTCACAAATATTTGGTCTGTTTTTAGGTTGTTAAGAGATTTAATAGCATTCACTGTTGTATTAAACCTTCTTGCAATGGATGTCAACGTATCTCCACCTACTACAGTATAGCTTGAAGTCGTTGCATCTTGAGAACTTCCGTTACTCGAGACTGGAGTAGTTGAACTACCCGTATTTTGACCGTTTAAAGTCAGTTTCTGATTCACAAAGATAGCATCGCTTTTCAGATTATTTGCTGATTTGATAGCAGATACTGATGTACCAAAACGTCTTGCAATCGAAGTCAGCGTGTCTCCTTTAACTACTGTGTAATTAGACACTGTGGGTGTCGTAGGCGCAACTGGATTAGAAACAGAACCCGTTGACGTTTTAGACAAGGCTAATTTCTGGTTTACAAAAATCAAATCACTTTTCAGATTGTTTAATGATTTGATTGACGACACGCTTGTATTGAATCTTCTAGCGATAGAAGTCAATGTGTCTCCACTAACCACTGTATAATGTGACGAGCCCGTTTGTTGACTATTTCCAGGATTTGGTGCTGGTGTTGTCGATCCACTTTGTGATGTTCCTGATAGTGTTAACTTCTGGTTCACAAAGATCATGTCACTCTTCAGATTGTTTAATGATTTGATCGACGACACGCTCGTATTGAATCTTCTAGCGATAGAAGTCAACGTATCTCCTCTAACCACTGTATAGCTTGACGAACCAGTTTGTTGATTACTTCCAGGTTTTGGTGCTGGCGTTGGTGTAGCTGATCCGTTATTTGAAGACGACCCAGTTAGAGTCAATTTCTGGTTCACAAAGATTAAGTCACTCTTCAAGTTGTTTAAAGATTTAATGGAAGAAACGGATGTATTGTGTCTTCTAGCAATTGACGTCAACGTATCTCCTCTAACAACCGTATAACTTGATGAATCGGTCTGTTGACTGTTACCAGGGGTTGGTGCTGGCGTAGTTGATCCACTGTTTGAAGATCCTCCAGATGCCGCTCCGGAAACAGATAATTTCTGGTTCACAAAAATCAAGTCACTCTTTAAATTGTTCGCTGATTTAATCGCAGCTACCGTTGTATTGTATTTTCTAGCAATAGACGTTAAGGTTTCTCCTCTAACGACTGTATGTTGACCGCTAGTATTGTTACCAGATGTCGGTGGTGTGGTTGGTTGAACTGGTTTAACAGTACTTGAACCGCCATTACCTGTTTCTACTGGTCCTGTCCAATTTCCGTCAAAACGAGTAAGATCATATAAACTAATGATATTATTCAATTTGTTTGCATAACTAGGATCCGTTGCATAACGACCTTGCAACCAAGCAGAAGCATCTTTATAGGAGTTGGTTTTTTCAATCCATGCCCCAGAATAGAATTCGTTATTCCATCTTGTACCATTTCTGATTAGTCTAGCATTGTCTTCTAGAGATTCTGCATAGCTAGGATATTTTTTGAAATTATCTGTTATCGTGATCCAACCTGTACTTGAATAGTACTCTTTTGTACGCATAGCAACAGATTGTCCGTTATAAGAGCCTTTGATTCCAAATAAGTTATGATTTGGTGGAGAGGATAAAGTACTTTTACCATAACCAGACTCTAGACTTGCTTGAGCAATCATAATTGAAGCATAGATTCCATTTTCTTTAGCGATTCTTTGAGCGTGGCCAGATATTTGATTAATGAACTCAGAAGTCGTTTTAGCTTGACTCAAATTGCCAGTACTTGTTGCTGATCCATTTGATGATGAAGAAGCAGAACTAACACCAGCTTGGTTAATCGCAATTCTTTGTCCAATCTTTATATTATTGGGATTAGTAATTTTGTTTAAGGCAACTAAGTTGTTAACAGTCGTATTATAAGATCTCGCTATTTTGTTTAATGTGTCTCCAGATTTAACTGTGTGAACGATTGCTTTAACTTCCGGCTTATTGACAGTTGGTGTTGGTTTCACTTCCGGTTTTGGCTCAGGCTTCGTTTCTGCTACAGGTTTTGTCGCCGGAGCTGGAGTCGGTTTTGTTTCAGCTGGTTTAGGAGCTGGCTTTTCTTCATCTTTTGTTTCTTCAACTGGCTTTGTTTCTGGTTTCACTTCTTCAGGTACAATTTCTTCTGTTTCTTCAATCGATTCTTCGACTTCAGTAAGAGGTGTTTCAAACTCTTGGGATTCTTCGACTTCTTCTTGAACCGTTTCAATTAATGCTTTTGTTTCAACTGTGGACGCTTCATTTCCTTCTTCTGTTGACTGAGTAACGGCTATTTCTGCTGTTTTATTCTCAATTGAAGAAGTACCTTCTTCTACAATTACATCTTCTGTTTCTTCTTTAGTACTTTCATTCATTTCAGGTTCTGTAACTTCTACATTTTTGACGACTGTTTCTTCTACTATGTTTTCTGTTGTTTCAACAGATTCCTCTTCAGTAGTTTCCGTCAATTCTTCTTGAACAATGAGTTCAGCACTTTCAGATTGTTCTAGTTGATAAGTAAGTAATGCTTCAAATGCAGTATTTAAGTCGTCTGTAGATAATTGTTCAACGTTGAGTTGAGTTAATAAACTTTCTCCACCAGCCATTTCAATCATTCTGACTAATTGAGACTTAACGAAAGAGAGTTCTTCAAGTTCGTCACTGGTAGGCACTTCTTCAGTTAATTCAGCATCTTCTGTTTCTGGAGCTAACGTTTGCTGCTCTTTGACAGTTGCTTGTAATTCATTATACTGGTCATATAGTGCTTGAATTTCTTCTTTATTAAGATCCATTTCTTCTGCATGGACAGCTTCACCAAATGCAGAAATCGCCACGACCCCAGCTAGAATGCTTGAAGACATGGTCAGTTTCAATGAGCGCTTCTTTGCGCTGTTTTTGTAAGAATCTAACATATCTTTCTGGTTTATCATTTATTCAATACCCCTCTCAAAAAAACAAGTCAAAAGTAGTTTCTTTGTCCTCATATTATACCGTTAGTATCGGATGAAAGGAACCAAAAAGTAAGTCTTTTTGTAAATGTCATATGACTGTAACAGTCGGAAACCGAACAGATTATAAACGCGAATAGCTGATTCATTTAAGTTAATACATCGTCGTAAGCCAAATTCATCAAAAATTAATCCTGTTCTGTTTATACAAAAGATAAGGGAACACTTTATGAACAAGAATATTATTCAAGAAAGGTCGGATACCATGCTACTTTCGCCACTTAGATTTTGCCATCAGCTCTTAACAGATTCTATTTCATACGGAGACACGGTTATTGATGCAACCGTTGGAAATGGTCACGACACAGTCAAACTTGCTCAACTTGTCGGAAAAACTGGAAAAGTTTATGGTTTTGATATACAAGATTCTGCAATTGAAGAAACGAAGAAAAAAGTTCTTTTAACTGGACTGAATACTCAAGTTGAATTGATCCACGATGGTCATGAACAATTAAAGAACTATATAGGTACGGATGCGATTCAAGCCGTGGTCTTCAATCTCGGCTACTTACCAAAGAGTGACAAAACCATTATTACACTTCCAGACACAACATTGTCTGCAATAGAACAAAGTCTAGATAGCTTAACGCCTGGTGGACTAGTTGTTATTATGGTTTATTACGGACATGACGGTGGACAAGAAGAGAAAAATGCTGTGGAGTCTTATCTAAAGACACTCCCTCAAGAAGACTACTCAGTGCTTAGATACGGATTCATGAATCAAAAAAATACCCCTCCATTTCTTATTGCTATTGAAAAAAAAAGGTAAGTAAAAAGCCATATCCCTGTGATTAGGGATATGGCTTTCGTTTATTTTGTTTTAATATAGGTTTGTCCAAGTCTTGCTGGTGCTTCAGATTTTCCAATTACGCCTACAAGTACAATGATTGTCAATAAGTATGGCATAACTAGTAACCATATTGTTGGTATATTTTGAATAATTGGTATATACGTACCGATACGCGCTAGACTTTGTGCAAAACCAAAGAATATCGCAGCACCCATAACACCCAATGGATTCCATTTACCGAAGATCATTGCGGCCATAGCGATAAATCCTTGACCGGCAATGGTTAGAATACCAAACTCATTAGAGATCGCTTGAGCTTGAATCGCGCCACCCATGCCTCCAAGTAATCCTGAAATCAAAACTCCAGAGTATTTCATAAGATAGACTTTAATTCCCAATGTCTCAGCAGCATGAGGATGTTCCCCAACTGAACGGAGCCTTAGACCAAATCTTGTTTTAAAAAGAATGAACCAAGAAAGGATTGCTACTATGATACCAAAATATGCTGGTCCTGAAGTGTTTTCAAAGAAAATCGGTCCAATAATTGGAATTCGATCAAGTAAGAAAATACTCGTTCTACCGAATGACTCAGGTAACGGACCTGTTTGAGCAGCTCCAAAAATGGCTCTTGTCAAAAAGACACCTAACGCCGGTGCAGCTAAGTTGATCACTGTACCAGAAATAATATGATCTGCCCTAAGATTAATTGTCGCTACTGCATGAATGATAGAAAACAGCACCCCGATAAGCCCTCCTGCGAGTAAGCCCATCCATGGAGTCCAACCTCCGAAAGTTGCAGCAAATTGAATATTAAACACCGCAGACATGAAAGCCCCCATAACCATGATACCCTCAAGACCGATATTTACGACACCACTTCGCTCAGAAAACGTTCCACCGAGAGCTGTGAGTATTAATGGAGCTGCATAGATTAACGAACTTGAAACAATCAGTTGAATGATACTTAAAGCGTTCATACGTCTCCTCCTTGCGAAGTTGAGCTAGCAGTTTGTTTTTTTGCTGCTCTTTTATCTATAAAATAACGAATAATATAATTAGCGCCTACAAAGAAAATAATAGCAGCTATAACAATATTGGCCATTTCATCTGGCACCCCTGCCTGATTCGGCATGAACCCAGCTCCGATGTTTAAAACACCGAATAAAATAGAAGAGAAGAAAATACCAAAAGGATTGCCTAGTCCAAGTAAAGCAACCGCGATACCATTGAATCCGATATCTGGTAATCCTCCTTGAGTAAAGATATTTCCAAATGTTCCGAGTCCGTGAATGGCCCCACCTAAACCAGCTAAAGCACCACTTAAAAACATAGATAGAATAATATTTTTTTCAGCACTCATTCCAGCATATTTTGAAGCAGAAGCGTTTAATCCAACTGCGCGAATTTCAAAACCGGCAGTTGTTTTCGTCATGAACACCCAGTAAAGAATGACTACGACGATAGCAATAAAGAATCCAACATTTAATCTTGAATTCTGTGTTAAAGTAGACAGCCACTGGAATCCCATGTTGGCATTCTCACCAACTCTCGCTGTTGTATTTCCAGCTTCTGATAAAACGTTTCTGATTAGATAATTGGTCACTTGTAAGGCTGTATAATTCAGCATAATACTAACGATAACTTCACTCGTTCCAAAATAAGCACGCAAGAAACCAGCAATTGATGCCCAAACTGCACCAACAAGTAATCCTACACCTAGACTGAGCGTTAATAAAAGAATTCTAGGTAAATCAGGAAATGCTAATGCAACCCAAACTGCACTCACCCAACCAGCTAAAGCTTGTCCAGCAATTCCGATGTTAAAGAAACCGGCTTGGAAAGCTAAAGCAAATCCTAATCCTGTGAAGGTTAGTGCGGTTGCTTGTCTAAGTGCTTCCCCAATGAAATACGGACTTTGGAAGACGCTGACGATCATCGCTCTATAAGCTTCAACTGGATTATATCCAAATGCCAGCATAAGAATGGCTCCAAATAAAAACCCGAACAAGATAGACATGATAGGAACGATTAAACTACTTAAAAAACCTTTACTTTGTCGAATCAACTACATCCTTCTCCTTTCCTTTTTGTTCTGCTTGATCTTGTGCATCACTTAAGGAAACTCCGGCCATAAGTAATCCTAGTTCTGATTCTGATGTATCTTTAGCATTAACGATAGCGATGATTTTCCCATCGTACATAACTGCGATTCGGTCTGAAACATTCATGACTTCATCCAGTTCATAACTCATCAAGAGAACGGCTTTTCCATTATCTCTGAGCTCAACTAAGCGCTTGTGAATATACTCGATGGCTCCAACATCTAATCCACGAGTTGGTTGTGCTGCAATTAATAAAGCAGGGTCTCTATCTACTTCTCTAGCAATGATGGCTTTTTGTTGATTTCCCCCAGATAAAGAGGCAGCTGAATGTTCTTCACTAGGTGTACGAACATCAAATTCTTCAATCAATCTTTTCGCATGTATTTTAATTTCTTTATAGTTCAAGAATCCATGCTTACTAAATGGTTTTTTATAGTATGTTTGAAGTGCAATATTCTCTTCCAAAGACATTGGTAAGATCAAACCAAATTTCTGACGGTCTTCTGGTATATGCCCCAGTCCCGCTTCAGTAATTTTTCTTGGTTTCAAGTTCGTTACATTTTTGCCATCTAATTCAATACTTCCATTACTTGATTTAGTAAGCCCAGACAAAGCCTGAATCAGTTCTGACTGACCGTTTCCATCTACCCCTGCAATTCCAAGAATTTCCCCAGCCTGTACTTCAAAGCTGATATTCTTCACTGCGTCAAATCCTCGTGTTTCTTTTACAGTTAAGTCTTTAACTTTCAAAACGGTTCCTGATGGATTAGCAGGCTTTTTATCCACTTTAAAGGATACGGAACGTCCTACCATCATGTCAGCAAGTTCTTGTTGCGATGTTCCAGCTACATCAACCGTATTAATACTTTTTCCTCTTCGGATAACAGTACATCTATTGGATACTTGTTTGATTTCATCAAGCTTGTGCGTGATTAAAATAATTGATTTGCCTTCATTGACCAATTTATTCATAATGCCCATTAATTCTTGAATTTCTTGAGGTGTTAAAACCCCTGTTGGTTCATCGAAGATAAGAATATCTGCTCCACGGTAAAGTGTTTTCAAAATCTCTACACGTTGTTGCATCCCTACAGAAATATTTTCCACACGTGCGGAAGGATCTACTCTCAAACCATATTGATCTGACAGAGTCTGGATTTCTTTTTCTGCCTTTTTACGGTCGATATATCCAAATTTCGTTTTTTCTCTTCCTAGCATAATGTTTTCAGCTACAGTAAATTTATCCACCAACATAAAATGTTGATGCACCATACCAATACCTAATTCATTTGCTACATCTGGTGATGATATGTTTACAGACTGACCGTTCACTTTAATTTCTCCGGAAGTCGGCTCTAACAAACCAGACAAGATATTCATCAAAGTAGATTTCCCTGCACCATTTTCACCTAAAAGTGCATGAATTTCACCTTTTCTTAAATCTAAATGGATATTATCATTTGCTCTAAATGTTCCAAATTCTTTTGTGATCCCACTCATCTCAATAACATGTTGTAATTCAGACAAAAGATGGCCTCCTCATTCAAATTATTTAAATTAATTCTGATGTTTTCTCATTATCTTACATCGTGAACCCGTATTCAAGCTTCTTTAAAGTATTTCATTCGAAAAAAGACTCATTTCAAGATATTGTGCTAAAAAATTCATATTATCTGTCTACTAATTGTATTGAGTTTTTCGCTCTAAAAAAGCGCCGGTCACACGACCAGCGCTCTTTTATTCAATTTCAAATCGTCTTTAACAGAGTTATCGTACCTTACTCTCCCGGAGTTTCTGAAACTTCAATGTCTCCACTGATAATAGATTCCATAGCTTCTTGAACGGCAGTCCAAGCTTCTTCAGACATGTTCCCTTCAGTAACACCAACACCATCTTCAGCTAAACCGTAAATTAAGTTTTCTCCGCCTTGGAAGCCTTCATCTCTTGCTTCGTTTGAAGCCAATTGAATCGCTGCTCCTACACCTTTAAGAGAAGAAGTTAATGTTAAGTTTCCACCTGAGTATTCGCCTAATTCTTCTTGATCACGGTCTACTCCAATTACCCACAATTGTCTATCTGATCCTGATTCCATTAAATCAGCAGCTTCTGTAAATACGCCATTACCTACAGCACCTGAAGCGTGATAAATGATATCCGCTCCTGCTGAGTACATACCAGCAGCAATTTGTTGTCCAATCGCTGCATCAGAGAATGATTCAGCGTAGCGAACTTCTACTTCAATATTTTCGTCAACTGATTTAACGCCTTCAACAAATCCAGCTTCGAACTTATCAATAACTGGTCCAGCGATACCACCGATAAATCCAACTTTGTTCGTCTCAGTCGTGTGTGCCGCTGCAACACCTACTAAATATGCCGCTTCATTATCACGGAAGTTCAATGAAATAACATTATCCGCTTCAACCACTGAATCGATGATTCCAAAGTGTTGGTTAGGATTACTGTTTGCAACATCTTCAACCGCTTCTGCTAGTTGAAAACCAACTCCGTAGATAATATCAAAATCTGCTTGTATTGCTTGATTCAAGTTCGGTACAAAGTCTTGTGCATCATTTGATTGGAAGTAATCTACTGCATCAGCTCCATATCCATTTTCGTCTGCCCAAGCTTGCATACCTTCCCAAGCTGATTGGTTAAATGAACGGTCATCTACACCACCTTCATCTGTTACCATACCAAGTTTGAATTCTGCTGTTTCTTCAGTATCTGGGGTAGCATTATCATCAGCAGGTGTTGAGCCTGTATCACTTGCGTCTTGTCCCTGGCAAGCTGCTAATAGCATAGCAGATGCTCCAATTGCAAAAAGATTTCTTAATTTAGTAGTCATTACGAAATTCCTCCAATTAAAGTTGTATGTAGAGCTGCTCCTGAATCAGAATTTAACATAGTTGTTTAATCCACCAAATTCATTCCACAATTCTTTGTTTCTTATCTCGAATTAATAGTAACATCTTTGTAAAGAAAAATAAAGCCTAAATACGATTAATTAATGAGCTACTGATTCAGAACGTTCACATGAAACCGCTCTATACCCGTACGTTCGGAAAATGATACCGGATTTTTTCATATTTTATGGCTTTTTGCACAAAAAAAGAATGTAGAGATTTTGTCATCTTCTCTACATTCTTTACATTAAATTCATTTTTACTCTAAAATATTTTCCGCTGAATCCATTTCAGGCTGAATGAGTACTTCTCTAGGTTTTGAACCTTCAGATTGTCCAACGACACCTCTATCTTCCATTTCATCAACGATTCGTGCTGCTCTGTTATATCCAATTCTAAATCTTCTTTGTAGTAGCGAAATACTTGCTGTTTGCATATCGACAACTAAAGCTACTGCTTCTTCATATAATTCGTCCTCGGCTTCTCCCTGACTGACGACTGGTTCATCTTTTGGAATCATTTCTTCTACATAATTAGCTTCCTGCTGTTCCTTAACGAAGTGAACGATCGCTTCTACTTCTTCATCAGAGATAAAGGCACCCTGCACACGGTTCGGTTTATTCTCGCCCATCGGCTGGAATAGCATGTCCCCTCTTCCAAGAAGTTTCTCAGCCCCGTTTCCATCTAGAATCGTTCTAGAGTCTGTACCGCTTGAAACAGCAAAGGCAATTCTTGAAGGAACATTCGCTTTAATGATACCCGTAATGACGTCTACAGACGGTCTTTGTGTTGCAAGAATCATATGAATTCCAGCAGCTCTTGCCATTTGAGCTAGTCTTGTAATAGAGTCTTCAACATCATTTGAAGCCACCATCATCAAATCAGCAAGCTCATCTACAATAACAACAATATAAGGAAGCGGCAGTAGCGCTTCTTCCATTTCTTCATTCTTTTTCTTGACGAATTGATTATATCCAGCCATATTTCTTGTTCCACTAGCAGCAAAGAGTTCATAACGTCTTTCCATTTCTTGAACCACTTTATGCAATGCCTGTGAAGCTTTTTTAGGGTTTGTCACAACCGGTGTCAATAAATGAGGAATTCCATTATAAACATTCAATTCAACCATTTTTGGGTCAATCATCATCAATTTAACTTCGTTCGGTTTCGCTTTAAGTAACAAACTGATGATAATTCCATTAATTGCGACTGATTTCCCTGATCCAGTCGCTCCAGCTACTAACAAATGAGGCATTTTAGCTAGGTCAGCCATTGCGACATTCCCAGCAATATCTCTACCTAGTGGGACTTCAAGCAACTGATCTTTGTTATTGATCTGCCCTTCGATCACATCTCTAAATGAAACCATACTAACTTCTGAGTTTGGAACTTCAATTCCAATCAGTGCTTTACCAGGAATCGGGGCTTCCATACGAATATCTTTGGCCGCAAGTGCGAGTGCAATATCATCCGTCAATCCAACTACTTTACTAACTTTCACACCTGTTGCTGGCTGAATTTCATATTTTGTTACAGCTGGACCAAGATTGGCTTTTGTGACTTTTGCTTTCACGCCAAAACTTTCAAAAGTCTCCTCTAGTTTTTTTACGTTTTCTTGGATAATCGAATACTCATCTGACTGATCCACAGGTTCTCTGACATTCAGTAATGAAATCGGAGGTAATTTGTATTGTTCATTCTCTTCTTCTCCAATTTCAAAATCGACTGTTCCTGTTTCCGTACTCACAGTTTCTTCTTTAGGTTCTTCCACTTTAGTATTCTGCTGAAATCCTTCGATTTTTAAAGCCATCTGACCAGCTAATACATCATCTGATTCCGTATCATCTATTAATGGCGTACTAGTATCTTCTTGTTCTTCTACTTGGAGTGCTTTAGCTTCTGGCTCTTCTATTACTCCTTTTTCGGCTCTCGTTCTCTTGGGTTTTTGAGATTTTTTTGATTTTTTCTTTTTACTTTTTCTAGAATGATGATTTTCTTTTATTCGACCAGCTAATTTTCCAGTGGATTCTATAAATTTACCGCCAGTAGAACGCAAGCGCTCAAGAAGGTTTTTATAAGATAACTGAAACATCGTCATAATTCCTATAAAGATAAACATAGCCATCATTAGATACGTTCCAACTGAAGAAAACAAGAAATAACTCGTTGCATAAAGAATAGCACCAATCATGCCGCCACCAATACTTTGTCCTATCGTTACACTAGTAAACTGCGGAACGAACATCCGCCAAGTCGCACTGATGATGTTGACATCAGCATTCATAATTGGAGAAAACAATTGTGCGTGCTGCCATACGACGAGCGCACAAAAAAGTAAGAATCCTCCGAGCCATCTTTGACTCTTCAAGCTTGGTTTCTTTCCTTTGATTAATAGATAAATTCCAATCAAGATAAATACAAACGATACAACTATGTAGGTTTCTCCCACGAAAATACGCAAAATATTGGCAAAGAAACGGCCTACAAACCCGAATTGCCCAATTGCTAAAAAGTTTATAATCAATACAATAATGCCTACAAGTTCTGAAGAAACTTTGGATTGTTTCTTTTTAGGTCTTCCCCTTTTACGTGCCTGTGCCATAAAATTACTCCTCTAATTCTATTCTTTTCCTGTTGATTATATCATGAAAACAAGGGGTACGGAAGTTCGTTCTTTTTTAAAGAACTTAATCGTACTCTATACCGACATAACTTTTGACGTCTGATCTTATTTACCTGTAAACTCAAGATAATAAAACTTTTAGGAGGAACATGTATGGGATCAATATTTGATGATTTTTTTAAAAAAGGACAGGAAAATACTGAGGCTGGGACAGTAGAATATATTAATGAACGACAACCTGATGTAAATAAAGACAAGATCTCTCTTAAAGTATTCGGACGCGTTCAAGGTGTTGGATTTCGGTTTACGACTAAACAAGCAGCTGACGAGATTGGTGTCACTGGCATCGTGAGAAATGAACCAGATGGATCTGTTTATTCAGAAGCAATTGGTACACCCGATCAAATCGACAAATTCATTGACGCAGTGAGTAAAGGTCCTAGTCCGTCTGCTAAAGTTGACAAAGTTGTGGTTAAATTTGATCAAAATATTGAAGAAAAATCAAATTTTTCTCAGTCCAATTGAAATCTCTTACTTTATAAGGTATAGTGAGAATTGGCGTTTTAACACTACTAACTCACTTAAGGGATTGAATTATTTTGAAAAATAGAGCAAAAAAGTGGATACTTTCTCTCGGAATGCTATCCTTAGTCGTCTTCATGTCAGGATGTATCCGAATTGATCAGTCAACCGGAGAACCTGCAGGAAATATATCGCAATTCTTGTTTGACTATCTTGTACTTCCTACACAGCAATTCATTGAATTACTCAATAGTCTTTTAGGTAGTTATGGTTTGGCCATTATTGCCATTACGATTATCGTTCGTATCTTGATTTTACCATTAAGTATCAAGCAGCAACGTACGACACTGGAGCAACAAGTCAAGATGTCTGTAGTAAAACCAGCAGCCGATGAAATTCAAGCTGAAATGAAAGAATCAACTGACCCTAGACAAAAACAAGAGCTTCAAGCAGAACTAATGGAACTTTATCGTGAAAACAATGTAAATATGCTTGGCGGCGTTGCCGGATGTTTCCCCCTACTGATTCAAATGCCTGTCTTCACTGCCATGTTCCAAGCGATTCGTATGTCAGAATCGATTCAGAACGCTACATTCTTAGGAATTGAACTAGGAACGCCTAGTATTCTACTTGCACTATTAACAGGTGCTGTTTACTATGCACAATCTAGAGTTATGTTACTGGGTATGCCTGAAGAACAAAGAAAACAATCGAATACGATGATGTTAATGAACCCGATCATGTTAATGGTTATTTCCTTTACAAGTCCTGCAGGATTAGGTCTTTATTGGATGGTTGGTGGATTTGTTGCGATCGCACAATCTGCCATTACAACTTTTTATTACAAACCAAAAATTCAAGCAGAATTGAAAGAGAAGCACGGTGAAGTACAAGTCGTTGCCCGTAAGCCAAAAGCTCGCAAAACGGCCGAAAAAGTAGGACCATCTACTGGTATCACTTCTTCAAACACTGCTTCTAATCGTAACCGAAAATCAGCAAGTCCTTTCGAAAATAAAAACAGACGCAATGAAGGTAAACAAAAGAAATAATATAATGAAAAAAGAGTCACAGGCTAAGGCATTACTCCTCAGCTTGTGGCTCTTTTGTTTTATGGTTTAATTCGTCATCCGTTATTTTTAATACAGGTAACATAATTCTGAAGATCGAACCATGATTCAGCACACTTTCGGCCCAAATTTTACCTTTGTATCCTTCAATCAGTTGCTTGGCAATCGATAACCCAAGTCCATTTCCACCCTTGTAACGGCTACGTGCCTTATCGATACGGTAGAATCGGTTAAAGATTTTCTCAGTATCTTCTTCTGTCATACCTTCTCCGTAATCTTGAATGGCAATTTGAATTTCTTTGCTATCAATTGATACAGAGATATGCACTTCTTTTCTATCCGTTGAGTATTTCACTGCATTATCCAGTAAGATAATCAAAATTTGTTCCAAGTGATTACGGTAAATGTTCACGTATACTTCTTTTCGAAGATCATCATCTAGAATAAATACAAAATCTGGATGAACGAGTTTAATATTATTAAATGTTGCATATATGATTTGTCTTACGGGCGTCTGTTCATTCTTGTAATGAATTTCGACTTGTTCAGCTCTAGATAAATCTAACATTTCCTGAACGAGGCTCTTCATTCGTCCAATTTCTTGTAAAGATGCATCCAAGGACTCTTCCAGAACCGTTGGATCATCTTTCCCCCATCTATGCAGTAATTTCAAATGTCCTTCTACTACAGCCACTGGTGTTCTTAATTCATGTGATACATCTTCAACAAACTGTTTCTGATGTTCGATATTTTTCTGCATTCGGTCAAGCATATTGTTATAGGCATTGGCCAGATCTGTCAATTCATCACGACCATCTCCAACATCAATTCTTTCAACGGATTCTGGATCCAATTCGATGCTTTTCATAGCATTTGTGATTTTTCTGATCGGTTGTAAGAATTTTCGAGCAATAAAATAACCTATAATAGCACTAAACATCAGAGCAATCACACCAGTAACCAGTATGGCCATCAAAACACTGTCAGATAGCTGGTGGTACGAATAAAGAGAATTAATGACTTGCACATATCCAATATGATCATTATTTAAATAAGAATAAATTGGCTTTCTGGCAGAAAAAGCTTCACCATAAGGACCATCGATTGTATCAATCCTTAAATCCTTTGTAGGTGCGAAATCAGTTGAAAATGTCGCTGTTTCATAAAGTAATTCCGACTCTGTGTTAAAGATTCGAACATACATCCCACCTTGACCGATTCGCAAAGGAATAGGTGTTTCCTCATCGATCATTTCTTCTGATTCAGGATCAGGAAGTGTCGGTAGAAGCCTTAATTGACTCAATTCCAGCGTTTCTGCGACAGACTCCTCCGTTAAATCATAGAATTGCTGACCAAATCTATCTGAAAGATTCTGAACAGTATCTCTTAAAGCAACTTCTTCGTTCTCTAACATACTTCGCTGAAAGCTCACATATAGGATCGTTGAAAAAATCGTATAAGTCAAAAAAATCGCAATGGCTGCTCCAATTGTCCATTTCCACCTTAAAGAAATTCTCTTTTTTTGATTCATATCATTGTCAGTTGTTACAACTTGTTTCACGTACGCATCACATACCCAGTACCTCTGACAGTCTGAATATAGCTTTCTCTATTTGGAACATCAATTTTGTTTCTCAAGTAACGAATATAAACGTCTACTACATTTGTCTCGACTTCAGTTTCGTAACCCCATACTTTGTTCAACAAAACTTCTCTTGATAATACAACATTAACGTTTTCCATTAGCTCAACGAGCAATTCATATTCACGTTTAGTCAATTCAATAACATCTTCACCTCGACGAACAACACGATTTTCTTTTTCAACCGTTAAGTCTTTATATGTTACTGTTGTTTGTCTATTGGCATTTTCTTCTGTCTCAATTTCGATACGTCTTAATAATGCACGCATTCTAGCAAGCAACTCTTCAATTGCGAATGGTTTTACCACATAGTCATCTGCTCCATGGTCAAAACCAGATACTCGGTCAATCACTGAGTCTCTAGCAGTCATCATGATAATAGGTACATTGCTTACTTGACGAATTCGACGTGCTACATCGATACCGTTTAATTCAGGCAACATTAGGTCCAACAAGATAATATCCCATTCTTCATTTTCATCAATAGCAGCTTCAAGTCCAGCACGTCCGTTGAAACGAACTTCTGTTTCGAATCCTTCATGATTTAATTCTAACTCCACAAAACGCGCAAGGTTTTTTTCATCTTCTATTATTAAAATTTTACCCATTTTTTCAGCTCCCAGTTCTTTATTTACTTTTTTAGATTTTTACTTATAGTTCAGTTATATTTTAAGAAAAATTTGTACTCATAAAGGTCACAATCGCTTTATGCTCAAACTGATCCACTTATACACCATCAGTTTAACATAGTTTTTACACAGAAAAAATGTTAGCTTTAAAGTTTTTTCTAATTTTTCTTTAACATGCTTACAATTCTATTCAAAACTTACAATTAACACACAAAAAAATGCAGATTCCAAAAAAGTGGAATCCACATTTTCCGTTTTTCAATTCAACTTAAACTCATTTGTTTGTGCTTACCACTGTTCTTGGCCATTATCTCCATACCAGTCGAAGTGGAATGTACCTTCTTTATCAGTACGTTCGTAAGTGTGTGCCCCAAAATAATCACGTTGTGCTTGAATGATATTTGCTGGCAGACGTTCTGAACGATAAGAATCGTAATAAGAGATTGCTGAGGAGAATGCTGGCACAGGAACGCCGGATTGTACAGCTAATCCAACTAGATCACGAACAGATTGTTGGTAGTTTTTTGTAATGTCTAAGAAATACTCATCAAGAACTAAGTTTTTAAGGTCAGGCTTTCTATCGTATGCATCTGTGATTTTTTGTAAGAATCCTGCACGAATGATACAACCAGCTCGGAAGATTTTCGCGATTTCACCGTACTTAAGGTCCCAGCCATATTCATCAGAAGCTGTTCTCATTTGAGCAAATCCTTGAGCATAGCTCATAATTTTACTGAAGTAAAGTGCTTGACGAATTTTTTCAATCAATTCTTTTTTGTCGCCATCATATGCTTTTGCTTCTGGTTTAGTTAAGACTTTACTTGCAGCTACACGCTCGTCTTTAAGAGCAGAGATGTATCTAGCAAATACTGACTCAGTGATCAATGGAAGAGGTACACCTAAGTCAAGCGCACTTTGAGAAGTCCATTTACCTGTTCCTTTGTTTCCGGCACGGTCTAAGATGATATCAACCATTGGTTTACCTGTTTCTGGATCTTTTTTAGTCAAAGCATCCGCTGTGATTTCAATCAAGAAACTGTCTAGTTCTCCAGTATTCCATTCTTTGAACACTTCAGCGATCTCGTCATTAGGAAGGCCTGCAACGTCACTTAACAAGTGATAAGCTTCAGCAATCAGTTGCATATCTCCATATTCAATTCCATTATGAACCATTTTTACATAGTGACCAGCTCCGTTAGGTCCAATGTATGCTACACATGGTTCATTATCCGCTGGTGCTTTAGCAGCAATCTTTTCAAGAATTGGAGCAATTAGATTATACGCTTCTTTTTGACCACCTGGCATAATTGCAGGGCCTTTTAGTGCGCCTTCTTCTCCACCAGATACCCCAGTACCAATGAAGTTGATGCCTGATTCTGCAAGCTCTTTGCTTCTTCGAATCGTATCTTTGTAGAAAGTGTTTCCGCCATCTACTAAAATATCTCCTTTATCTAAGAAAGGTAGTAGCTGTTGAATAACAGCATCTGTTCCTTTACCAGCTTGAACCATCAATAAAATCTGACGAGGTGTTTCAAGAGATTGAACAAATTCTTCTAGTTCGTAAGTGGCAACTAAGTTCTTACCTGGATTTTCTGCTATGACTACATCCGTTTTAGCATTTGTACGATTGTAGATTGAAACACTGTATCCTCTACTCTCGATATTTAGTGCAAGGTTTTTCCCCATAACGGCCATACCAACGACGCCGACTTGTTGTTTACTCAATTGCTTCATTCTCCTCTCAGGTTTGATATTTGGACTGAGAGCCTACTTGTTATCAGTCAGTTTGAACTGAATGTTCACCGTAGACAATCGGTCTACCTTACCAAAACCCACTCTAATCATTAGGTTTTTGCATCTGGTTACTCCCAGTCTACAAATTAATTATAATCTTTAACTTAATAGTATCAAACTTTGAACACTTTTAAAACAATCTTCTATACTCTTGAAAAAAAAGATGATATTGCGTACACTATTAACTGACAAGCAACTATCACTTAGAAAGTTGGTGTAGACTAGTGGTAAAAAAAGACGATAAAAAAAGTAAATCAGGTTTAATTTCTAAAATCATTATTTGGGCAATGGTCTTTACAATGAGTTTTTCAGCAATTGCTGCTCTACTTGGCGCTATATTATAGACCAAAGTCATGGAGATTCTCCATGACTTTTTTTATGCTTTCTTTTTCTTTGAAGCCAATGAAAGCAGTTCGTTTGCTGTATCCATTGTTAACTTCGTGATCTCACTACCTGCAAGCATTCTGGCCACTTCTGATACCTTGTCTTTATCTGCCAACTGCTCAACATGCGTACTTGTCCTATCTTCAACGATCACCTTACTGATATACAAATGCTGATCTGCCATAGCAGCAACCTGCGGTAAATGTGTAATACATAATACTTGTGAATGAAAAGCGACTGAATAGATTTTATCTGCAATCGCTTGTGCAACTCTCCCGCTGACACCTGTGTCTACCTCATCAAATATGATACTCGTTATACCTTGCTCTTTTGAGAACACCGTCTTCATCGCTAACATCATTCGAGATAATTCTCCTCCAGATGCAACTTTGACCAGTGGTTTCAATGGTTCTCCTGGATTAGTCGATACATAAAACTCTATCTTATCTAAACCGTTATCATGTGCACTATCCATACTAAATGCTTTAGTGTCTCTCAAGAACTGAACTTCAAAAACCACTTTATCCATAAACAATTCTTTTAATTGTTCATGAATCGCTTTTTCCAGTTTTAAAGCTGTTTGACGTCTTAATGTAGATAATGCTTTTCCTTCTTCTAGAAGCTTACTCTCGAGTTCTACTACTCTTTTATTTAAGTGATCCATTTGGCCTTCGCGATTTTCAATTTTCTCCAGTTCATCAACTGCATTTTGGAGAAAGGTCTTGATTTCGCTTATCGAAGTTCCATACTTTCTTTTAAGTTGTTGAATCAGATTCAGTCTCTCTTCAATCTCATTTAATCGCTCTTCATCGTACTCAAGACTGTCCATTTCATTGTAGATTTCACTTGAGGCTTCTTGAATTTGAAAGAACGCAGAGGATAATGTATCATAAATTTGTTTGAATTTTTCATCCATAGATTCTATTGAAGACATAATATCCATGGCTTGTCCCACTGAATCTAATCCACTTGCATCTTCATCTCCTTGAAGCGCCTTATAACTATTCGATAAAGCTTCGACAATAGATTGATGGTTCGAAAGTTTTTGTTCTTCTTCTTTTAAAGACTCTTCTTCATTATCTTCCAACTGAGCATCCGAAATTTCTTCAACTTGAAATCTTAAAATATCTAATCTTTGTGCAAACTCTCTTTCGTTGTATTGCCAATTATTCTGCTCTTTTTTGACTTTTTTATATTCTTTGAACAACATTTGATAGCGATTTTTGGATGTTTCCAACTTGGAATTGCCATATTGATCAAGTAATTCAATATGACTTTCGGAATCCATTAATTCCTGATGTTCATTTTGACCATGAATGTCAATCATGGCATTACCAATTTCTCTTAAAACAGCAATGGTCACAATACTACCGTTGATTCTACAAACATTTCGACCTGTAGCATGAATCTCTCTTTGAATCATAACTACTTGATCGGCAGAATCAATTGCATGTTTGTCCAGAAGTCTCATGACTTCCTTGTTTTCATTCAACAAGAATTGTCCTTCAAGTAAACATTTTTTTGTCCCGTATCGAACAAATTCAGCCGACCCTCTACCTCCAGCAAGCAAACCGACAGCATCGATGATGATTGATTTCCCTGCACCAGTTTCCCCGGTCAGCACAGTCATTCCCTGATTGAAATCTAGTGATAATTCTTGTATAATCGCAAAATTTTGAATATGCAATGCTTGCAGCAAAGCAAACCCTCCCAATCTAATGATAAATAGACAATCCAATCAGACTAAACAAACGAAATCATTCTTCTTTGTAGTGTTTCGGCCTGGTTTTCTGATCGACAAATAATCAATACAGAATTATCTCCTGATATACACGCAAAAACTTCTTCATAATTAGCCGTTTCAATTAGAGCGCCCAATGCAAAAGCATTACCCGGTAATGTTTTGATTTGAACAAATTCTTTTTGAGTATCAATAGATACAAAAGCATCTTTCATGAGTCTGGATAATTTTTTGGAAATATTATAGTTCATTTCAGGGGGTACGCTATACTGATAACCTCCAGATTGCGAAGGAACTTTAATCAGTTGCATCTCTTTAATATCTCTAGAGATTGTTGCTTGTGTAACCTCTATGCCACGTTCTTTTAAAATCCCCACAAAATTTTCCTGCTTTTGAATCGTTTCTTGTTGTACTAACTGTTTTAGAAGCTGGTGACGTTCTTTCTTTTTCATACTTTACGACACTCCTAGTCTTATCTCCGGCCACAATTTCGACATTTAAACAATCCTGCTTAAACATCCACACTTAATGATTTTCTCATATAATGTGGATAACGTTCTTTTTAAATTTTATACAGTATATTTATACAGTGTTTCTATTTTAGTATACCTCAGAACGCTTCCAGTTCAAAGTAAAATATCGGTAAAGTATGAATAAAATGAAAACGTTTAAACAATTAGGTCATAATTCTGTTACTTTTACCAAGGTATTCATCAGCTGTCAACACAGCGTTTATTTCTTCCTCAATAAGCTCATTATTGGATTTTCCGTTTTTAAGGTATGCTAAAAATTCAATATTTCCTTTTCCACCCGTAATGGGAGAAACGGTCAATCCTTTTAGTGTATATTCATTGGTGTATGCAAATTTTAAAATGTTTATAAGCACTCTTCTATGAACTTCAATGTCCGTTATAATACCTTTTTCACCGACTTCTTCTTTCATCGCCTCAAACTGCGGCTTAATCAGTGCTACGACTTCTCCTTCTGAAGCTAAAATCGTCTTCAAAACAGGCAAAATCAATTCAAGAGAAATAAAAGAAACATCAATAGTAGCAAAGTCAGGTTGTCCCTTTGAGAAATCTTTTATTGTACAATGTCTGAAATTGGTTTGTTCCATAACGACTACATTTGGATCCGTTCTCAGTTTCCAAGCCAATTGGTTGGTTCCAACATCAAGAGCATAGACTAATCGAGCACCGTTTTGCAACGCAGCATCTGTAAAGCCACCTGTTGACGATCCAATATCTAATACGGTTTTATCTGACAAGTCAATTTCATATAACGTAATGGCTTTTTCTAGTTTCAATCCACCGCGACTAACATATTTAAGCTCATTACCTTTAATGTATACTTCTGTATCCATAGACCATTTTTCACCAGCTGTTAAAATCTGTTTTTCGTCTCGTGTGTACACTTTCCCAGTCATGATAAACCTTTTGGCTTTTTCCAGATCTTCTGCCCAACCTTGACGAATTAACAATTCATCCGCACGTTGCTTCTTCAACTGAGAACCTCCTTTCAGTTTCTACTATAAAACCGATCACTTCAAGATACATTGTCTCACCCTAGCAACAAAGAATCGACAAACGTTACTAACAGTTCTTCATCAAATGAAGCGTGTGTTTCTTTTATTTGAGTCACACGTGCTTTCGCTGTGTTTAATTCTGTCTGAAGACGTTCTTTTGCCTGTTCTAGCCCAAGTAGGGCTGGGTAAGTACTTTTACCTAGTTTGCTATCTGCACCAGTTGCTTTACCCAGTTCTTCTGCATCGCCAATAACATCTAGAATATCATCTCTAATTTGGTAGGCAATACCAATCTTTCTTGCAATCTCTTCTAATAAAGTGACTGTTTCTGGATCACAGTTTGCAATAACCCCGCCTGCAAACATAGCAAATCGTATCAACTCTCCAGTTTTTCTAGCGTGCACAGCTTCCAGTTCATTTAGGGATAATGCTGCATGTTCCCCGTCTATATCTGCCTGCTGACCGCCAATCATCCCTTCATATCCAGAACAATATGCAAGCTCTTTGATCAGTTTAACCTGTTTTTCGGGCTCAATGTCCCCAGAAACTATTACTTCAAACGCATACGTTAATAATGCATCTCCCGCTAGGACCGCAGTGGATTCTGAAAATTTGATATGACTCGTTGGTTTACCTCTGCGCATATCATCATTGTCCATAGCTGGTAAGTCATCATGTATTAAAGAATACGTATGAATATATTCAAGCGCTGCCGCAACTGGATAGCCATCTTTTAGATCTTTACCAAAAGCTGAAATGACCGCAAGCATCAGTAAGGGACGTAGTCTTTTCCCTCCTGCTTCTAGAGAATATTTCATAGCTTGTTCAATAACCGTACCACTTCGTTCTTTGATAAGTGTCAAACTGTACGATTCAAATGGTTCATATTCTTTATGATAGAATTCTTGAAACTTCATTTGGTCACTCCTAGTTTTCCTGACGATTTAAATCATTTTCAAACGCTGCTTCTTTTCCATTTTCATCAACGATTTTTGTCATGGTTTCTTCTGCTTCTTGAAGCGTTTTTTTACATAATCTACTTAATTTTATGCCTTCTTGAAACTGATCTAGCGCTTCCTCAAGCGGAACATCTCCTTGCTCAAGTTTTGAAACGATTTCTTCAAGTTCTTTTAATGCATCATCAAAGTTCATTTCTTTTTCCATCTTGTTCCCTACCTTCTTTTATTATTTATCTTTATCAGTATCTAAATCAATACTTGTAATTTTAGCTTTAAAGGAGCCCTCCGACAGCTGAACAGATATCTCATCGGAAATAGACAAACTCTCTGTAGATTTCACGACAGTATCTTCTTTTCTAACATAAGCAAATCCTCTACCTAGTATTTTCAATGGCGAAAGATGCTCCAATGATTGAATATAATAATTCAATTGTTTATCTGACTGCTCCAGCAATTGTCTTTGAGCTCTTAAAAGTTGTTTTTCCAGCTGCTGAAGTTCTCGATTATACTGACGAATTGTATTAGAGGGATTTAGTGCAGTTAACCGCTGGGACAATAGTTTGAGCTGCTGATCCTGTTTTGTAACTATGTCTTTCACTGTCTGGACAAGCTGTTGTTGAAGCTGGTCAAGATTTTGACTGTACCCTTCATACAAGCGCTGTGGCTGCCTGAAAATGTAAGAACGCTCTATTCGAGCTAAACGGTCTTTCAGAAATTGGATACGGTTCTGATAAGCTCTATATAAACGATGCTCCTGTTGCTCAATTTTGATCAGTTCATCGGACAACACCGGCACGGCTAATTCTGCAGCTGCGGTAGGTGTAGCTGCTCTGACATCAGCTACTAAATCAGATAAAGTCGTATCCGTTTCGTGTCCAACAGAAGAAATCACGGGCGTTTGGACTGAAGAAATTGCTCTAACAACGATTTCTTCATTGAACGGCCATAAATCTTCAAAAGATCCACCACCCCTAGCTACAATTAAGATATCCAAATCTTGCCTAATATCTGCTCTTTGAATATTCCCAGCAATAGATTTAGCCGCCTTATCTCCTTGTACTAAGGTTGGAAACAAAAATAATTCAACTGAAGGAAATCTTCTTTTGACGGTCGTAATAATATCTCTAATAACTGCACCACTTTGACTGGTGATAATTCCAATTTTTTTCGGAAACTTCGGCAACGGTTTTTTCAATGATTGATCAAAAAGGCCTTCTGCAGTTAGCCTCTTTTTAGATTCTTCATAAGCTTGATACAGTGCTCCGACGCCATCAGGTTCCATATGTTCGATATAAATCTGATAAGAACCTGTTTTTTCATAAACAGAGATTCGTCCAATAACAAGTACACTCATACCTTCTTCTGGCTGAAATTTCAACTTTTTGAAATCGCCAGAAAACATGATAGCAGATATTTTTGACTGATCATCTTTTAAATTGAAATACTGATGTCCATTTCTACGGTTTCGATTAAAGTTGGAAATTTCTCCAGTCAAAAATATACGATCCATATAAGGGTCACGTTCAAATTTTCTTTTGATATACTTCGTCAACTGGGAAACGGTTAAGTATTGTTCTTCCATCATTTCCCTCCTTTATATTTAAATCTTTTCGCTTCATATAGAAAGAGAGCGAAAAAAATAGGAATGCTGAATTCATTGCACTCCTATTTCTTCCCTCTTCATATTTCCTCGTTATTCGCTTGAACTTAATTAACGAGGCATCGATTTTAGAAGTTCTTATTTAGATTTTATGAATTACTCTGCTTGTGTATCAACGATACTTTGAAGTACGCCATTAACAAACTTACTAGCATTTTGATCATTGAAGTCTTTCGTCAATTCAATCGCTTCATTAATTACAATACTCTTATCAATTTCTTTTTGGAAAAGCAATTCATAAGTTGCTAGCCTTAAAATCAATAAATTGGTTCTTTCTAATCTGTTTAAAGTCCATTTTTTCAAATGTCTTGAAATCGTTTCGTCAATCACATTTTCGTTGTCTTTAACGCCTGCAACTACAACCGTCAAGTAATTTAATGCGTCTCTAACGATTTGACTTCCGCTTTTGTCTTCGGGAAGTACAATCTTCATCGCTTCTTCTGCCGAATAGTTTTCTTTCATATTCAGCTCACTTTCAAGTGAGAACTGAATCACTTCTTCATTTGTACAATCAATATCTGTGGATAGCTGGAAAAGAGACTGAAAGGCTTTTTCCCGAATCACACGCCTTACAGTTTTCACTCTGTCTCATCTTCTTCCGATTCCAATTCAAATAATTCTTGGAGATTTGTTTTTTCTGGTACGATGCCTACGATATGAATATTGATTTCTGTTAACTCAATTTCAGTCATATGATAAACTTGTTCTCTAATTCGTTGCTGGATATCCAGAGCAACTTTTGGTACATTTACGCCGTACTTGAAATAGCAATAGACTTCTACTTTGAGTCCTTTTTCATCAGATACTAAATGAACACCTTTATTGTGATCTGTTATACCAAACACGGATTTTACTTCTGATGTAAATTTGCCTTGCATCGCATAAACGCCATCAACTTCATTAGCAGCTATCCCAGAAATGACTTCCAAGACTTCAGGAGCAACCTCAATCTCACCAAATGGATTGATAGGGTGCTCTCCAACAAATGTTTCTTCTGCCACGATTATTCCTCCTTTATACTATTTATAGTCAAATGATGATTACGCACGTGATACGTAAGTACCTTCTGAAGTATTTACAATCAGTACATCATCTTTATTTACAAATAAAGGTACAGTTACAACAGCACCTGTTTCAAGAGTTGCTGGTTTAGATCCTCCAGAAGTCGTATCTCCACGAATTCCTGGTTCTGTTTCCACAACTTTAAGTTCTACTTTAGTTGGTAAGTCTACTCCTAGAACTTCATGACCAAACATCATGATTTCTACAAGCATATTTTCTTTCATGAATTTCAATGCATCTTTAATCTGATCTTCTGGAATTTCAAGTTGTTCATATGTTTCCGTATCCATGAATACATGTGTTCCAGCATTATCATAAAGATACTGCATCGTTTTATTTTCAATATGCGCACTTTCAAGCTTTTCACCCGCGCGGAAAGTTTTATCTTGAACTGCACCACTACGAAGATTTTTAAGTTTTGAACGAACGAACGCTGCACCCTTACCAGGTTTTACGTGTTGAAATTCAAGTACTCTCCAAATGTTGCCATCGTATTGAATTGTTTGACCCGTTTTAAAATCGTTTGTTGATATCATTCTATTAAGTTCCTCCCGAAGTGTTTTCTATACAAACTGATTGATTGATAGAGTGTCACACTGTTATATACAATGTTATTGTACCATGATTTGAGACATAAGTCTTACTATCCATTGATTAGAAAGCGTTATTTCTCAATTGATTGCTTATTTATTAAAGGATGATGAGCTCTTTTGAAGACTTCATCAAGTTTCGATTGCCTTTTTCAGTAATCAGCAAGTCATCTTCAATTCTGACACCGCCTAAACCTGGAATATAAATGCCTGGTTCGTTAGTAATCACATTTCCGACAACTAATGGCTGATCATTTTTGAAGTTGATTCCAGGTCCTTCATGCACTTCCAAACCGATTCCATGTCCTGTAGAATGTCCAAATGCTTCTCCATAACCTTTTTCTGTTATATAATCTCTTGCGATTTTATCCAACTCGGAACCAGAAACGCCCGCCTTGGCAGCAGCAGTCACTTTAAGATTTGCATCTAGTACGATTTGATGGATTGCTTTTAATTCTTCGCCTGGATCTCCTAAAGCAAATGTACGTGTCATATCTGATACATAGCCCTTGTAATAACAGCCAAAGTCAATTGTGATCATATTGCCGAGTTCAATAACCTTTTCACTAGCTACACCATGGGGCATTGCAGAACGCACACCACTAGCGACAATCGTATCAAACGATACGCCTGATGCACCGCGTTCACGCATAAAGAAGTCTAATTCATTTGCTACTTTAATTTCAGTCATACCTGGTTTAATATACGTAAGAATATGTTCAAAAGCCGCTTCAGTAATTGAAATCGCTTCTTGAATTAATTCGATTTCGGCATCATCTTTGATTTCTCTGATATCTTCAATCAATGACCCTACAGGTACAAGCGCACAATTAAAAGACGCATTGATTGTTTGATAAGTAGCAAAAGTAACATGGTTTTCTTCAAACCCTATTTTCTTGATTTTATGTGTGGAGATCAATTCAGATACTACATCAAAGATTGGTCCTGTATTTTGGATCACTTCAAATCCTTTTGCTTGTTCAGAAGCTTGTTCTGTATATCTGAAATCCGTTACAAAGAAAGCTTGTTCTTTTGTGATCACAGCTAGTCCAGTTGAACCAGTGAAATTAGAAGCATAGCGCAAGTTATAAGGACTTGTGATCAACACTGCATCCATTTTATTTTCTATCAGTTTTTGTTGTATCGTTTCAATTCTTGACATCTAAACATCCTATCCTTAAAACTATATTTTTATTGCTTAGAACTATTTCAACACACTAAATCAATTTAATGTATTCACGTATTCTCAATAATTATTGAATTCATTATACTTTAATAGTATAACAAATGAACAAAAAAAAAGAAACGCAACAAGTTATACTCAGCGTCTCTTTTCGTTGTCTTAAGTAAGACTCTAGAAAAACCATCTAGTAAAAGTATTTATACAGTTCAAGGCATTTCCTCGATATTAGCTATGTCCGATTCTTTACTAATCTGCTGAATAGAAAATTCTTTCACAAATTCATGCCCATTATCTAAACGCGCTTTCAATCTATACACTTGTTCATTTACTCTACTCCATTCTACGCTACCTTCATTAAAAGGGATGAACCCTTTTTGTGCGGCTTCTCTTTCAGTCTCTGAATGAATCAACACCTTTTCAGCTAAGTTGATCATGCTCCGCACTTCATAGCTGTTTTGTACTTGATTCAGTTGTTTGACCTGCGTTTTGACTAGAGAAGCAATACCAGTTAAAAATAGAGCAGCAATAGCCATAAATAATACAGCTGATACTAGAATACTGCCCCTTTCCTTATCGTTCTCCAAGTAAATTTTCAATTTCTTCACTCTCTTCCTCCGACTTTACTGGAATATCGAATACAGCTGAATAAGTTTCTTCGTTATTGAATTTTACGGTTATTGTGACTTTGTTTTCTTTTGTTTTGAATTGTAGAGATTTTAGATCTGTAAGCATAGGTTGATGCCCTTCTCCACCAACTTGTCTTCGCAAGAGTGATAAATATTTTTGATACTTAATCGTTTCTTTATGACCTTGCTTATTCTCTTTTTCTACGCTTAAATTATCTGAATCGACACTTACCCTAGTGCTTCCTTCCAGTTCGTATTCTGTCTGGTTCAGAAATAGATGCCACTCTAGCTGACGATCCGTATTGATTCTATCCTGAAGGCTTTTTGACTGACTTGTAAAAAAAGAGAGTAGGACTACACATAAGCTAACGATACTTAAAGATAAAAGAACCTCAATCAGTGTAAAGCCCTTTTCATGGGAACCAATAGACTGCTTTAATCTGGAGTTGTATGTTTTGATCGTCTTCACCTTCTACCACTATTCCCCTTGATGTATTTGAAACGCTTAGTAGAGTATTATACGATGTGATCTCTGTCGTGTTTTTTTCATCAGCTGACCAAAATTTTGATTGGTCATATAGCGTTCGATACATTTCTACATCTATTCTTTGTTCTTCGAGTTTATGAACCAAATTGACTGTTAATGGCAAAGATATAACGAGCACAACTGTAATGAGACTTAAGCTGACTAGACTCTCAAGTAAAACATATCCCTGTTGAGACTTTGCCTTATTGACTCGTTGTCTTAACATCAAATCGGCCACTTCCTAAACTAAATTGAATTACAATCAGTTGATTGTCTGTTTTAAACCTGATTGGGTTAAGATTCCCCTGATTACCAGAATCAGAGACAAATCTATAAACTCTAGAAGCACTTACTAGCTCAATATGTTCGGGGATTTTTAAATTTTCATTCAGGGGATGATTTCTATCTGTCACAACTCTGAAGGCAATCTCTTTAGCATCTGGACGCGTTTCGAATCTAGTGGTTTCTCCGTTCAATATGGCATGATTTTGAATCAACGTTATTGTGGATTCAAGTTCCTTAAAGAACTGTTTTGTTTCCGTTTCTTCTTGAATAGACTGAAAAGGAATAACCGGTATTAGTAAAAATATCCAGATCAAACTTAAAACGACCAATGTTTCTACTAATGTAAACCCCTTCTGGTCTTGAGCTACTATCATGTGACTGATTTATCCTCCAGCTTTTTTTATCAGGTTTCCATTACTATCAATAGAGAATTGTTTTTGAACTTCATTAAATTGTCTTTCATTTAAATACTTTTGATCTTTTAACACTTCCAAACTGGTCGGCTTCTGTTTGTTTTCTATTTCATACAAATCTATCTGGGTCTGAACGACTGTTTCTAACGCTGTATCTCCAGTCGATTTAGCTGTACCTTGGTGCGATCCAATATTTGGGATAATCAGTAGCAAGAGTACTGAAATGATAAAGAGGACCAGCGACATTTCGATTAATGTAAATCCTTCTTCTTTTAAAATTGATTTTCTTGAAATTCTCGGAACTTTAATTTTCATATTTACAATCCTTCCATAATTGAAAATGTAGGTAGTAACAATGCGGCATATATCGCTATAATCATCAATGCTACAATGACAAATACAATTGGCTGTATTTTTTCCATAATAGTTTCTATCCTTTGATTTAACTCTTCTTCACACTCTGAGGCATACAACATCAATTCACTTCCAAGCCTCCCAGTCAACTCACCATGCCGGACAATCTCTCCAATTTCAGGTTTTAAAAACCCAAAGTCTGTTAAAGCTTCTTGAAAGGATTGCCCTTTTCTCATTTCTTTCTCTAAGTGGCTCCCAACTTCTCTTGATAGTTTTGATGTTTCGTCTTCTTGAAGCAAGTGAACAATTTCTATTAAACTACAGTTACTCTTTAACAGCTGGCTCCATTCAAAAGAGTAAAATTGAGTCCAATATAGTTGGACATATATACTGAAGATTTTATTTTTGCAGTACAAATTCAGTTTTTCTATAACCGTGAGATTTTTAATCATGAATTGAAATAGAAGGATGCTCGTAGACAATAATCCGATAATGCCCACTATCCAGTATGGCGCTGTATAAACAGTTGATATAATCAGTTTAGTTCCGATCCCCACTGAAAGTTCGTCTGGTGACACGATACTTTGTATATGAGGCATCAAGACAAATCTCATCGAAAAGAGCATAATCGTGATGAACAAGATCAGCATGATTGGATATTGAACAATTGCGTGAATTCTTTTCCTTCTCTTAGCAGATTCTATTAGCTGCTCCCCTGCCACACGGACTGTTTCAGAGAAATGTCCGTGAATTGTCGATAGGTAAATTTGTGTACAGATTCGCTCACTATACCCAATCTTAATCAACGCACTATGAAGAGTATGTCCACCGTAGACACTTTTCTCAATTGAAGTTAGCCAGTTCTTTTGTTTATCGTCTGCAATAGTAAAAAGAAAGCCTACTGCTTCTTTTAACGAGAACCCTTCACACAATAAAGTACCAATACGCTTTAAAAATATGCCTTGTCTTCTCGTTTCTTTTACACTACGGAATAAGGTACTGTTCATAGGTTTTTTCTGAAATGTATCCACACAATCTCACCTTTTTTAATAAATGGTTAAAGTCTCTGTTTATTGAACCTACTTGTTCCTGAACGAACTCTGTTTGAGCTGAAAGTAGTTGTTGAAGTATACTTCCGCACAACACTTCAAAAAGAGCCGCTCTTTTTTGAATATTTAACATACTTTTGCAATGAGGATGACATGCCTGCTCACAAAACGGACAAGACAGCGGTAATAACTTTTGAAAGACTATACCTATAATCGTTTGGCTGAGTAGTTCTTTTGAAATTCCTAATTCCATCATTCTAGGGATTACACCTCTAGAGTTTTTGGCATGGACAGACGCAATGATCAAATGACCAGTTAGTGCACCTCGAATAACCATTTTAGCGGTCTCTTCATCTCGGATCTCCCCAACAATCAAAATATCCGGATGGTGCCGAAGACTGAATTTAAGTAATTGTTCGTAAGTGATGCCTGCTTTTTCATTGACTTCAGTCTGAAGAAACTGTTCTTCATGTATTTCTACAGGGTCTTCGACCGTAACAACTTGTTGTTTTTCTTCACTGATTCTATTTTTAACGAGCTGGTAGATTGTGGTCGTTTTGCCTGAATCGACAGGACCAGAAAAAAGGATTAAACCACTTTTGAATGCAATCAACTTATTTAGTAAAGTTAACTCATGCTCAAAAAAAGAACCTGTTTTCAAATTTTCCTGACTTTTTTGTTTTAAAAGACGAATGACAAGTGACTCTCTTGAGTGGTAATTTGTAATCGTTGAGAATCTAAGATCAATCATTTTGCTTTCTATTTCAAAATTTAATGATCCACTTTGTGGTTTTCGATGTTCCCCTACATCCATATTGGCCACAAATTTAAAATATGAAATCAATCGAGCGCCTTCATCTCTGTCTAAATAAAATTGTTTTTCCATTCTTCCATGTAATCTGTAATAGGCCGCATAATGATTTTCTTCCGGTAGTATATGAATATCACTTGTTTCAAAAGAATGTGCCAAAGTGATCAGATGTTTTGCAAAAGATTCTATTTCCATAAGTTCCCCCCTTTCTTCTATTTCCAGTTAGAATACTTTTATATTGAGTGTTTCATCTATATATACTGTTCAATTCCTATAGAAATCATCTTTAAAATAAAAAAAAGAGAAAATGATGTTTAGTCATTTTCCCTTTAGAAATATTCAGTTTTTAAACTTCAGCATTGTGGTAAACTTCGCTGACATCATCGTCATCTTCTAATGCTTCAATCATATTTTCAAATGTCGTTAATTTATCTTCTGGTACGGATACAGTGGTTTGAGGCACCATCGTGATTTCGGCTTGATCTAGCATATAACCTGCTGCTTCAAGTGCATCTCTTACGTCTGAAAAGTCTTGTGCTTCTGTATAGACCTCAAATACATCTTCTGATGTCTCAAGCTCTTCTCCGCCTGCTTCAAGTACGCTCATCAGCATTGTATCCTCATCTACATCTAATCCTTCACGAGCGATCGCAATGTATCCTTTACGGTCAAACATGTAGCTTACTGAACCTTTTTCTCCAAGTGAGCCGCCATTTTTGTTGAACGCTACACGTACATTTGTACTCGTACGATTCAGATTATCTGTCAGTCCACTAACCAAAACAGCAATTCCGTTTGGTCCGTATCCTTCATATAAGACTTCATCATAGTTATCACCTTGTCCAGCATCAGAAGCACGTTTGATTGCACGTTCAACATTATCATTGGGCATGTTGTTTGCTTTAGCTTTATCTACAGCTAGTCTTAAAGCTGCATTGATTTCAGGATCTGTTCCACCATCTTTTGCTGCTTTATAAATTTCTTTTGATAATTTTTGAAAAATCTTTCCACGCTTGGCATCCTGAGCACCTTTACGATGTTGAATATTTTTCCATTTAGAATGTCCTGCCATATTATATTCCTACTTTCTTGTCTACTTTATGAATCGAAATTCGAACCTCTCTTATTATAGCAAAATTTTCTCATTGTTCAAATTCAATCTGAACGCTTACATTAACTATTTTAGACCATTCACTATTTACTAAACTTTAATTTTTTCCTTTTTGTTTTCTTGCTTGACCACTTGGATATCGTTAACCAAGTCAATACGATACCTGTTAATGCACCCATTGAATCGATAAACACATCTTCAAGTAAAGCCGTCCGGTCCGGATTAAATGCTTGTCTAAGTTCATCAAAGCTTGCATACCCTGCTGCAAGTAGTAAAGCTAACATCGCTGTCAAAATATAACTACTTGTTTTATTTTTCAATCCCATAAACCAACTCACTCCAAGTAAAAGAAAAATACTGAAATGCGCGCCTTTTCTAATAAAAAATTCAACAAATCCTAAATAACCAGAAGCTTGCACACTGACTTCACTTCCAGCATATGAAAATCGAATGCCACTCAATAGATTTTTCAAAGGTTCTCCTGCTAATAACCTATTCAATAAAGGCTGTACGTTCTGTTCCTGGTACGTCATGCTAGAGCTGATAAAAAGAATTATCATAATGATAAAGGCTACTCCAATAAAAATCGTTCCTTTAATATCTTGCTGTTTCTTCATTTTTTTGACCTGCTTTCATTCGAATATACATATTCTAGCTTATGTGTATGGATATGGAAAGAAAAAACTTGTAGAATAAAAGAGTATACAATTTATATGAAAGGAAGTTATATTTTATGAGTTATCCGATTAACTGGGACATGGAATCTATTTTCAAAGGGGGAAGTCAGTCTCAAGCTCTTAGAGATAAGATTGATCTTATGAAAAAAGAACTCAAATCTTATCATGAAATGATTGAAAATTGGGATGCTGACAATGATCATTCTGACTATAGAGAACTCGCTTCTATTTTAAGCTTCAGTGAGAAACTAGGAAATGGTCTCTCTGAATCTATGACATTCTCTAGAGGGTTACTGTCTGCCAATGTTAAAGACAAGCTTGCCTCTAAGTTGACAACAGAGCTGAGTACCCTATACAGCGAAATGAGTAACAGCTCTACAATGTTGACCAAGAAATTTGTGAGTATGAGCGATTCAGCTTGGTCTTCTCTTTTAGAGAAAGAACCATTCAAGGCAAGCGCATTCCCACTCAACGAGCAAAGAGATCAAGGTAAATCTCTTCTAACGCAAGAAGTAGAAACAGCTATCAATACTTTAGCCAACGATGGATTTAAAGGCTGGGGAGACCTTTACAACACCCTTGTAGCAAGTATAGAAGTGGAATTAGAAGATGGTTCAGGTACGGTACAAAAGTATTCTGCCGGACAAGCAGCCAACATTATGGGTTCTGCAAAAGATCCAGAAACTCGGCTAAATATGCTGAAAAAATGGGAAGAAGCCTGGAGTGATAAAGCACCTTTATTTGCCGATACATTGAATCACCTGGCTGGATTTCGACTTGAAAACTATAAATTGCATGGAACAGAAGATTTTATGGAACGTCCTCTTGAATATAATCGTCTAAAAAAAGAAACACTAGATACAATGTGGGACACGATTACTAAAAACAAGCCTAAAGTTGTTCGTTATTTAGAACGCAAAGCGCAATTAATGAATATTGATCAACTATCTTGGGTAGACGTAACTGCTCCAGTTTCTGTAGGAGATTTTGAACCTCGTCACTACTCTTTTGATGAAGCCGCAACTTTTATTATGGATAACTTCTCTTCATTTAGCGAAAAAATGCAGTCATTAGCAAAAACCGCTTTTGAAGATGCTTGGATTGAAGCTGAAGACAGGGATGCTAAACGTCCTGGTGGATACTGTGCAAATCTTCCTGAATCAGAAGAGTCGCGTATCTTTATGACCTTTTCAGGCTCTGCTGGAAATGTTTCGACACTCGCTCATGAATTAGGACATGCTTTTCATAGTTATGTCATGAGAGATCTACCTTCTATGAACCGTCGCTATGCAATGAATGTAGCCGAAACGGCTTCTACTTTTGCAGAATTGGTCATATCTGATGCTACTGTTCGAGAAGCTAAATCAGAAGCTGAAAAAATCAATTTACTCGATAGTAAAAATGCTCGTGCAGCAACGATGTTCATGAATATCCACTCAAGATACATCTTTGAAACAGCCTTCTATGAAGAGCGAAAAACGGGTATCGTAACAGACGATCGCTTATCTGAGTTGATGATTGACGCTCAAAAAGAAGCTTATCAAGACTCTTTATCCACCTATCATCCAACGTTCTGGGCAAGTAAACTCCATTTTTATAATACAGGCGTGCCGTTTTACAATTTCCCGTACACGTTTGGTTTTCTATTTAGTTTAGGTATTTATGCTCGCTCGCTTGAAGAAGGAACGGACTTTGAAGATCGCTACATCGCCTTGCTTAGAGACACCGCAAGCATGACTACAGAAGAGCTCGCTCAAAAGCATTTGAATGTTGATCTGACTCAACCAGAATTCTGGCAATCAGCCATTGATATGGTGCATTCAGATATTGATGAATATCTTGAAATCACAGAAAAATATGTTTAATTAGACTGAAAGGAATGATTCAAATGAATTACAGTATGAAATGGGACTTGGAATCCGTTTATCCAAGTATTGACTCAAGTGAGCTAGAAAAAGACTTTTCTAAATGGTCAGAAAAAATCTCTGATTTGAGTGAGAAGATCAATCGCTGGGATCCTGAACAAGATAAGCCAAGTTACGAGAATATGAAATCCATATTGGAAGATCAAAACGCAGTAATACCTGAAATCAGTGAGGCTGCCTCGTTTATAAATGGGACTTTATCAGCTGATGTCAATAATTCAAAAGCTAAAAGCTTGATAGGTCGTTTATCTGTATTGTTTAGTGAGCTCTCCTCAGCAACAATACCTTTCTATAAAAAGCTAACGGTCATCAGCGACGAAGAATGGTCAAAACTTTTGGCGCTAGATTACTTTAACCCTTTTACATTTAATTTAAGTGAATCCCGTGAACAAGCCAAACAATTATTGAGCGAAAAAGAGGAAAGTTTGTTATCTAAACTTTCTATAGATGGTATTGAAGGCTGGGAACAGCACTATGACAGTATTGTAGCTAAAATTCAAATACCTATAACCAATGAAGACGGGGAAACAGTCTACTTATCAGCCGGCCAAGCGGAAAACCGTATGTATAACGATCCTGATCCAGCTGTTAGAGCAGATTTATTCCAAAAGTGGGAGAAAGCATGGAGTAGTCAATCAGAGTTATTCGCTGATACATTAAATCACCTGGCTGGATTTAGATTGACCGACTATAGTGTACATGGCATCAGTGACTTCTTGGAAAGACCATTGGAAGCGAGCCGTATGAAGCATGAAACATTGGATGCCATGTGGAAAGCCATCTCAGACAACAAAAAACCTTTCACTAATTATCTGACTAGAAAAGCTGCCCTTCTTGGTAAAGAGACATTAGACTGGGTTGATATCGAAGCCCCAGTCTCCGTTGGTAACAACAAACCGTTAACTTACACTTACGATGAAGGTGCAGAATTTATTATTAATAACTTTAAAAAGTTTAGTAATAAAATGGCTAAATTTTCTGAGCATGCATTTGAAAACAGATGGATTGAAGCAGAAGATCGTCCCGGAAAAGCACCGGGCGGTTACTGTACGAGTTTACCTGTTTCAAAAGAATCACGAATATTTATGACGTATTCAGATTCACCTGGTGAAGTCGCTACCCTTGCTCATGAACTAGGTCACGCCTTCCACAGCCACGTAATGTTCGACTTACCGTATATGAAGCAAGGCTATGCTATGAACGTTGCGGAAACAGCATCAACCTTTGCAGAACTGATTATTTCGGATGCGACAGTCAAGTCAGCTGAGAATGATGAGGTCAAAATTGCTTTATTAGATAACAAAATTCAGAATGCTTTGGCGATGTTTTTGAACATCCATGCACGTTTTATCTTTGAATCTAACTTTTATAAAGAACGTCAAAAAGGACTTGTATCTGCAGAACGTTTAAGTGAATTAATGGAAGCAGCTCAAAAAGAAGCTTATGATGACAGTTTATCTACCTATCACCCTAGTTTCTGGGCAAGTAAACTTCACTTCTATATTAGTGGTATATCTTTCTATAATTTCCCTTATACATTCGGGTACTTGTTTAGCCTTGGTATTTATGCAAAAGCTTTAGAAACAGGTACGGACTTTGAAGATCAATACATCGCCCTGTTAAGAGACACTGGATCTATGTCTACAGAAGACTTAGCAGAGAAACACTTGAACGTAGATTTGACTTCAACAGACTTCTGGGTTAAAGGAATCAATATTCTAAAAGAAGATATCGAAACATTCATGGACTTAACAAATCAATACGTAAAAAAATAAATACAAATTAAAAAGAGGCTGGGACAAAAGTCCCTTAAAATATTCAAATACAAATAAACCCTGTAAGAATTGTGCTTTTTTACAATCCTTATAGGGTTTATTCTTGTTTATA
>NZ_JBHSUL010000006.1:0-62338 GCF_042660675.1 Marinilactibacillus sp. GCM10026970
AGAAAGAGAACACATAGCAGCATAAGCTAACTATCTGTTCTCTTCCAAGTACGATTATTTTCTAGCTTTATTCTTCACCAACGCTAATTGACATAGAACCAAAAAAAGACACTTCCCAAAAGGAAAGCGTCCTATAATAGATCGAATTCTAACTTGCTCCGTTATTTCTTATGAATAACTGGAGCTTTTCGCATATATTTTTGGTCATTTTTAGGTGTACGGTTGTATTCGGCTTTTCCGCCACTTTGTTTGTTCTTAATAATTTCCAACATTTTTTCTTTTGGACTCATTGTTTTCCACCGCCTTTATTGATAAAAGAAAAAAGCATCAGCAAGATGCCAATGCTTTTTCTTCGTTCTGTATTGTATCCGTAAGCGAATAAATTCGCAATAGATCCAAAAATTAACGTTTTGAGAATTGTGGTGATTTACGGGCTTTTTTACGACCTGGTTTTTTACGCTCAACCATACGAGGGTCACGCGTTAATAGTCCAGCCGCTTTAAGAGCTCCACGGAAATCTGGGTCTACTGTTAATAGTGCACGAGAGATTCCGTGACGAGCAGCGCCTGCTTGTCCTGCGAATCCTCCACCATGAACGTTGACTTTAATGTCATAGCTTTCAACTGTATCAGTAAGAGCAAGTGGTTGTCTTACGATTAGGTGCAAGTGTTCAAAGTTTAAATATTCAGTAATATCTTTACCGTTGAATGTGATTTTACCAGAACCTGGAGTCATGATTACTCGAGCTGTAGAGTTTTTACGACGGCCAGTTCCGAAATATTGTACTTGAGCCAATGAATGTCCCTCCTTAAATTAAGTTCGTGATGTCTAGTGTTTCTGGTTGTTGAGCTTGGTGCTTGTGCTCTGGACCAGCGTATACGTGTAATTTTTTAACTTGAGTACGTCCTAAAGAGTTATGCGGAAGCATTCCTTTAATAGACAATTCAATTAGTCTTTCAGGTTTTTCAGCACGTAGAGTTCCTGCAGATACTTGTTTCAATCCACCTGGGAATCCTGAGTGACGAGAATAAATCTTGTCACTAGCTTTGTTACCTGTTAATTTAATTTTCTCAGCATTTACTACGATTACGTTATCGCCAGTGTCGACGTGTGGTGTATACGTAGGTTTGTTTTTTCCGCGAAGAATAGATGCAACGACTGCTGAAAGACGTCCCAATGGGATATCAGTAGCGTCAACTACAAACCATCTACGCTCGATGTTGCTTTCATTCGCCATAAAAGTTGTACGCACGATCTTGACCTCCATAAATTCATTTTCGATTTCAGTTATTGTGATTTCAATCTTGCTCTAATGTATTTAGTCTTGTGAATAGTACCAGAACTTTCTCGATCAGAGCTTCGTTTTGTTTGTGACCTAACAAGTTTCCGGGGCTTATCATGGTGGCAAACAATACCATCTAACATAATACCCCGAATACAAAGATAAGTCAACTCTATTTGAAAAATACTTCAAAATAAAAAAGCCGCTCTTGTTTTAAAAAAGATAAGCTCTTATCAGTTTTCTCGAGTATACTAACGATATATATAAAATCAAATGATTGCTTTTACAGAATGGAGTTTAATCATGCATAAACCTTTCAAATGCTCTTTCACTACTATGTTTATTTTGGCAATACTTCTGGTGATGTTTTCTTTTGGATACATCTATTCCCGATTTAATGATGTAGGCATGCTCGAAAATCTAACGTATTATGGAGGATTTGTTTTATGTCTCGCACTGATCTTCTTTTTTATACGGTTATATATTTTGAGTAAACATTTTAGTTTCTGGAAAAAGATCTCCTTAAGGATAACCTCTTTCATTGTGCCATTTTTGGTTATCTCAATATTCTCTACGGCTATAGATAGAACAATCGGTGTAACATCCGTCGTTCCCAATTTAGTAAAATCAGGTCAAGAGTATTCTTTTACGGTAACAGATAGAAATACGTCATACTATAATATAAACGCTGCTTCTCCCGTTGATTCTAATCTACGACCTCAAAAGATTATTGTACCCGCTGAAATGGTTGGTTACTATGCAGAAGATATACAATACGTTGTCTCTTATTTTTATATCGACTTGGGGTCACTTGGATTCTATTACAAGGTCAATCAGGTCAATTAGCCTACTGTCGCTTTCGCTTTGCATCTCGTTCGTGTACAAATAAATGAATCACACCTAAAACAAAAATGAACAGAAACACCAGTGTTGACCATCCGTCCCCCGATATACCGAATCTGTCAATGAGTACGCCACTCTGAAAGAGGAGTGTGCCCGCTGCGATCACTAATAAAAAAGAATTCAATAAAAGATACGTCTCTGATTTAACTTTGTTCTTTAAAAACACACTGTACAGCAAATTGAATCCCACAACGACTGCTAGCAAGATCAAGACAATACCAAGCTCAGATAGATTACTATTGCTACTCGTTGACATCCCTATAAACATTTGCATCTTTGAACCACCTTTAACGAATTTATGTTATGTACAGTATAATCTACTTTAGCTAAAATGGTAGTGTCCAATCCTACAGAGTTTAAGTTCTTACAAGTACACCAAAAAAGAAGTACTGTTTCTGTTATTATGGTGCAAAAGTATAGAACGGATCATTTAACGAAGCTTAAAAAAGCGATTTGGAAGCTGCGGATTTCTCGCCTTCCAGATCGCTTTATTTATGTTCTGTGACCGAAACTTATGACTAGCTATTTCGTTCCTCTTTAGGTATTTCCTCATGAACAATTTCAAATGTCTCAGATGCGAGTTCAATTCTGTCTTCATACTCTCCAAAACGCTCAAGGATAGACATAAAAATATGATCTCTGCTGATGCGTCGCTTTCTTGTATCCACGATATACCGCAGACTTAATGTAATCCAGTTGTCGTCAAAAGAAATAAACACTTGTGGCTCGAGTGAAGCATTCTCAATACGGTATCGACGCTTCATATTGCCCCAATCTTCCTCGGCCTTGGCGTTATAGGTTCCAATCTCTTTTTCCGCAATTTCTAATACTAGTTTTCTAGCGAGTTCGATATCTGACTTGAAGCGAATCGGAATATGGATTTCATCCCACAAGAACTTGAAATCAGCTGTATAGTTGTAGACAGGAGACGTAAAGATATAACTGTTGGCTACTCGAACAATTCGTCCAGTATACTGATCTCCTTCTACCCACTCACCCATTTCCATCAAAGTTGTCCGCAAAAGACCGATATCAACAACATCGCCCTTCGTTCCTCCTAGCAGTACCCGGTCTCCTGTTTTAAAAAAGTCACCGAACATAATCGCAAACCATCCGGCAAAACTCACGATGACTTCTCTTAAAGCATAAGTGATTCCGGCTCCCGCAAGACCAATAGCGGTCGTAAATCCACTCAAGTCAGTTCCAAATATATAGACAAAGGCAATCACCAAAACCACGTTGGTCAGCCATTTGGCCAGTTTTCGTGTCACATACCAGTTCTCTGATTCATTGAATCGTTTGTATAACCGATTCAATGCAAATTTTCTGATCATCAATAGACACACGATAATCACTGCAAAGATCAGGATATTGGCAATCAATGGATAAGCTTCTGTATAGTGGTTGATCCATTCTCTCATAGTAAAAATCCCTTTCTGATCATTCCAGATTCATTTTCACTACAATACTAACAGTTCAAAGGAGTATGATGCCAATCGAAAGCCTCTGATTACCCCCACTTCAAGCTACCATCACTCATCATCTTTAATTTTACATCCGGTTCACTATGATGCTCCAGTACTCTAATCACATTTTTGCGGTCGCTACTTTCGTAAAATACTGTTGCAGCTTCTCGGTTTAAGCCACCCATGATTTTACGGTTGATCAATCTCGGTTTCAGCATGTCTTCCTCAGCCTCAATAAACAACGTTAAATCTGCAGTTACTTTCAAATCTCTCCATCCATCTTCATTTAAAAGAAGCCAGTTTCCTTCAATGAGCACAATTTCTGCATCCACTTGTATATGCTCATTACTGACGTCATGAAGCTTCCGGTCATAAATCGGCCACTCACTCACCGATTCTTCTTTAAGTCCCAAGAGGTGCTTTTTAAGCGAATGGAGGTCAAAGGACTCTGGACTTCCCTTGATATTCTTTAAATACGTCCGTTGCCCTTCTATTGTGACCGCCGTTTTTTCCAGATAAGCCGCTTTATGATGAAAGCCATCGATTGAAATCGACTGAAAAGAATAAGGACTATCTAGTTCTTTGTACGCTAGTTCCAAAAATTGACTTAAGGTTGTCTTCCCCGTACCTGGCGGAGCCGCAAGGTAAACGATGATACGCTCTCCTTTTTCTTGTCTGATTGAGCTTATCTGTTTTAGTAATGGATTCAATACTTCTTCTCTTTCTTGTTTTGAATAATCGACATCCACTTCCAGTCCGTTAATCATCATCCGCATCTCGAAACCTTCTTTCTTCCATACTCACTTTCAGTCGTAATACACTTCTATCATACAGAGTCCTTTAGGTGCAACCGTTGGTCCTGCGACTGTACGGTCCTTCGCTTCAATGATTTTAGGAATATCTTCTACCGGTCTTCTACCATCCGCAACTTGCAAGACCGTTCCGACAATAATCCGAATCATATTGTAGAGAAAGCCATTGCCACGGAACGTAAAGACCCACTCCTCCGTTCGCTCATCGATTTCAACACTTGCTTCATAAATGGTTCTCGTTTTATCGTCCTTATCTGACTGAGCAGAAGCAAAACTCGTGAAATCATGCGTTCCTTCTAAGTACTTCAAGGCTAGCTTTGTCCGCTCCAGATCCATTATAAATGGATGGTGGTGCGCGTATAAGCGTGTAAATGGATCTTCTAGTTTATGATTGTCTACACGGTACTGATAAGTTTTTCCTTTAGCCAGATACTGAGAATGAAACTGATCATCAACGATATCCGACTCAAACACTACGATATCATCTGGACTCAGTGCATTTAACGCACGCAGCATCCCGTCAGCTGGAATAGCTTTTGGGTAGTCAAAATGAATGACTTGTCCTCTAGCATGGACACCTGCATCGGTTCTTCCGGCTCCTTTGATGCGCACGAAACGACCTTTAGACATGGTGTGCAGCGCCTTTTCAATTTCTCCTTGCACCGTTCTTTTATTTGGCTGCACTTGAAACCCTGAAAAATGGGTTCCATCATACGCTAGCTTTAATTTATATCTTGTCATTTCCAACTCCAACAGCTTCCTTTACTTTTTTATACAGAAAAAGGATAAAGACCTGCATCCTTATCCTCTCCCACCTTAAGTTCTAAATAATATCAGTACAACCACAAGCAAGCCAATTGTGCCCATAGCAAGCGAGTCTTTTGTCTGCCAGTTCAACTGACGGTACTTTGTACGCCCTTCGCCACCTTTATATCCTCTAGCCTCCATCGCTGTTGCAAGCTCCTCAGCGCGGTTAAATGAGCTCACAAATAGCGGTATCAGCAAAGGTACAATTGATTTCATTTGTTGATAGACATTGCCTTCACCGAAATCAATTCCACGTGCGCGTTGTGCATTCATGATCTTCTCGGTCTCATCCATCAGTGTCGGTACGAAACGTAACGCAATTGACAACATTAGCGCAATCTCATGAACAGGAACACCTACTTTACCAAAAGGTCTCAACAGATACTCAATCGCATCTGACAAAGATAAGGGCATCGTCGTTAGCGTTAGTAATGTCGACATAAAGATGATCAGTACGAATCTCATAAAGATGAATCCACCATTAATCAGGCCTTCTTGAGACAAGATAATCGGTCCCCATCTGAAAAAGATCGTCTGCCCACTTGTAAACAGTACCTGTAAGATCACTGTAAACAGTATTAGCCATAAAAGCGGCTTGACCCCATTGATAAAGAACTTCAGAGAAATCTGTGACAAACTAACCGCTAAGCCTACAAAAATAGCTAATGCCAGATAAGTCCATAGATTATTAGCGAGAAAAATAATGATGATGAAAAACATCGCACCCATTAGTTTTGTTCTGGGATCCAATCTGTGAATCAGTGAATCGCCGGGAATATACCGACCGAAAATCAGTTTATCCATCATAGCCCTTCACCTTCATTTCTAACTAACTTCGTTTTAATTTGAGCAGCAAGCTCATCTGTCGTCATTGGCAATAAATCAAATGTCCAGCCGAACCGAGATTCTAATTGGTGCGCAAAAGCAACGGTAGAAGGCACACCAAGCTGCATACTGGTCAACCACTCAGACTCTTTAAACAACTCTCTAGGCGTCCCTTCTTTTTTAACTGTTCCTTTTTCAAGCACGACCATATGATCCGCGTATTGCGCCACATCGTCCATTTGGTGCGTGACCAGCACAATTGTTAATCCTTTAGTCTTATACAAGTTATAAAACATATCCATCACTTCTTTGCGTCCCTGAGGATCCAGTCCAGCAGTTGGCTCATCTAAAACCAGCACTTCAGGCTCTAACGCCAGCACACCAGCAATCGCTACCCGTCGCATCTGTCCACCAGATAAATCAAAGGGAGAACGTTCCATAAAACTTTCATCCAAGCCGACTTGAGGTAAAAGCACTCGTGCTCGTTCAACGGCTTCTTTTTCATTAATCCCAAAATTTTTCGGGCCGAAGGCAATATCTTTTGCAATCGTTTCTTCAAATAACTGAGCCTCAGGGAACTGAAACACAATACCGACTTTTTTACGCAGAGCTTTCAACCCTTTATTATCGGTTGAAGGCGTAACGACTCTTTCTCCAATCGTAATGGAGCCTTCAGTCGGCTTCTTCAACGCATTCAGGTGCTGAAGCACTGTCGATTTCCCACTACCGGTATGACCGACTAGCGCAGTGAAGCTCCCATCATTTATAGACAGATTGATATCATATAAAGCACGGCTTTGAAAAGGCGTCCCTTTCTGATACGTATAGCCTACTTCTTCAAACCGTATGTCCATAACCAGTCCACCATGCCTTCCTCCGTTAGATAATCTGTCGGTACTGTGATTCCGATGTCTTTAAGAGAAGACTTCAGTTTTTCCGGAAACGGAAGGTCTAGTCCCATCTCAATCAACTGATCTCCATAAGAAAAGATCTCCTCCGGCGTACCTTCCTTGATGAGTTCTCCAGCTTTCATTACCAGAATACGATTAGCAGAGGCTGCTTCATCAATATCATGTGTAATGGATATTACCGTTAAGTTCTCTTTTTCTTTCACTTCTTTTACTGTTCTCAGTACTTCGTCGCGTCCTTTGGGATCTAGCATACTCGTCGCTTCATCTAGAATCATAATATCCGGACGTAATGCAACGATTCCAGCAATGGCAACACGCTGTTTCTGTCCACCAGAAAGACGAGCCGGTTCACGTTCAGCGAACTCCAGCATATTTACTTTATCTAGCGCATCGCGTACACGTTCGACCATCTCATTTCTTGGAACGCCTAAGTTTTCTAGCCCAAAAGCAACATCATCCTGGACAGTGGATCCAACAAACTGATTATCTGGGTTTTGAAAGACCATTCCGACCATTTCACGAATCGACCAAATATTTTGTTCATTCAATTCCAGATCTCCCACGAGGACATCTCCACTCCTCGGTTCAATCAATCCATTGATGGTCTTCGCAAGTGTTGACTTACCAGAACCGTTTGGCCCAATAACTGCAATCCACTCTCCTTTATCGATCGTGAAAGAAACGTCGTTCAAAGCATTTTGGGTCTGTTCATCCGTATATTTATAAGAAATATGATTTATTTTTATGATTTCACTCATTGTTTTAACCTCTATCTTTGAGTAGTGAGTTCGAGTTGGAATAGGATTCCACTCTTTTAATATCAGACACACTTAGCTATTATACCTTATTTCAAGGTGTCTTGACAGTCTTCAATGGTACAAGGTTACCAAAAATCAACGACTCAAACAAACCTTGTTTCTTATTCTATGTATGTATGTGGACTTATCTACATGATTTCTTCAGCAGCAGGTCAATAGACTTAAAAAAAGATACAAAAAAAACACTTTAAACGATATATGGTCCTCCCAAAGGAACACGTCCTAAGGGAGAAACTTGAGCTAGACACTTGGAAACAAGTTCCATCATCATAACGCCCATCATACATCCAAAAGTGAATTTGGTTAAATTCTTTTTTTATGAATTAAATTAAGCTTCTTCTGCTTCAGTTTCAGCAGTTTCTGCTCTAACCACGAATTCTAAGATAGCCATTGGTGCGCCATCTCCTCTACGAGGTTCTGTTTTTAAAACACGAGTATATCCACCGTTACGCTCAGCGAAACGAGGAGCTAAATCATTAAACAGTTTTTGTAATACTGTTTGTACTACGATTTCTTCTTCAGTTTCTGAAACAGTTGCTAATTCATTACGAACAAACGCTGCTGCTTGACGACGTGCGTGCAAGTCTCCACGTTTACCCAAAGTAACCATTTTATCAGTCATTTTAGATACTTCTTTTGCACGAGTTTCAGTCGTAGTGATACGCTCGTTAATAATTAAGTCAGACGTTAGATCACGTAGCAATGCTTTACGTTGAGAACTAGTGCGTCCTAATTTACGATAGCCCATTAGTCGAAACCCTCCTTAACTACAAGATTATTCTTCTTCGCGTAAGCCTAAATCAAGCTCACCCAGTTTGTATTTTACTTCTTCCAGTGATTTGCGTCCTAAGTTACGGACTTTCATCATTTCTGGTTCTGTTTTATTTGTCAGCTCTTGAACAGTGTTAATGCCAGCGCGCTTCAAACAGTTGTAAGAACGTACAGATAAATCAAGCTCTTCGATAGTCATCTCAAGCATTTTTTCCATCTGAGTTTCTTCTTTTTCAACCATGATTTCAGCTTCACGAGCTTCTTCTGTCAAGTTAACAAAGATATTTAAATGTTCTGTCATGATTTTCGCCGCTAAACTCACGCCATCCTCAGGTGAGATTGATCCATCAGTCCATACGTCAAGCGTTAACTTGTCGAACTGGTTTTTCTCTCCTACACGAGTATCTTCTACATGATAATTCACACGGCTGATTGGGGTATAAATCGAATCAACCGGCAGTACACCAATTGGCATATCTTCATGTTTGTTGTGTTCAGCGCGAACATATCCTCTACCTTTTTGAGCTTCCATACGAGCATGCAAATGTCCGCCTTCGGAAACTGTACAAATGTAAAGGTCTGGGTTCATTATTTCAACATCACTGTCATAAATAATGTCAGCTGCTGTTACAGTTGCTGGTCCTTCAACATCTATCTCAATCGTTTTCGTTTCATCAGAATACAACTTAAGTGCAAGTTTTTTCAAGTTCAAGATGATGGCAGTCACATCTTCTACTACCCCATCGATCGCTGTGAATTCATGTAAAACACTATCGATCTGAATGTTTGTGACGGCAGCACCTGGCAAGGATGATAAAAGAATTCTGCGTAGAGAGTTCCCTAGAGTTGTACCATAGCCACGTTCAAGTGGTTCTACAATAAACTTACCGAATTTTCCATCCTCACTGATCTCAACTGTCTCTATTACCGGTTTTTCAATTTCGATCATCTAGTCGTTTACCCCTTTCAAAACGTTCAGTTCACGCAATATTTTTTAAATGTCACTACTATTAAACGCGACGGCGTTTTGGAGGACGACATCCGTTGTGTGGTACCGGAGTTACGTCACGAATTGCAGTTACGTCTAAACCTGTTGCTTGTAATGAACGAATTGCAGCTTCACGACCAGAACCAGGTCCTTTAACAGTAACCTCAACTGATTTCATACCATTTTCCATTGAACCTTTTGCAGCTGCTTCTGCAGCCATTTGAGCAGCAAATGGAGTTGATTTCTTAGAACCTCTGAATCCTAAAGATCCTGCTGAAGACCATGAAATTGCATTACCATGAACATCAGTAATCATTACGATTGTGTTGTTGAATGTTGAACGGATGTGAGCCACTCCGTGTTCAATATTCTTTTTAGCTCTTTTTTTACGAGAACGTGCTGCGGGTCTATTTGCTTTAGCCATACGTATATTGACCTCCTAACTTTAGGTAATTATTTTTTCTTCCCAGCGATTGCTACTGCTTTACCCTTACGAGTACGAGCGTTGTTTTTAGTGTTTTGTCCACGAACTGGCAAACCACGACGGTGACGAATACCACGGTATGATCCGATTTCAATCAAACGTTTAATGTTTTGGTTTACTTCACGACGAAGGTCACCTTCAATTTTAAGTTTGTCTACTTCAGCACGGATCGCGTCCAATTGATCATTTGTCAATTCACGTACGCGAGTTTCTTCTGGAACACCTGCAGCTTCTAAAATACCTTTAGAAGTTGTTTTACCAATACCATAAATATAAGTTAATGAAATTACCACATGTTTATCACGTGGAATATCTACTCCTGCTACACGAGCCATATATGAGCACCTCCTCTTTTATTAACCTTGACGTTGCTTGTGTTTAGGATTCTCGCAGATAACCATTACACGGCCGTTACGACGAATCACTTTACATTTGTCACACATTTTTTTGACTGATGGTCTTACTTTCATGAAACTTTCCCTCCTTGGTTTTACGGAGTCTTAAGTTATTTGAATCGATACGTAATGCGTCCACGAGTTAAATCATATGGAGACATTTCAACAGTTACTTTATCTCCAGGTAGAATACGGATATAATTCATACGAATTTTGCCCGAAACATGTGCTAGAATTTCGTGACCATTTTCAAGTTCAACTTTAAAACTTGCATTTGGCAGGGTTTCTAGTACTTTTCCTTCAATCTCAATAACATCGTCTTTTGCCATGTCGAGTTTCCTCCTTCAATGACTCTCTTTTGTACGCATGAAATTGTGAGGGCAGACTGCTCTCACATTTTCTTGATTATAAATGTTTTGTTTAACCGTCATGCCAACACGACGCTCGAAATATTATACCACGCAAAAAAAGCTGTTGCAAGCTCTTTTTATATGACTATTTCAAAATATTTCGAATATCTTCAAATACAGAATCCGGATTTTGTTCTCCGTTGATATTTCTTACGATTCCTTCTTCTTCGTAATATGCAGCAAGCTCTTTTGTCTGTGCTTCATTTACTTCGATACGTCTTTCAACAGTCTCTGGTTTATCATCTTCACGCTGATAAAAATCATGACCGCCACATTGATCACATGTTCCTTCAACCTTCGTTGAATTGAACAGTTTGTGATACGTTGCTCCACAATTAGAGCAGATGAAGCGACCGGTTAGACGTTCCATAAGGATATCTCTGTCGACTTTAATGTACAACACATCATCCAAGGCACGACCAGAGCTGCTAAGTGCTTTTTTCAAAGCATCTGCTTGATTCAACGTACGCGGGTAGCCATCCAATAAGAACCCGTTCTGAGCATCAGCTTCTTCAAGACGCTCTTTCACGATACCATTGGTCACTTCGTCAGGTACGAGGTCTCCAGCATCTATAAACTTTTTAGCTTCCTTGCCTAAGGGTGTTTCGTTTTTCATCGCTGCACGGAACATGTCGCCTGTGGATATATGAGGTATCCCGTAGGTTTCTGTAATACGTGAAGCTTGAGTTCCTTTCCCTGCGCCCGGAAGGCCTAAAAGAATCAGATTCATGGTTGTTTCCTCCTTGACTAATTCCTAACTTTTACATTTTTAGGAAAAAAAGATCGATTTACCCATCGATGAGGCTATAAATACCTATGGGGCAAATCGTCTATTTTCGTACAAAGGATAAAAGATTCAACTTTATCTTTGAATAAATCCTTGATAGCTTTTTTTACTGAGTAGTCCTTCTAGTTGTCTCATTGAATCAAGTGCTACTCCGACTACGATTAGTAGACTTGTACCACCTAAAGCAAGTGAGCTAGGAAGATTCCAAAGCGCTGAAGCTATTATAGGAAGTATAGATATGACGCCTAAATACAAAGCACCAACCGTGCTCAGTCTGATCAGCATGTATCCAAGATATTCTTCCGTGGCTTTACCAGGACGAATACTAGGGATATAACCATTTTGTTTCTGAAGATTTTCAGCAGCTTTTTCAGGATTTACCTGAATAAACGCATAGAAGTACGTAAATACGACGATCAACAGAAGATACAAAGCAGCTCCAGCTGGTTCTTGTAGATTGAATATACCATTCAAGAATTTAAACCATCCAGCATTCTGATGACTTGAAGCAAAATATCCTAGGATAATCTGAGGAGTTGATAAGAATGAACTCGCAAAGATAACCGGGATAACACCTGCTGAGTTGACTTTAAGCGGCAATACTGCACCGTCTTTTGTTTCACTTGCACGTTTAGAATAACGTACAGGTATATTGCGTTTAGCATTCTCCATATAGGTTACAGCGATAACGAGTACGATCATAGCAATGATTACTCCAAGAGTAAACAAGAGACTTTGAACGATTTCATCACCAGCATTACGAATTTGTATATTGTAGAATTGAACGATATCTTCTGGAAGACGTGCAACGATACCTGAGAAAATGATCAGCGATGTTCCGTTTCCGAAACCATGCACTGTAATCATTTCACCCAGCCACATTACAAGCATCGTTCCTGCAGTCAGCATAATTGCGATAGCAATGTATGTTGAAGGCCCTGGATTGTTTACCAATCCAAATTCAGTCAATGCATTGAATCCGTAAGAGATCCCCATAGCTTGGAAGAAAGCTAATACAATTGTTAAATAGCGAGTTACCTGATTAAGCTTCTTTCTACCAACTTCTCCTTGTTCTGCCCATTCCTTGAATTTCGGAAGGACATCCATTTGAAGAAGCTGAACCACGATCGAAGCCGTGATGTATGGTGAAACACCTAGAGCGAAAACTGAGTAACTCCCTAAGGCTCCCCCACCGAATGTATCCAATAAGTTAAATAAACCTGTTGAAGACAAATCGTTAAGTGCATTTGCATTTACGCCAGGAACCGTTATATGGGTACCTAAACGAAATACAACTAAAATTCCAAGAGTGAACAACACTCGTGTTCGAACATCTTTTTCTTTAATAGCACCTTTAATCAGCTCGATCATAAATTAGATCACCTCTACTGATCCACCGGCAGCTTCAATCGCTTCTTTCGCAGCAGTTGAAAACTTGTGTGCTTTAACAGTAAGTTTGCGATCAACGTTTCCTTTCGCCAATACTTTCACACCGGATTTTTTGTTTTTAACAACACCTGTTTCAATCAATAATTCTGGAGTTACTTCTGTATCTGCGTCAAAACGATTCAATGAATCTAAGTTAACGATCGCGAATTCTTTACGGTTGTAGTTTGTGAACCCACGTTTTGGTAATGTTTGGAATAATGGAGTTTGTCCACCTTCGAACCCTAGACGAGTTCCACCACCTGAACGAGCTTTTTGTCCTTTTTGACCACGACCTGATGTTTTACCATTACCAGAAGACGAACCACGTCCAACACGGTTACGTGTTTTACGAGAACCTTCTGCAGGTTTTAATTCATGAAGTTTCATAAATCTTGGCACCTCCTTTAGTTAAACTTAGACTTACTAAACTTCTTTTACGTCAATTAAATGAGCGATTTTCTTGATTGCGCCTCTGACTGCATCATTATCTGGTCTTACAACAGAAGAGTTTGTTTTTCTAAGACCTAAAGATTTAACTACCTGATGTTGGTTTTGAGGACGACCAATTAAACTACGCTTTAAAGTAATTTCTAGATTTGCCATTGTGTCATCCCTCCTTATCCAAGTAATTCTTCTACAGATTTGCCACGAAGTTTTGCAACTTCTTCAGCGCGTTTTAATTGACTAATACCATCGATAGTTGCACGAACCATGTTGATTGGAGAACTAGATCCAACTGATTTAGATGAAACATCTTGTACACCAGCTAATTCCAGTACGGCACGAACAGGTCCACCAGCAGAAATACCAGAACCGGCTACGGCTGGTTTCATGATGATATTTCCGCCACCGTGGCGTCCGATAACTTCGTGAGGTAATGTAGTTCCGACCATTGGTACTTCTACAAGGTTAGTTTTAGCTGCTTCAATCGCTTTACGGATTGCTTCAGGAACTTCTTGTGCTTTACCAGTACCGAATCCTACATGTCCATTTTTGTCTCCAACGACTACTAGCGCTGCGAAACGTAGACGACGTCCACCTTTAACAACTTTAGTTACGCGGTTAATTTCTACTACGCGATCTTCAATGTCTAATTTTGCTGCATCAATATGAGTTGTCATGTACCTTAACTCCTCCTTTACTCTAGAATGTTAGTCCGTTTTCGCGAGCTGCGTCAGCTAATGCTTTAACACGCCCGTGATATTGATATCCACCACGATCAAATACTACTTCTGTAACGTTTTTCTCACTTGCACGTTCAGCTACTAATTTTCCAACAGCTGCAGCTAAAGCAACTTTAGAATCACCTGAAACATTAGTATCCAAAGTAGATGCACTTGCGAGCGTTACACCCTCTACGTCATCAATTACTTGAGCATAGATGTGTTTATTAGAACGGAATACGTTCAAACGTGGGCGCGCTGCAGTACCAGAAAGATTTCTACGGACACGTTTGTGTCTTTTTTGGCGTAACTTATTTTTATCTGGTTTTGTAATCACAATTGTCACCTCTTCATAGTTAATTACTCAGTTCAAATTGAGTATTGTGTTCTTCAGGTCAACGCAAAGTTAAGTCGAACGATTTAATGACTGATGTCAGCTAACTGACACAGAAATACGTCGGAATAGTTTCAAACCGAGCAGTAAGATCATACGCAGGGTATGATCTGCAACTGATTTTAGACATTCCAAGTTTGTGTTCGACTTGAATGCATTATTTACCTGTTTTACCTTCTTTACGACGAACTTGCTCGCCTTGGTAACGAATTCCTTTACCTTTATATGGCTCAGGGGGACGAATAGCTCTAATGTTTGCAGCTAATGCGCCAACTTTTTCTTTGTTAGCACCTTTAACTACTACAGTAGTATTTGATGGAACTTCAACAGTTAAGCCTTCGATTTCTTCGAATTCAACTGTGTGTGAAAGACCAACGTTTAATACTAATGTTTTACCTTGCAATTGTGCACGGTAACCAACACCGATTAACTCAAGTGTTTTCTGGAATCCTTCAGTAACACCTTCTACCATGTTGTTCACGACAGCGCGTGTAGTTCCATGGATAGTACGGCTTGCTTTAGATTCATCAGGTCTTGTAAATGTCATTACGTTATCTTCAATGTTAATTGAAATAACTGGGCTTAATGTACGTGATAACTCGCCATTTTTACCTTTAACTGTGATTTCTGTTCCGTTAAGGTCGATTTCTACACCTTCTGGAATAGTAATAGGTTTATTTCCGATACGACTCAAAGTACGGCACCTCCTTCATTCTTTATGTTTATTACCAAACGTACGCGAGGACTTCTCCACCGATGTTTTTAGAACGAGCAGTTTTATCAGTTACAACGCCTTCAGACGTAGAAACAAGCGCAACTCCTAAACCGTTCAATACTTTTGGCATTTCTTCTGCTTTTACGTAGACACGTAATCCTGGTTTTGAAATACGTTTCAAGCCAGTAATAACGCGTTCGTCATTTTGACCATATTTCAAGAAAATGCGGACGATTCCTTGTTTGTCATCTTCCACGAATTCGATATCTTTTACGAATCCTTCATTTTTCAGGATTTGGGCCATACCTTTTTTAATGTTTGAAGCAGGAATTTCTACTTTCGTATGACGAGCATTATTAGCATTACGTACACGAGTCAAGAAATCTGCGATAGGATCTGTCATGACCATTCGTTATATCCTCCTTTGTGACAAGTTTTCTATTTTTACCAGCTTGCTTTTTTCAAGCCTGGAATTTGTCCTTTATAAGCTAGCTCACGCAAGCAAATACGGCACAATTTAAATTGTTGATATACTGAATGTGGGCGTCCACAACGTTCACAACGAGTATACTCACGAGTCGAAAACTTGGCTGGTTTTTTATTCTTTTGAATCATCGATTTTTTAGCCATTTCTACATTTTCCCTCCTAATAAGGTGTCGTGGTTATTTTTGGAACGGCATTCCCAATTGTCCAAGTAATTCACGAGCTTCTTCATCTGTATTAGCCGTTGTAACGATAACGATGTCCATTCCGCGAACTTTATCAACATCATCATAGTCGATCTCTGGGAAGATCAGTTGCTCTTTAACACCTAGCGTGTAGTTTCCACGTCCGTCGAAAGCATTTTTGCTAACTCCACGGAAGTCACGTACACGAGGTAGAGAAACAGTTACTAATTTGTCCAAGAAATCATACATACGTTCACCACGTAAAGTTACTTTAGTACCAATTGGCATACCTTCACGTAAACGAAAAGCAGCGATAGATTTTTTAGCATGAGTAACAATTGGTTTCTGTCCTGAAATAAGCGTTAATTCTTCTACAGCTTTGTCTAGATTTTTAGTATTTGATACAGCGTCACCAACACCGATGTTTAAGACGATTTTGTCTACAACTGGTGCTTGCATAACTGAATTATACTCAAATTTTTCAACTAATGATGGACGTACATCATTAAGATATTTATCTTTAAGGCGTGTCATTTATGAATGCCCTCCTTCCCTACTATATTAAAGTGTTTCGCCTGATTTCTTAGCGTAACGTACTTTCTTACCATCTTCGAATTTATATCCTACTCTTGTAGGTTCATCTGTTTTAGGATCAATCAATTGAACGTTGGATACGTGAATAGGCGCTTCAATCTCGACTATTCCGCCTTCTTGGCCCATACCTGTAGGACGGGTATGTTTCTTCATGATATTAATACCTTCAACGATTACTTTGTTTTGTTTTGGTAAAGCTGTTTTGATCGTACCTTGCTTACCTTTGTCTTTACCAGCTAAAATTTTAACTTTATCTCCTGATTTTACAAACATTCTCTAGCGCACCTCCTTATGACATTTGTCGGAATTAAAGAACTTCCGGAGCTAACGAAACAATTCTCATAAAGTCATTCTCACGCAATTCACGAGCAACTGGTCCGAAGATACGTGTTCCACGTGGTGCTTTGTCTTCACGAATAATAACACAAGCATTTTCGTCAAATTTAATATATGAACCGTCTGAACGACGAGCTCCTGATTTTGTACGAACGATAACCGCACGAACAACTTCACCTTTTTTAACAACGCCGCCTGGTGTTGCATGTTTAACAGTTACAACTACTTCGTCTCCGATATTAGCAGTCTTTGCACCTGATCCGCCTAATACTTTAATAACAAGTACTTCGCGTGCACCAGAGTTGTCAGCAACTTTCATTCGACTTTCTGTTTGAATCACGTTAGGATCCTCCTTTCAAACTCACGAAGATATATTCTTCGCTGCGTAGCCTGTTAGGCTAGCACTACATTTTATTTCTATAATACTACTGCTTCTTCAACCACATCTAGTAAACGGAATCGTTTATCTTTAGATAATGGACGAGTTTCCATGATACTAACGATATCGCCTGTTTTAGCAACATTGTTCTCGTCATGAGCTTTGAATTTTGTTGAATATTTCATACGTTTTTGGTATTTTTGGTGTTGTTTTTGCGTAGAAATTTCTACAACGATAGTTTTATCCATCTTGTCAGAAACAACTCTTCCTTGATACACTTTACGGTTATTACGTTCAGCCATTTTCCAGCCTCCTTTGAATACAGATCAGGCACGATTACTTAACTAATTCAGCTTGACGCAAAACTGTTTTGACACGTGCGATGTTTTTACGGACATCTTTGATGCGCGATGTGTTTTCTAGTTGTCCTGTTGCTAACTGAAAGCGCAAGTTGAATAATTCTTCTTTGTACTCTGCTTCTTTTTCAATTAATTCAGTAGTGGATAAGCCTTTTAATTCATTAGCCTTCATGTGAGTCACCACTTTCTTCACGAGTTACTACCTTAGTTTTAACAGGTAGTTTGTGTGAAGCTAAACGCAATGCTTCGCGGGCTACTTCTTCAGATACGCCACCGATTTCAAACATGATTTTACCACGTTTTACGGGTGCTACCCAGCCCTCAGGAGCTCCTTTACCGGAACCCATACGTACACCAATTGCTTTAGCTGTCACCGGTTTGTGAGGGAAGATTTTAATCCATACTTTCCCACCACGTTTCATGTAACGTGTCATAGCGATACGAGCAGACTCTATCTGACGACTTGTGATCCAAGTTGAGTCAACTGCTTGTAAGCCGTATTGACCGTAAGCAATTTCTTTTCCACCTTTCGCTTCTCCTCGCATTTTACCACGGAATTCACGACGGTGTTTTACACGTTTTGGTACTAACATTGATTATTTTCCTCCTTTCATGTTCTGAGTCTTTCCTGGAAGAACTTCTCCTTTGTAGATCCATACTTTTACGCCGATTTTACCGTAAGTTGTATCTGCTTCTTCGTTAGCAAAATCGATATCAGCACGGATAGTGTGCAATGGAACTGTTCCTTCAGAAAAGCTTTCGTTACGGGCCATGTCTGCCCCATTTAAACGACCTGAGACCATAGTACGGATTCCTTTAGCACCAGAACGCATTGTACGTTGAATTGCTTGTTTCTGAGCACGACGGAATGAGATACGGTTTTCAAGTTGTTCAGCGATACTTTTAGCTACTAAAGTAGCATCCATATCAGGTCTTTTAATTTCAACAATATTGACGTGAACACGTTTGCCAGTCATACTGTTCAATTTATTTCTTAATGAGTCAACTTCTGATCCACCTTTACCAATTACCATACCTGGTTTAGCAGTATGAATTGACAAGTTGATTCTGTTTGCAGCACGTTCGATTTCAACACGTGAAACTGAAGCAGTGCTTAATTTTTCTGCAATATATTCACGAACAGCTAAGTCTTCTAGCAATGTGTCCGCAAAGTCTTTTTCTGCATACCATTTAGCGTCCCAATCACGGATGACGCCAACACGCATACCATTAGGGTTTATTTTTTGTCCCACAGATTACCCCTCCTTCTTCTCTGATACCACTACTGTAATGTGGCTAGTACGTTTGTTGATTCTTGAAGCTGCACCTTTTGCGCGCGGACGGAATCTTTTTAAAGTAGCTCCTTCGTTGACATAGGCTTCACTTACAAATAATTCTTCTATATCCATATCATAATTATGCTCAGCGTTCGCAATTGCTGACATTAAAACTTTTTCTACCTCTTCAGATGCTCCGCGGTTAGTGAAGCGAAGGATAGAAATAGCTTCTGCAGCACTTTTACCACGAATAGTATCGACTACTAATCTAGCTTTACGAGGTGCAATACGAACTGTACGAGCAGTTGCTTTTGCGGCTGTTACTGTTTCTGCCATGGAAATTTCCTCCCTTCGCTATTAACGTTTAGTTGTGCGATCATCTTTACCGTGTCCACGGTATGTTCTTGTTGGTGCGAATTCACCAAGTTTGTGACCAACCATGTCCTCTTGAACATAAACTGGCACGTGTTTTCTTCCATCATATACGGCAATGGTGTGACCTACAAAGTTCGGGAAGATCGTTGAGCGACGTGACCATGTTTTGATAACACGTTTGTTGTCTTCACCAAGTTCACGAACTTTTTTCATCAAATGAGCATCGACGAAAGGTCCCTTTTTCAAACTACGGCTCATGTATTGCCCTCCTTCCAGGATAAATCCTGAATTTTCTTCATTTAAGTTTTAAATTACTTTTTACGACGACGAACGATAAGTTTATCTGAACGATTCTTACCATTACGTGTTTTCTTACCAAGAGTAGGTTTACCCCATGGAGTCATCGGACTTGGACGTCCGATTGGAGCTTTACCTTCACCACCACCGTGTGGGTGATCATTCGGGTTCATTACAGATCCACGAACTGAAGGACGTTTGCCTTTCCAACGGTTACGACCGGCTTTACCAATGTTAATTAATTCGTGTTGTTCGTTACCAACTGAACCAAGTGTTGCACGGCAGCTAGCAAGAATCAGACGGCTTTCTCCAGATCTCAAACGTACTAATACGTATTTTCCTTCTTTACCAAGGATTTGAGCAGAAGTTCCAGCTGAACGAGCTAATTGTCCACCTTTACCAGGTTTCAACTCGATGTTGTGGATAACAGAACCAACAGGAATGTTTGCTAGTGGAAGTGCATTACCAACTTTGATATCTACATCTTCACCAGACATAATGCTTTGTCCAACTTCGATACCTTTAGGAGCTAAAATGTAAGTTTTAACACCATCTTCGTATTGGATCAATGAAATGTTTGCTGAGCGGTTTGGATCATACTCAACTGTTTTTACAATACCGCGAACGCCATCTTTTTGACGTTTGAAATCAATAATACGGTATCTTTGCTTGTGGCCGCCGCCTTGATGACGGACAGTGATTCTACCTTTGTTGTTACGTCCAGCACGTTTTGGGCTTGGAGCTAGCAAAGTTTTTTCTGGTGTGCTAGTTGTGATTTCAGCGAAATCTGACCCAGTCATGTTACGACGTCCGTTTGTGGTAGGTTTGTACTTTTTAATCGCCACGCAAATTCCCTCCTTGTAATAATCATATGACTTACTTATTTAGAAGTAAGTGCTTATTCGTTTTCTTCTCCGAAGATAGTAATATCATTCGATTCAGTCGTTAAAGTAACAATTGCTTTACGACGTTTTTTAGTATAGCCCATGTAACGACCCATACGTTTTGGTTTTGGAGCAGTGTTGATGATGTTTACTTTTTTCACTTTAACATCGAAGATTTCTTCGATTGCTTGTTTTACTGTAGTTTTCTTAGCGCGAACATCTACTTCGAATGTGTACTTTTTATCGTCCATAGCATTCATAGAAGCTTCAGTGATGATCGGGCGTAAAATTACGTCACGTGCATTCATTATTGAAGTGCCTCCTCTACTTTTTCCAGAGCAGCCTTCGTTAAGATGAGCTTGTCATGAGCAACTACGTCCAGTACAGATACGTTGTTTGGTGCAACAACTTTTACCCCTGGAAGGTTGCGAGCTGACAGCGCTGCAAATTCATTGTCGTTTTCCAACACTACTAAGACCTTTTTGCCAGCATCTAAGTTTGTTAGAACAGCTCTGAACTCTTTAGTTTTTGGTGCGTCAAAGTTCAAACCATCTACTACGACTAACTCTTGATCTGCTACTTTAGTTGAAAGTACTGATCTAATCGCTAAACGACGAACTTTTTTCGGTAATTTATAGCCATATGAACGTGGTGTTGGTCCGAAGACTACTCCACCTCCACGCCATTGTGGTGAACGGATAGACCCTTGACGAGCACGTCCAGTTCCTTTTTGACGCCACGGTTTACGTCCACCGCCTCGTACTGCACTACGGTTTTTAACCGCGTGTGTTCCTTGTCTTAAAGAAGCGCGTTGCATGGTAATTGCATCAAATACGACACTTTCGTTTGGTTCGATACCAAAGACTGCATCATTTAATGTTACTTCACCATTTTGCGTTCCATCTTGTTTGTATAACGCTACAGTTGGCATTCTGCTTGTCCTCCCTTCCTAATCTATTACTTGTTTCCTGCTTTAAGTGCAGATTGGATTTGAATAAGTGATTTTTTAGCTCCTGGTACATTACCTTTAATTAATAATACGTTACGCTCAGCGTCAACACGTACAATTTCAAGGTTTTGAACAGTTACTGTGTCCCCACCCATACGTCCTGCTAATTTCTTACCAGGGAATACGCGTGATGGATCAGATGCGCCACCCATTGAACCAGGACGACGGTGATAACGAGATCCGTGAGTTTCAGGCCCACGTGATTGTCCGTGGCGTTTGATAACACCTTGGAATCCTTTACCTTTTGAAGTCCCAGTAACATCCACAATGTCGCCTTCTGCGAATGTTGCTACTGTAATTTCGTTTCCTACTTCGACGTCTCCAAGCTCAGCATCTCGTAATTCTCTAATGAAGCGCTTAGGAGTCGTGTTAGCTTTCTTAACATGACCTTGTGCCGGTTTGTTTGATAGTACTTCGCGTTTGTCGTCGAATCCTAATTGAACTGAGTTATAACCGTCAGTTGCCATTGTTTTAACTTGTAAAACTACGTTAGGAGCTGCTTCGATTACTGTTACAGGAACTAATTCTCCTGTTTCGCTAAAAATTTGTGTCATTCCGACTTTTTTACCTAAGATTCCTTTGGTCATGAGTACACCTCCGTTATATGATTTTTTTAGTATTATAATTTGATTTCGATGTCCACACCTGATGGTAAGTCTAGCTTAGTTAAAGCATCAACTGTTTTCGGTGTTGGGTTCACGATGTCGATTAGACGTTTGTGTGTGCGCATTTCGAATTGCTCACGTGAATCTTTGTATTTATGCGGTGAACGGATAATTGTATACAATTTACGTTCTGTAGGTAATGGAATTGGACCTGAAACAGTTGCCCCAGTTCTTTTTGCCGTTTCTACAATTTTGTCAGCAGATTGATCAAGCACACGGTGTTCATATGCTTTCAAACGAATACGAATCTTTTGTTTTGCCATGTTTTTCCCTCCTTCGCTTATTTAAAAAATAAACCTAGCTCCACGAAAATTTTTCCAACTCACCCACCATGGCAATGCACCCGGGTGTGTCGCAACCTCTCGCTTCAAAGCCCTGGATCTGAAGTTATTACCCCTCTTGCACTAAATCATTCTGATTCGCACAAAAATAAGTACCTCGCAGACACCTATACAAGTATACATACAATACAATAAAGAAGCAAGCCTTTTTTAAAATATTTTATAAAAAAGGAAGATTTCTTTTTTACGATACTTTTTCTTTTTCTAACATGCTGTTTGAACGTGTTTCTTCTATAGTATATACCCATATTCTTTATTATCATTGAAATAAAAAAGCGTCACTTCGGACGAATCCGAAATGACGCTCCATTTAATTGTTAAGCGAATATCGAAAGAATAAAAATTATTCTACGATCTTAGTTACAACGCCCGCTCCAACAGTACGGCCACCTTCACGAATAGTGAATTTAGTTCCGTCTTCTACAGCGATTGGTGCAATAAGGCTAACTTTCATAGTTGTGTTGTCTCCAGGCATAACCATTTCAGTACCTTCGTTTAATTCAACAATACCAGTTACATCAGTTGTACGGAAGTAGAACTGAGGACGGTAGTTAGTGAAGAATGGAGTGTGACGTCCACCCTCTTCTTTTGAAAGAACATAAACTTCAGCGTCAAAAACAGTATGTGGAGTAATTGAACCTGGTTTAGCTAGTACTTGTCCACGTTCGATGTCATCACGTGACATACCACGTAAAAGTGCTCCAATGTTATCTCCCGCTTCAGCGTAATCTAACAATTTACGGAACATTTCAACACCAGTAACAGTTGTTTTAGCAGTATCTTTAATACCGATAACTTCAATTTCGTCACCAACAGAAACTTTACCAGACTCAACACGTCCAGTTGCAACCGTTCCACGTCCAGTAATTGAGAATACATCCTCAACTGGCATCATGAATGGTCTGTCAGCGTCACGTTCTGGAGCTGGAATGTAGTTATCTACTTCTTCCATAAGATCAAGAATTTTTTGCTCGTAAGCGTCGTCGCCTTCTAGAGCTTTAAGTGCTGATCCAGCAACTACAGGAATGTCGTCGCCTGGGAATTCGTATTCAGATAATAAGTCACGAACTTCCATTTCAACTAATTCTAGTAATTCTTCATCATCAACCATATCAACCTTGTTTAAGAAAACAACGATGTATGGAACACCTACTTGACGTGAAAGCAAGATGTGCTCACGAGTTTGAGGCATTGGGCCATCAGCAGCAGAAACTACCAAGATAGCTCCGTCCATTTGAGCAGCACCAGTGATCATGTTTTTAACGTAATCCGCGTGACCTGGGCAGTCAACGTGTGCATAGTGACGAGTATCAGTTTCATACTCAACGTGAGAAGTAGAGATAGTGATTCCACGTTCTTTTTCTTCTGCAGCTCCGTCAATGCTGTCGTATGCTTGTGCTTCTGCATATCCTTTTTTAGATAATACAGTAGTGATTGCAGCAGTTAAAGTTGTTTTACCGTGGTCAACGTGTCCGATTGTACCAATGTTCATATGTTGTTTCGTACGGTCAAATTTTTGTTTAGCCATTTTAAACATTTCCTCCTTAGATTGTGTTCCTTTAATTGGTATGAGAACATAGTCTTCAAACCATTTTATCACATATAATTATACCGATTAATGATTCATTAATCAATCAGTTTGAGCGGTTGCACAGAATAAATTATTCTGCGCCAGAACCGCCATTTTTCTTGATGATTTCTTCAGCAATACTCTTAGGCACTTGATCATAGTGGTCAAATTGCATAGAGAATGTTCCACGTCCTTGAGTAGCAGATCGTAGTGTAGTTGCATAACCAAACATTTCAGCTAAAGGAATCATTCCTCTAACGATCATTGAGTTACCACGTTGTTCAGAACCTTCAATATTTCCACGACGTGCAGAAATGTGACCCATGATATCACCCATGTAATCTTCAGGAACTGTAACATCTACAGCCATGATTGGCTCAAGAATTACTGCACCAGCTTTTTGAGCTGCATTTTTAAGTGCAAGCGAAGCTGCTACTTTAAATGCCGTTTCATTTGAATCGACATCGTGATAAGAACCATCATAAAGTTTCGCTTTAACATCCACTAATGGATATCCAGCTAATACTCCGTTATCTAGAGAAGCTTCTAGTCCAGCTTTAACTGCAGGAATGTATTCACGTGGAACAACCCCACCGACAACAGCATCCTCAAATTCGAAACCTGCTCCTTCTTCGTTTGGAGTAAATTCAATCCATACGTGACCGAATTGACCTTTACCACCAGACTGACGAACAAATTTACCTTCTGATTGTACTTGTTTAGTGAATGTTTCACGATAAGATACTTGAGGAGCTCCAACGTTAGCTTCAACTTTGAATTCGCGTTTCATACGGTCAACGATGATGTCTAAGTGTAACTCACCCATACCAGAAATTAGTGTTTCTCCAGTTTCTTGATCTGTTTCAGCACGGAAAGTAGGATCTTCTTCCGCTAGTTTTTGCAACGCAATACCCATTTTATCTTGGTCAGCTTTTGATTTAGGTTCAATCGCTACTTGGATAACTGGATCAGGGAAGTCCATTGATTCAAGGATAACCGGACTGTCAGTGTCACATAAAGTGTCACCAGTAGTTGTATCTTTCAATCCAACTGCTGCAGCGATATCTCCAGAGAATACTTCAGGAATCTCTTCACGAGAGTTTGCGTGCATTTGCAGGATACGACCTACACGCTCACGAGAGTCTTTTGTTGCATTCAAGATGTATGATCCAGACTCAAGAGTACCAGAGTATACACGGAAGAATGTCAAACGACCTACATAAGGGTCAGTCATAACTTTAAATGCTAATGCTGAGAAAGGTTTGTCATCGCCAGCAGTACGTTCGATGACTTCTTCTGGATCTCTTTGAGCGTGTCCTTGGATTGCAGGAACGTCAAGTGGAGAAGGAAGGTAGTCAACAACCGCATCTAATAGCAATTGTACACCTTTATTTTTGAATGCTGATCCTACTAAAACTGGGTAGAATTCAACGCTCAATGTTGCTTTACGGATACCTTCTTTTAGTTGCTCTTCAGAGATTTCTTCTCCTTCAAGGTATTGCATCATTAGATCTTCATCCATTTCAGCAACAGCTTCAACTAATTTAGTACGCCATTCTTCTGCTAATTCCATGTGGTCAGCTGGAATTTCTTCTTCAGAAATTTCAGTTCCCAAGTCATTACCATACATGAAAGCTTTCATACGAACCAAGTCAATGATTCCGCTAAAGTCATCTTCAGCACCGATTGGTAACTGGATAGGATGAGCATTAGCCATAAGACGGTCATGCATAGAATGGTTAGCATCTAAGAAGTTTGCACCTAGTTTATCCATTTTATTTACGAATACGATACGAGGAACACCATAAGTTGTAGCTTGACGCCAAACTGTTTCAGTTTGAGGCTCTACACCAGATTGTGCATCTAGTACTGCAACGGCACCATCAAGTACACGTAGTGAACGTTCTACCTCAACGGTAAAATCCACGTGACCAGGTGTATCGATGATGTTTACGCGGTGATTATTCCACTGAGCAGTTGTAGCTGCTGAAGTGATTGTAATTCCACGTTCTTGTTCCTGTTCCATCCAGTCCATTTGCGAAGCACCTTCGTGTGTTTCACCAATTTTGTGGATACGACCAGTATAATAAAGAATACGTTCAGTAGTAGTAGTTTTACCCGCATCGATATGCGCCATAATACCAATATTACGTGTTTTTTCTAGAGGGAACTTTCTTTTAGCCACTTGTCTCTACACCTCTCTTTAATTCATTCAGTTCATGTATATACATGAATCGGTTATACAGCATAAAAGAATGAGTCAGTAAGCATTGTTTCTTGAAAACAAGAAACAACCTCTGCTGAACACATTCCTGATTTATATTACCAACGGTAGTGAGCGAAAGCTTTATTAGCTTCAGCCATACGGTGCATTTCTTCACGTTTACGAACAGATGCTCCAGTGTTGTTAGCTGCATCCATGATTTCTTTAGCTAGACGATCTTCCATGGTATTTTCTCCACGAAGACGAGCGTAGCTTACTAACCAGCGCAATGCTAGTGTCGTACGACGATCAGGACGTACTTCTACTGGTACTTGGTAGTTAGAACCCCCAACACGGCGAGCTTTAACCTCAAGAACTGGCATGATGTTCTTCAATGCTTCTTCAAACACTTCGATTGGATCATTTCCAGTTTGTTCTTTGATAGCAGCGAATGCATCATATAAAATTGTAGAAGCTTTTCCACGTTTTCCGTCAACCATTAAACGGTTGATTAAACGAGAAACTAATTTAGAATTATAAATTGGATCTGGTAACACGTCACGTTTTGTAACAGGACCTTTACGAGGCATGTAAATTCCTCCTTTCATAGAGTGTAATTTAAAAGTTTATTTTTTTAGTTAACCCGCTTTAGCTAGGTTTTTTAGTACCGTATTTAGAACGGCCTTGTTTACGATCAGTAACTCCAGCAGTATCAAGCGCACCACGAACGATGTGGTAACGAACTCCCGGTAAATCTTTTACACGTCCTCCACGAAGCAAGACAACACTGTGTTCTTGCAAGTTGTGTCCTTCTCCTGGAATGTATGCAGTTACTTCAATCATGTTAGATAAACGAACACGAGCATATTTACGTAGCGCAGAGTTTGGTTTCTTAGGAGTCATTGTTCCTACACGAGTACAAACACCACGTTTTTGTGGAGAATATACAGTTGTTTGTTTACGTTTCTGAGTGTTATATCCTCTGTTCAATGCTGGTGATTCAGATTTAACGATCTTTGATTTACGAGGTTTACGAATCAATTGATTAATAGTAGGCATTTTCTGTTTCCTCCTTCCGGATTTTCTTATGAATAATGGTTTTTCTAGACCCACACATCCAGGCGGTTCTTCTTTGAGCAAAAGAAAGTATCGCTTCGTTAGCGATAATATTCATCCACTCTATATCAGCTTAAGACGCAATGTCTAGAATCTAATATTGAGGAACTGTACCTAATTGTGCGGTACATTAACGGCTCTTGTATTCCAGTCTGAACGACTGTTGACTCTATCGAGCTTAAACGATCTAGAACAGGAATCTGTACACAAAAGCACCTCTAGAATAGTACCACGTCTAGAATGGGCTGTCAACATCCTGATTGACTTTTTTTATATAAAGACGAGTTTCGAGCGGGATACTGTTTCCCGCTCGTCTCATCACTGTTTTATTCTTCGATAGTTGATGAACTAATTTCATCATTGATGCTGTAAACATTTTCGCTTACAACGCCGACACTTTTTGGTTTTATCTGGTTATAGACTTTCATGCCTGTTCCGGCTGGAATTCTCTTACCGATAATAACATTCTCTTTCAATCCGATCAGTTGATCATTTTTACCACGAATGGCAGCATCTGTTAACACTCGTGTTGTTTCCTGGAACGAAGCAGCTGATAAGAAACTATTCGTTTCAAGTGATGCTTTTGTGATACCCAGTAAAACAGGACGAGCAGTCGCTGGTAGTCCACCTGATAATAATGTCGCTTTGTTCTGATCTTTGAAATCGTGAATATCCATCAAGTTACCTGGAAGAATTGTTGTGTCACCTGGATCCAGTACGCGTACTTTACGTAGCATCTGACGAACCATAACTTCAACGTGTTTATCTCCGATTTCTACCCCTTGGCTACGGTAGGCTCTTTGAACTTCTTGTAATAAATAATTTTGTAATTTGAGTACATTACTAACGGCCAATAATTCTTTAGGATCTACTGAACCATCATTAAAGGCATCTCCACGTTCGATAAAGCTTCCTTCTTTAACACGAAGACGCGCATTGATTGGTAGTGTATAGGTACGTGTATCCGTTGCACCTTTAACTACAATGTCTTTAGTACGTTCAGATGGATTTTCATCGATTGATGCAATTTCTCCGGTAACTTCAGTGATCATCGCTTGTCCTTTAGGGTGACGTGCCTCAAAGATCTCTTGTACACGAGGTAAACCTTGTGTAATATCGTCTCCGGCAACCCCACCGGTATGGAATGTACGCATTGTCAACTGAGTACCTGGTTGTCCGATAGATTGAGCAGCAATTGTTCCAACTGCTTCTCCAACTTCTACTTTACGGCCAGTTGCTAAGTTACGACCATAACATTTCTTACATACACCGTGATTTGTATTACAGTTGAATACGGAACGAATCGTAACTTCTTCAATTCCTGCTTCAATGATTTCTTTTGTAAGATCTTCTGTAATCAATTCGTTTTCTGCAACCATTACTGCACCAGTTTGAGGATGCTTAACTGTTTTACGAGCGTAACGTCCGATAATGCGGTCTTCAAGTGGTTCGATTTCTTCGTTACCATCTTTGATTGCTGTAACAAGAAGTCCACGTTTTGTTCCACAATCGTCTTCACGGATGATGACATCTTGTGCAACATCTACTAGACGACGAGTCAAGTAACCAGAATCGGCTGTTTTAAGAGCCGTATCCGTCATACCTTTACGAGCACCGTGGGTAGAGATGAACATCTCAAGAACTGAAAGTCCTTCACGGAAGTTAGAAGTAATCGGTAATTCCATGATACGTCCACTTGGAGCGGCCATCAATCCACGCATACCAGCTAATTGGGTAAAGTTGGAAATATTACCACGAGCTCCTGAATCACTCATCATAAAGATGTTGTTATGTGGATCCAATGAGTTCATTAAGTGGTTTTGGATAAGATCTTTTGTCTTAGTCCAGACATTGATAACTGAAGTATAACGTTCTTCTTCTGTAATCAGACCACGTCTGTGAGAAGCATCAATGCGATCTACTTGCTCATGTGCTTTTTCAAGAATTTCTTCTTTTTCTTTTAGGTTGGAAATATCCGCAATACCTACAGTGATCCCTGATTTAGTTGAATATTTGTATCCAAGGTTTTTCATAAGATCGAGCATTTTAGAAGTTTCTGTAACGTGGAAACGTTTGAAGACTTCCGCGATTACATTTCCTAAGTTATTTTTCTTGAATGGTTTAACGATTTCTTGATTTTTGATGTGCTCAGGAATGTTGGTACCATAAGCAACAAAATAATGATCTGGTGTTTGTTTCTCAAGGTTAACTTGCGTTGGTTCATTCAAGTACGGGAACTCTGCAGGCATAATCTCGTTAAAGATCAATTTTCCGACAGTTGTAATCAAGTACTTGTCTTTTTGCCATTCTGTGAATGGTTTGTTTTGGATAGCTGATGTGTGAATCCCTACCCGTGAGTGTAAATGTACATAACCACTTTGGTAAGCTTGAATCGCTTCAGACGTGCTTGAGAAGATCATGCCTTCGCCTTCGCGTTCTGCATCTTCCATAGTCAGGTAGTAGTTACCTAAAACCATATCCTGAGATGGTGTTACAACTGGCTTACCATCTTTAGGGTTCAAGATATTTTGAGCACCAAGCATTAAAATACGAGCTTCTGCTTGGGCTTCATCACTTAGAGGTACGTGAACCGCCATTTGGTCCCCATCAAAATCGGCATTGTATGCCTCACATACTAATGGGTGAAGACGAATCGCTTTTCCTTCTACTAAGATTGGTTCAAAAGCTTGAATTCCCAAACGGTGTAATGTAGGTGCTCGGTTAAGAAGAACTGGGTGCTCACGAATAACATCTTCAAGAACTTCCCAGATTTCTTCATCCAAACGCTCTACTTTACGTTTAGCATTTTTAATATTGTTTGCAATGTCTCTTGCAACAAGTTCTCTCATTACGAAAGGTTTGAAGAGTTCGATTGCCATTTCTTTTGGAAGCCCACATTGATACATTTTAAGGCTTGGTCCTACTACGATAACGGAACGTCCAGAATAATCTACACGTTTACCTAGTAAGTTTTGACGGAAACGTCCTTGTTTTCCTTTAAGCATATGCGAAAGAGATTTAAGAGGACGGTTACCTGGTCCAGTTACAGCACGTCCACGACGACCGTTATCTACTAAAGCATCTACCGCTTCTTGTAGCATACGCTTCTCGTTTTGAACAATGATGTGTGGTGCATTCAAGTCTAATAATCTTTTCAGACGGTTGTTACGGTTGATTACACGTCTGTAAAGGTCATTTAAATCACTTGTTGCAAAACGTCCACCTTCAAGTTGAACCATCGGTCTAAGTTCAGGAGGAATAACAGGAACAACATCCATAACCATCCATGATGGGTGGTTACCAGAGTTACGGAAAGCTTCTAAGATATCTAGACGGCGAACCGCTCTCGTACGTTTTTGTCCAGTTGCTGACTGTAAAAGCTCTTTGAGTTCTGCAACTTCTTCCACAAGGTCAACATCGTTTAATAATGTTTTGATTGCTTCAGCTCCGATTTCAGCTTGGAAATCATTTCCATACTGTGCACGACGCTCACGGTATTCGCGTTCAGTCATTAGTTGTTTTTTCTCAAGTGGTGTATCACCAGCATCTGTTACAACATAAGATGCAAAATAGATGATTTCTTCCAGTGCACGAGGACTCATATCAAGTACAAGACCCATTCGACTTGGAATACCTTTAAAGTACCAGATGTGTGTTACTGGTGCAGCAAGTTCTAAATGTCCCATACGTTCACGACGTACTTTAGATTTAGTGACTTCTACGCCACAGCGGTCACAGACGATGCCTTTATAGTGCACTCGTTTGTATTTTCCACAAGAACATTCGTAATCTTTGGTTGGTCCAAAAATTCTTTCACAAAATAGTCCATCTTTTTCAGGTTTAAGTGTTCGGTAATTGATTGTTTCTGGTTTTTTAACTTCTCCAAAAGACCAGCTACGGATCTTGTCTGGTGAAGCTAATCCAATTTGAATACTTTCAAAATTATTAACATCGATCAAAGGGGCGACCTCCCTTTATTAGATTGTGAGCTGCCCTAAAGCTCCAGAACAAGACGGTGCTAGGCAGTCGAGAGAACGGGGCAAGGCCAGCTCAAAATGATTCGTATCATTTTAGAGGTGGCCTCCACGTATCTAAACTACTCAGCTTGTCTTACCCTTCTATGGTGATTCTTTTAAAACGAGTTACTCTGTTTCTTGTTCTTGCGTTTCAGTCAATGCTTCTTCGTCAGCACGTTGTTGTGCTTCTTCAGCACGTTTGATGTCTTGTTCTTTTTTCATTTCTTCTAAAGAATCTACGTTGCCGTAATCGTCATCTTCTTCTGTATCTTGAAGGTCGATTGCTGAGCTTTCTTTATCAAGTACTTTAAGGTCTAGTCCTAGTGACTGTAACTCTTTTACAAGTACTCGGAATGATTCTGGTACACCTGGACGTGGAATTGGCTCGCCTTTAACGATAGCTTCGTATGTTTTCACACGACCCACTACATCATCTGATTTGTATGTCAGAATCTCTTGTAGCGTATAAGCAGCACCATAAGCTTCCAGTGCCCAAACTTCCATCTCTCCGAAACGTTGTCCACCAAACTGTGCTTTACCACCCAATGGTTGTTGTGTAACAAGAGAGTAAGGTCCAGTTGAACGAGCGTGCAATTTATCATCGACCATGTGAGCTAGTTTGATGTAGTACATAACGCCGACAGATACTTTGTTGTCGAACTCTTCACCTGTACGTCCATCATACAAGACAGTCTTCGCATCATCATCCATGCCTGCTTCTTTGATGGTTTCCCAGATATCTTCTTCATGCGCTCCATCGAATACTGGAGATGCAATGTGGATACCCAGTTTACGTGCAGCCATACCCATATGAAGTTCGATAACTTGACCGATATTCATACGTGATGGTACACCAAGTGGGTTCAGCATAATATCTACTGGCGTTCCATCTGGCATAAATGGCATATCTTCTTCAGGAAGGATTAGTGAGATAACCCCTTTGTTTCCGTGACGACCCGCCATCTTATCTCCAACGTTGATTTTACGTTTTTGAACGATGAATACACGAACCAAGAAGTTAACGCCTGGTGATAATTCGTCTCCAGCTTCACGTGTAAAGATTTTAACGTCGTGTACAATTCCGCCGCCACCATGTGGTACGCGTAGAGATGTATCACGAACTTCACGTGCTTTTTCTCCAAAGATTGCGTGTAGTAGTTTTTCTTCTGCAGATAATTCAGATACACCTTTAGGCGTTACTTTACCAACTAGGATGTCTCCGTCTTTTACTTCTGCACCGATACGAATAATTCCGCGGTCATCAAGATGTTTTAATGCATCTTCTCCGACGTTTGGTAATTCACGTGTGATTTCTTCAGGTCCAAGTTTTGTATCACGGGCTTCTGATTCAAATTCTTCAATATGAATAGACGTGTATACATCATCTTTAACCAGACGTTCACTCATGATGATCGCATCTTCAAAGTTATAACCGTCGAATGTTGTAAAGGCGATCAGTGGGTTACGGCCAAGAGCCATTTCTCCATTTTCCATAGACGGACCATCTGCTAAGATGTCTCCCTTGTCTATTTTTTCGTCTTTACTTACCAACGCGCGCTGGTTGTAAGATGTTCCAGCATTTGAACGTTTGAATTTCGCAATATTGTATTTATCTAATGTTCCATCTTCTCTACGAACACGAACTTGTTTTGCATCCACATACTCAACGACTCCGTCATGTTTCGCAATGATCGCAGCTCCAGAGTCACGGGCAGCAAGGTGTTCGATACCTGTACCAACAAGTGGTGCTTCTGGTTGCATCAAAGGTACTGCTTGACGTTGCATGTTTGCACCCATCAAGGCACGGTTAGAGTCATCGTTTTCCAAGAAAGGAATACTTGCAGTTGCTACAGAAACAACTTGTTTCGGAGATACATCCATGTAATCAACTTTCGTTACATCGATCTCTTCGTTTTTATTTTTCGTACGTGCAAGAACGATATCGTTTGTAAATGTACCGTCCGCATTAAGTGGTGCATTAGCCTGAGCTACAACATACAAATCTTCCACGTCTGCTGTCAGATAGTGAATCTCATCCGTTACACGTAAGTTTTCACGATCTACTTTACGGTAAGGTGTTTCGATAAATCCATATTCATTAATTTTAGCGTATGTCGATAAACTGTTGATCAAACCGATATTCGGTCCCTCAGGCGTTTCGATCGGGCACATACGACCATAGTGAGAATAGTGAACATCTCGAACTTCATATCCAGCACGGTCACGTGTCAAACCACCGGGTCCAAGTGCAGATAGACGTCTCTTGTGTGTTAACTCTCCAAGTGGATTCGTTTGATCCATGAATTGAGATAGTTGAGAAGATCCAAAGAACTCTTTGATCGACGCAACGACTGGACGAATGTTAACCAATTGTTGAGGTGTTGTTGTAGATGTGTCTTGAATAGACATACGCTCACGTACAACACGTTCCATACGAGATAATCCGATACGGAATTGGTTTTGTAGTAATTCACCAACAGAACGAATACGACGGTTACCTAAGTGGTCAATGTCATCTGTTTCGCCAACACCTTCTTGAAGGTTGAAGAAATAACTCATTGAAGCAATCATGTCCGCAGGAATCACGTATTTGATTTCACGGTCAGGTGTTGCATTTCCAATAATGTTAATGACACGGTCAGAATCGATTGGCGAGTATACTTTAACGACTTGAAGATCAATCGGCTCAGGTACAACTCCTTCATCTGAAGGGTGGATTGTAATGCCACCAAGACCGTTATCGATGTGCTCTCCAAGATTATCCATTACATCACGTGTAACGACTGTGCCTTCTTTAGCTAGAATTTCTCCTGTTTCAGGATCTACTAATGTTTCTGCTAAAGTCAATCCCATCAAACGAATTTTAAGGTCTAGTTTTTTATTGATTTTATAACGTCCTACTCGAGCTAGATCGTAACGCTTAGGATCAAAGAAACGAGTTGTCAGTAAACTTCTTGATGAGTCTGCTGTTTTCGGCTCACCTGGACGTAGACGTTCGTAAACATCTTTCAATGCTTCTTCTACTCGAGAGTCCGCACTATTTTTGTGAACATCTTTTTCTAATGTAGCTTTAAGGCTTTCGTTGGCTCCGAAAAGATCCATGATTTCATCATCTGATCCGAATCCTAACGCACGTACCAAGACACTTAATGGAATCTTACGTGTACGGTCAATACGAACGTTAGACAAACCTTTAGAATCTGTCTCATATTCTAGCCACGCTCCACGGTTCGGGATAACTGTTGCTCCAAAACCTTCCATACCATTCTTTTCAACTTTAGGGCTGAAATAAACACCTGGTGAACGAACTAACTGAGAAACGATAACACGTTCCGCACCATTAATAATAAATGTACCTTGTTCAGTCATTAGAGGGAAATCGCCAAAGAATACTTCTTGTTCTTTAACTTCCCCTGTTTCTTTGTTGATCAAGCGTAATTTAACATACAGTGGAGCAGAGTAGTTTGAATCATGTTGTCTCGCTTCATCTACTGTATATTTTGGTTGTTGTAGTTTGTAATCTGTAAACTCCAGTGAAAGATTTCCAGAAAAATCTTCGATTGGTGAGATATCTTTGAACATCTCTCTCAATCCATCCTCTAAAAACCATTCGTATGAATCTGTCTGTATTTCGATCAAATTCGGGAGTTCCAGCACTTCGTTGATTCGTGAAAAACTTTTTCTTATACGGTGTTTACCGTAATTCACATTATGGCCTGCCAACCTCTTCACCCCTCGTTAATATTCAATGTATAGACTAATGATTTCATCCGATCTAAATATTACATTTAGGTTACAATTATGACGATTCGTTTAAATCATCGCTTGTTTTCCTGTTTTAGACCAAAAAAAATACAAAAGATATGTGAAGAATCGATAGATTTCATTCTCACGTTCTTTTGTTTAGCATTCAAAACCCTATACGGACAATATTTCGCATAGCGCTCCACTGTATACATTGTTTAGCGTCTACTTAGTTTACACGACAAATAGAAGGGTGTCAAGCATATTTTCATACTTCGAACATCCTTCTTCTAATCGCTTGTTCTTTTTTCTATCCTCTATAAAGATACTTTTTGAGATCTTAAAATCCAGTACCCTCTGTCTAGCGCAATCCGTTCTACATTTCCAAATACTTCTGACATTTTCTTCTGTGCACTTGGTGCCCCTTGTTTTTTCTGGATAACAATCACCAAGTAGCCTCCCACTGTCAGATAATCAATCCCTTCTTCCAGTACTTTATGAACCGTTTCTTTCCCTGCTCTTATCGGCGGATTTGAAAAGATTCCTGCAAACTCTTGATGCGTTATATTTTCATACAAAGAAGACGCATGTATCGAAACATTGCCTACGCCGTTCGTTACGGCATTTTTCTCCGCAAGCGCAAGCGCACGTTCGTTGATGTCGACCATTTCAACTGTTCTACTTTGATCAAGTTTTGCTAGTGTTAACCCAATCGGTCCATATCCGCATCCAACATCTAGCAGTGAACCTTCTGGAAATTCTGTTAAGTCCACTGCATCGAGGAGCACTTTGGAACCATAATCAACTTTTTCTTTTGAGAATACTCCAGCATCTGTATTAAATGTGAATTCAAATCCTCTCAATTGCGTTGTCCACGACTGTTGATTGCTTTTTGACTGTGGATCATTTGTATAATAGTGATCGCTCATGTTTAAACCATCTTTCTAGGATCTGTATAGTCATCAAAGTCTTGTTCACTCATCAGTTCAGCTGACATGACGACTTCTTTTAATGTTTTATTTTCTTCAAACGCCTGCTTCGCTAGAGCACTTGCCGTGTCGTATCCAAGCACCGGTGCTAATGCAGTGACTAGCATAAGTGATTGGTCGACATAAGTACGCATCTGTTCTTCATTCGCTGTTAGACCAGTTAAACACCTTTTATTGAAACTCTGCAAACCATCTGCTAAAAGTGTAATGGACTGAATCGTATTGTAAATAATGACCGGCATGTAGACGTTCAGTTCAAAGTTTCCTTGCGAGGCAGCTACGCCAACGGTTGTATCATTCCCCATGACTTGGACGCACACCATCGTCAACGATTCTACTTGAGTGGGATTGACTTTACCCGGCATAATTGAGCTACCTGGTTCGTTCGCGGGTATAGTAATCTCAGAAAATCCTGAGCGTGGCCCGCTAGCTAACCATCTAATATCATTTGCCATTTTCATGACGTTTGCCGCAAGTGATTTTAGAGCACCGTGGAAGAAGACAAAGTTATCTTTACTAGACAAGCCATGAAATTTGTTTTCCATCTGAGCAAAAGGTTCATTTGTCCAACGTGTAATTTTTTGAATGGCTTTTCCAGAAAACGTTGGCTCAGCATTTAGTCCTGTTCCAACAGCTGTCCCACCCAGTGGTAAATCGTACATCAATTTCATGGATTCTTCGATCATTTTTTCATTTCGTTCAATCATACCGATCCATCCACTAATTTCTTGTCCAAATGTTAGCGGTGTTGCATCTTGAAGATGCGTTCGTCCGATTTTGATTGTGTCCTTATACGTCTCGGCAAGTTTATTCAATGTTTGTTTAACTTCTGCCAACACAGGTACTAAACGCTCTTTAACTTTTAAAACAACAGCTATTTGCATCGCTGTCGGGAAGGTATCATTTGAGCTTTGACTTTTATTGACGTCATCATTCGGATGTATTGGGTCGGATGCTCTTTTCTCGTTTGCAATATGGGAAATGACCTCGTTTAGGTTCATATTGGTTTGTGTTCCACTACCCGTCTGCCAAACAGATAAAGGGAATTCATCATTCAGCATTCCCCAAACCAGCTCGTCACATACTTCAGAAATCGCTTCTGCTTTACTTGTATCCAAAAGACTGATCTCTGCATTCGTCAAAGCCGCAGCTTTCTTGACCAGCCCTAAAGCCTGAATCACTTCGATCGGCATCTTCTCATTTCCGATGGGAAAATTTTCCAGACTTCGCTGCGTTTGCGCTCCCCATTTTTTCTCAGCAGCTATTTTTACCGTTCCGATTGCGTCTCTTTCAGTTCTTTGGTTCATTTATTTACACACTTTCTAGTATATTGATTGGATTAAGGTCATCATTTACTGATCAACGTCTTTATTTCTATCAGCTTCATCTTCGATTCACTTTATATTTTACCGTAATAATCAAAATAATCAAAAAATATTCTTAAATTTCATATGAAACAATAAAAAGAGGCGCTCTCGCACCTCTTCTCATTTTCAGTATTTTTTTAGGAGAACCTTACACTTTTGCTTTGAAAGATTCTTCGCGTGGTAAAATCAAGTTTAGTATAATCCCTGTTAGCGCACTTAAAGCCGTCCCCGACAAAGTAACGAATCCAGCGATATCCAGGACCGCTCCACCTAGACCGATTACGAGCATTGAACTTGCAATGATTAAATTACGCGACTGATTGAAGTCCACTTTATCTTCAATCATGACTTTTAACCCATTACTGGCAATAACACCATAAAGTAGAATAGACATACCTCCTAATACAGCATTGGGAATTGTTGAGATCAGTGCCGTGAACTTCTCAAAAAAGCTCAATCCGATTGCAATAAAAGCCGCGTTTCGAATGACTGATACAGAAGCAATTCTTGTCATACCGATAACTCCGGTATTCTCACCGTAAGTTGTATTGGCTGGTCCTCCAAAAAACGCAGATACAGCTGTAGCTGCGCCGTCTCCAATCAAAGTTCTGGAAAGACCTGGATTTTTCAGGAATGGACGTCCGACAATCTTACCAAGTACCGTATGATCTCCAATGTGTTCCGCTACTGTAACCAGCACGATTGGTAGGATGGCCCATGTTTCCGGACCAAAGTAGAAGGTATAGGAATTGAACAGATCATTTTCAAATGGAAGGTAAATTTCTGGTACTGCTAACCAATTCGCTTCAATGATTGGTGTGAAATCGACAAGACCGAGTAGGATAGCGACGATATAGCCAAAGATAATCCCAGTCAAAAAGGGAATGATCTTGAAAAAGCCTGTAGCTTTTGTGTTGATGAAAGCCGTAATTAAGAATGTCGAAACCGCTACAAGAATCGTTTTCCAATCAGAATCAGCTATAAGTCCAGCGTTTGAAACAGCATTAGAAGCCAACCCCAGACCGATTACCATAATCATGGGTCCAATAACAATTGGTGGAAGGAGTCTATCAATCCAGTTTGTTCCAATCACTTTAACTACACCTGCTATCACGATATAGACAAGACCAACCATGACAATACCTGTCTGAGCTGCGCTGATGTCTCCTCCCATTTGCTCAATAGCTACTTGCATCGCCGCAATATAAGCAAAGGAAGAACCTAAGTAAACGGGCACTTTCGCTTTTGTAGCAATTTGATAGATCAAAGTTCCGACTCCACTCGCTAGTAATGCGACCGATACCGGAAGTCCTAGTAAGATAGGGACTAAAATCGTTGCTCCAAACATTGCAAAAACGTGCTGAAGACTAAGTAATAAGCCTGTTGTTAGAGCAGGTTTGTCCTCCACATCAAGGATAAGTGTTTGTTTTTCTACTGCCATATGTTATCGTTCCTTCCTGAGTTTGAATAGGTTATTTCCAGAATTTTTTGCAAAAAAATACCCTTTGCGTTTACGCAAAAGGACCTCGTTTATCAGATGGAAATCACCTGCTTCTACTTGCACCCTGTGATACGCTTCATTTCTGAACTCAGAAATTCAAAGCGGGCGCCCGAAAGGCATGTAATTATGTAGAGCTATTCCATCCTTTTTTACCTCACTGGATAAATTTTAAAGGAGTTTTGCTTTTGTCATTGTAGCAATTAATTACAAACCTTGCAAGACAAATTTTGAAAAGTAATTGTTAGCGCCCTCTCACTAAGAAGCACCGTTGTTTCTTTGTGCTGAGAAAACACAATCGATGACGATGACAATACCAAGCAGTAATTCTGTCTGACTCTCATCTCGAATATCAATAGCGTACGTATCTCCCCAGGATAACCATTCTTTGTTAATATCTGCAATCACGGTTCCTCTTTGTTTGATCACATAGTCATGTGCCATGATGGATCCTTCAACATCCCAGTCCGGTCCTAAGATGGAATAATCATTTTTAAAAAATCTGAATGCTTTTTTGACCGTGGCGACTTGTTCTCCGTTTTTAACTAAATCATACTCTGGAAGAAACTTTAAAAGCTTTTGTTCAATATAAAGAACTTCTTCGTTATCCATATTATATACATGCAGCTTATTCCCTAAGCTCAACATCTTCCCCTCAACTTGGTACACTGCTTGTCCTGTTTCATCCTTTACAGAAAACTGATTATTGAACGAGAAAACTTTTTGTTTTATGAAATACTTCATCTGACTTCCCCCTATTTTGTTTTTTATACTACCTCTATTATAAGCATACGCTCAAAAATAAAAAGGTCGATCTCCTGAAGTGAGACCAACCTTTCTATTTATTCACTTGAATTTTGCTTCTTTCAATGCTGTCTCTGGCTGAAATGTTGGCGACCAATCCAATCGATCCGGAAAGAATCAACATACTCGATCCACCGTAACTTAACAACGGAAACGTCATACCAGAAATTGGCATCAACCCAATTACGCCACCAATATTAATGAGCGCTTGAATAAAAAACATTGTCGCAATTCCGATGCACATAAGTGACTCAAAACTTTTTTTAGAACGAATTCCGATGAGATACATACGAGAAATCATGAAGGTAAACAGACCGAGCACAAACAAAATTCCAAACAATCCTAATTCTTCTCCCGTAATGGATAAGATGAAATCTGTATATGGCTCTGGTAAATAGCCTGTTTTTTGAACACTATTTCCAATCCCTACACCGAAAAGTCCACCTCGACTGAGTGCATAATAAGACTGAACCAGTTGAAGACCAGCGCCATCCGCTAAAGCAAAAGGATCCCAAAAAGCCAGGAAACGCTGATACTGATAGCCTCTTAAAAAAGGTAGATGCGTTCCAAAGTGTCTGACCAGTTCTAAAACGCCCGCAACTAGGACTGTCCCCATAGCACTGAGCATCAACCCTACTTTAGCAGATACACCACTAGCAAAAATCATAATCGCACTAATCGCAACAATTACGACGGCTGCTCCAGTATCTGGTTGAATCAAGATTAAAGCCACGACTAGGCCGATTAGCAAACTCGGGGCCATAATAGAATTCAAGAAATCATCAGCGATGACCTTTTGTTTTTTAGATAGAATGTAAGCTAAGTACCAGATACAGGTTGCTTTGGCGATTTCTGCTGGCTGTACGTTGAAAAACGGCAATTCAATCCAACTTTTCGCACCATTAATCTCTCTTCCGAATATCAGTAATATAAGTAATAGTACAATCGTCAACAAGATACCAAGTATAACGACTTTCTTTTTCTTAAGGAGTCGAAACGGAAAAAAGGCACCGATAAATGCAAACAGCAGTCCTCCGATGACATAAGCAGTCTGCCTTACAAGATAGAATTGCGGATTATTGTAATCCTTTAATCCCATATAACTACTGGCACTGTAGACCATTACGATACTAAACAGCGCTAAGATAAGAAAAGGAATCACTAGATATTTATCCATGTGCTTGATCCTCTCTTTGAACATCGATCCTTCACTCCCCTCTCTATACTTTTTTCGTTGATAACCATTCGTCTAAATGGAAACTTCTTTTGAATGCTTTTGATAAAGCTCCCTCTATTCTTCAGGAAGCAATGTGAACCCTTTTACTCTATTTAAAATATATAAGACTAATGACGATACTCTATCGATATACCGTTCAATTAGAAAGGAGCCGTTTTTGTTAATCGTTTTATCGGCTCCTTTTCCACCTACCGGATCCTATCAATCATTCGCCGCTTTCAAGAAGTCGTTTTGCATTCCCTCCAACGCTTTTACGAACCTGTATGGAACTCTTCAGACTCGCCAGAGAAAAAGTAGGACTTATGGTGGAAACGCATAGACATGATCAAGCCTATCGCCATCATATTCCCAAGCAAGGCCGATCCTCCTTGAGAGATAAACGGTAAAGGTATGCCTGTCATTGGTAGCAAACCAATACTCATTCCGATATTTTCCAATACGTGGAAAGCAATCATCATAATAACACCTGTTGCAATGTAAGCATAAAATTCGTTTCTTGTATCGTAAACGATTTTTACCATGTGATAGATGAGTATAAAGTAAAGCAATATTAAGAAGGCTCCACCTACGAATCCAAAATTCTCTCCAACAGTTGAAAAGATCATATCAGACTCTCTAACTGGAATATAGACTTCTGTTACACCTAAACCCTTACCTATAATTCCACCAGATCCAATAGCTTTAAACACTTGAGTGATTTGGTATGCATCATCCGATGAACTTTGAAGAGGATTTAGCCAAGTATCTATTCGTGCAAATTGGTAGTTACTAAATCCTAGATTAATCAGGAACTCTCTGTTATAGACTACAAGTAAAATCAAACCTATCCCAAGAGACATCACTACCAGAAACGTAGGTAGAATAATCTGCCATTTTACACCTGAAAGCAACACAATTCCAACTAATACCGCCATATACACTAAAGCTGTTCCCAAGTCATTGAGTACAAGTGCAAGATACGGAGCTGAATATAAAGCGATTTTTCCCAGTAATTTAAAATCACTACTATATTCATGACTCGTATAATAACTATTATGTTTTGTAACTGTTTTGGCCAATATTAGGATAAAGGGAATCTTAGCAACCTCTGCGGGTTGTATTGTACCTATTCCTGGGATCCTAATCCACGATTTACCACCGGTTTTAGCAGCCAATTCTCTGTCATAAAACAAAAGTGTAGCAATCAGCGCTAGTATTCCAATAATGTAAAGAATCATCGTCATCTTCCATAACTGCTCAGAGTCAAACTGCATGATGATAGCTACCGCAATCGTTCCCAAGGCGTACCAAATTGTGTGCATAATGGTTTGTCGCATGCCCTCGCCAGCCATTAAACTGGTTGTTGAATAAATCATGGCAATACTGAACAACGCTAGTAGCATGACGCTTAATATAACCCCGTAATCTATACGATTTGTGTGTTTATCTTCACTCATTTGTTTTTTATGCTCCTTTTTCTAATCCAGATTCTGGTATGCATCTAACATTCAAAAAATATTTTTGTAACACTCTTCAAGGAAACATTTTAACAGATTCGTTTCACCATTCATAGCTATGGCAGTCATTTAGCATAAAATAGCCACAGAAACGCAAAGATTTCTTAAGGTTTGCAATTTTCCTATAAAAAAAGAGCACCTGACCACTCTGACCATAACCGGTTCAGGGTGGCGGTGCTCTTTAAAGGATTCAGCAAACGACTGAGAAGTTTATTACTTAACTTCTACAGAACCGCCAGCTTCTTCGATTTTAGCTTTAAGTTCTTCAGCTTCATCTTTAGAAACGCCTTCTTTGATTGCAGAAGGAGCGCCATCAACTAATGCTTTAGCTTCTTTCAAACCAAGACCAGTAGCTTCACGTACAGCTTTGATTACTTTGATTTTAGCAGATCCAGCACTTGCTAGTTCAACTGTAAATTCAGTTTGTTCAGCAGCTTCTGAAGCTCCTGCTCCTGCTGCTGCAACTGGTGCTGCAGCTTCAACGCCAAATTCTTCTTCGATTGCGCTAACTAAGTCGTTTAATTCAACGATTGTAGACTCTTTTAAGTCAGCAATGATTTTTTCGATATCTAATGCCATTTTATATTTTCCTCCAGTATATTAGTTGTGTTTTTAATTAAATGATAGTGCCAAATGATTTGTAGAACAGGCTGTTCTATAATAGAACATGAGCTTACGCTGCTTCCTCTTCTTTTTTCTCTGCAACTGCTTTGATTGCCAAGGCAGTGTTTCGAACTGGTGCTTGAAGTACAGATAATAGCATAGAAAGTAGTCCTTCGCGGCTTGGTAGTGTCGCAATTTTGTTGATTTCTGCAACAGTTGCTACTTTACCTTCCAATACGCCACCTTTAATTTCTAAAGCTTCTGCATCTTTCGCAAATTCTGCAATGATTTTTGCAGGCGCTACGACTTCTTCATTACTGAATGCTACTGCTGTAGGTCCTTTAAAGACGTCATCTAAACCGTTCAAGTTTGCTGCTTCAGCGGCACGACGTAGCATAGTATTTTTCAATACGTGCATTTCAACTCCAGCTTCACGTAATTGTTTACGTAACTCAGTTACTTGCTCAACTGTTAGTCCACGGTAATCAACTACGACTACTGCAGCCGCGTCTTCGAATTTTTTAGTAATGTCTTTAACGATTTCTTCTTTTTTAGCTAAAATGTTCGCTTTGCTCATTGATGTTTCACCTCCTGATCGATTGTAAAAGGGCAATAAAAAAACCCCATGTCTCCGTAGACAAAGAGGGATTGTGTGTGTTTAACGTAAATATACATCACAGTTATCCTCGGTATGATATTAAGGCTTACGCCACATACTGTCTTCGGTATAATCTAGCATCGTTCTTCTGTTTTATTTAAGAAACAGATTCACTTTACTTTTACTCATCAATGTTCAGTTAATTGCTTAACCTGCATAAGTATAGCAAGCTATACCTCGCAGGTCAAGAATTAATTGGTTTTTTTAGGTTGAGATTATTATTATTTTACTGTTGTTTGGTCTACTTTAACACCAGGACCAAAAGTACTTGCAACAGCCATATTTTTAATATAAGCACCTTTTGAACTAGATGGCTTAGCTTTAACGATTGTTTCGTGAATCGCAGAAAGGTTTTCTTGTAATTTGTCGATGCCAAATGAAACTCTTCCGATTGGAACATGAATATTTGACTGACGGTCTACACGATAAGTAACCTGTCCAGCTTTGATATCATTAACAGCTTTCGCTACGTTAGGTGTTACTGTACCAGTTTTAGGGTTTGGCATAAGGCCTTTGGGTCCAAGGACACGTCCAAGTTTACCAACTTCAGCCATCATGTCCGGAGCTGCAACAACTACGTCGAACTCGAACCATCCACCTTGTACTTTTTCAACTAAATCGCTATCTCCAACGAAGTCAGCTCCAGCTTCTTGTGCAGCTTTTGCTTGATCTCCTTTTGCGAAAACGATAACTGTTGAAGTTTTACCTGTTCCGTGTGGCAATACCATTGCTCCACGAATTTGTTGATCAGCTTGTTTAGGGTCTACTCCTAGACGATAAGCAACTTCTACAGATGCATCAAATCCAGCGTAGTCGATTTCTTTAACTAATTCTAGTGCTTCAGTAGCGTCATACAATTGTTCTCTGTTGACTTTTTCCAGAGCAGCTAAAAACTTTTTACTTTTCTTCGCCATGATTATTTCCTCCTTGTTGTGGTATTAACGGTTTAACCTCCCACTTGTTCTCCTTAGAAGTGATTGAGTAATTTGTTTAGAACCACTCACATCTACAACTACGGAGACAGCAAGAGCTTAGAGTTGTAGGTTTTTAATTAACCTTCAACAGTGAAGCCCATGCTACGAGCTGTACCTTCGACCATACGCATAGCAGCTTCTACAGATGCAGCGTTTAAGTCTTCCATTTTTGTTTCAGCAATTTCTCTAACTTGTGCACTTGTTACAGATGCAACTTTTTTAGTGTTTGGTTCACCAGAACCAGACTCAACGCCGGCAGCTTTTTTAAGCAATACTGCAGCTGGTGGTGTTTTAGTGATAAATGTAAATGAACGGTCTTCGTATACTGAGATAACAACTGGAATAATCATTCCTGCTTGGTCTGCAGTACGCGCGTTGAATTCTTTACAAAATCCCATAATATTTACTTGTGCTTGTCCTAGTGCTGGACCTACTGGAGGAGCTGGATTAGCTTTCCCTGCAGGAATCTGCAATTTGACTAGGTTTACGACTTTCTTTGCCACGAGACATACCTCCTTGATTTGTTTCGCGAGTGGTTAAATGAGGTTATAGTTTTCCTCTCCCACCTATTTCTTTGCATACAAAATATGCGTATCGCCTATTTTGCGTACCGATATATTATAGTCCTTCAAAGATTACCTGTCAAACTTTTTTTAATTTTTCACTTTAGAAATTTGATCGTAGTCAAGTTCAGCGTTTGTTTCACGACCAAACATTTCAACTAGTGCTTTAATTTTACCTTTTTCAGACTCGATTTCTGTAATTGTACCTTCCATTCCTGAAAAGGCACCGTTGATAATTTTGACACGTTCGCCAATTTCAACATCCATATTTACTTTACGCGGATTGATACCCATGCTACGTAAAATTTGGTCCACTTCTTCTGGTAACAATGGAGAAGGCTTGCTTCCTGCACCGTGTGAACCAACAAATCCTGTAACACCAGGTGTATTACGAACAATATACCAAGCATCATCTGACATAATCATTTCAACGAGTACATATCCTGGGAAAGTTTTATGTGTAGAGACTTTTGTTTCTCCATCTTTTTCCTCATAAGTTTGTTCTTCCGGAATCAATACTTGTAAAATGTTGTGTTCCATTCCCATACTTGTCGCACGAGATTCTAGATTCTGTTTTACCTTGTTTTCGTAACCTGAGTAAGTGTGTAGTACGTACCACGCTTTTGATAATTCAATTTCAGACATGTCTTTCTCCTTTTTTGTTGTTTTTCTGATTTTCCACAATTGATCCAAACCATAATAAAAAACCTTCTGCACGTATTATCGATCAAGAAGGTTTTAGTCGTTTCGTTTAATCTATTCGCATTATATCACTTAAACGCATGATAATCTATTGCATTTAGTCATTCAACTTTTTTAAATCAAATTCAGTAAAAAAGTAATGATCGAATCTATTCCAAAAAAGAAAACGCTGAAAAATGCTACAACTCCAAATACAGTTAACGTGTTTTTCCGCATTTCTTTGTTCGTTGGCCAAGTTGTTTCTTGTAATTCATATTTTACTTCCCCGAAAAACTTCTTGATTTTGCCCATCGGTGTCATCCTCCCATACTATTTGATTCACTTGATTTGTTAAAGGTTATTTAGTTTCTCTGTGTAGTGTGTGCTTTGAACAATAACTACAATATTTTTTAACTTCTAGTCGTTCTGTTCGAACTTTTGAGCCGCCATTTTTAGAGTAATTTCTTGAACCACACTCTGTACAGGCTAGGACGATTTTCTTTTGCATATTTTTCTGTTCCTCGTTTCTTTTTTCCCCACTGTCGCTCTAAAACGCAACTTCACTGCGTACCAATCTAAATAATACTGTTTATCAATAAGTTAGTCAACCACTACTTTGGACTCTTTTTCTTATGTAGGGTCTGATTTTATGTATATCTACATTAGTTGTGTCTAAAAGCAAACGTTTATGTATACGAACATATCAAGTTTATTTTAATTTATATTTTTTTATAGAAGAAGCTTTTAATCTGTGGCACAATAGCCTTACATAAAGCTTATTAGAAGGACGTTTATTTATGACTAAAACTCAAAAACTTATTTACATATCTTTACTTTCCGCTCAAGCGGTTATTTTAGGGCTTATAGAGAGGAGTATTCCCTTTCCTTTTGCATTCGCTCCAGGCGCTAAACTTGGTATAGCCAATCTGATCACCATTGTTGCAATCTATACCCTTCCTTTTAAAGATAGTATGAAGGTTGTGGGCATGCGTTTATTGATGACTACCTTGTTAGGTGGTACAATTTCCACACTCCTCTACAGTACAGCTGGAGCTATACTTAGCTTTTTAGGGATGGTGTTTGTCAAAACGACTGGTGGTAAAAAAGTCAGCATCATTGGAGTAAGTGCCACTGGTGGTATTTTACATAATTTAGGTCAACTATTTGTTGCCAGCTTTATTGCTCAAACATGGACCGTTCTTCTGTACTTGCCCGTACTGTCTTTTATGGGCATCTTATCTGGAATTGCCATTGGAATTTCGGCGAATTTTTTGATGGACAAAACATCTATTGTTCGTCGTTTTCGCCGTCAGTATGAGGAATGACCGATTAAAACAAGCAGCTACTTTTTCAAGTGAGTGATTTTTTAAAAAATAATTCTTTGTATTTTTGACTGCATCTGTGCTTCGCATTCATTGCTTTTTCTCTTGAACACCGTAAACTAGTGGCAATTTCATCATAACTATAGCCGCTCATATAAAGCATGCTGACGATTTTCTCAAATCCAGATAAAGCTTCCTGGTACTCCGCCATAGACTCTTGCATGAGAATCCACTCTGATGGAGATAGTGATTTAGCTGTCCCCATCACTTGATTGCCCTTTTGCTCAACAATACCATCTAGTGATAGAGCCTCTTTATTAGACTTTCTCTTCAAGGCGTTGTTCCATCTGCTCAGTCGATTGAAATGATTATCCAAACATAATGAGACGTATTGGCTAAAGCTCATGCCACGGTCTCTTTCATATTTTCTCGTTGCTTCTACAAAACATTCGCAAGCTTCTTGCCACAAATCATCTTGGTCATATCCTCTAATAAATCTCTTTCTGATTGATCTGTAAAAGAGGGGTTTGCATCTTTCAAACAATTCACTGAACCGACTTTCGTCGACGTGTTGTACCATAAAGATTAACGTCTCATTGATATGCTCCTCTGATTTGATTCTCTTCTTATGTAATTGTCCGTTTTGCTGATCCAGCATTGTCTTAATGCCCCTTTCTGTAATAGAACGCTCATATTAGATGAGAAATGTTCTTATACAATATTATATTGCCATAACTCTTTCGTTTTTAACGAAGATTTTTCAATCTTTTTTGCTTGATTTATCCATATTTAAATACAACGAATTAGGAAATTCTTAAATCCGTTGTTTTGATCCGTTTTCATAAATGCTTTCCAAAAAAAAGAAGCCTTTTTCAAAGACTTCTTTTTCACATTTCATTCACATTCACAAAGAATCTCTTGGATGCTCACTTTGAATTAGTTTTTGATAAAACTCTTTAAGTCTTTTCTCGTCTTCTTCTTTCAGAGGGGAGTTACGCCGATACTGCTGCATTTTGTATAAGGTCGCATCTAAAGCAATATTCTTTTTGACTCGGTTTAGCTCTTTGTATAATTCAATAGCTGATTTTCTAGCCGCACCTTTTTGAAAAACAATCCATTGTTCTGCAAGATCAGAAGTAGCTACGGATACGTTCGTAATCAATAAGTTCTCTTCTCCAACGGCTCTTTCGATATAGCTATCAGCAGTCTCGCCTTCACTTGTAAAGATGACAACGACATCGTACTTATCATACCTTTGCTGAATCCCAGGAACGAGCTGAGCATCAAATATGATTCTGATTTCTATCTCTTGATACTTTGCATAGTTACTTAGTTCATGAAGTAATTGATCTCTTGCATCTGCCATTTTATCGATTCTTTTAAGTTTTACCAGTTCTGGCCAAGCTCCAATCATGTTATATCCATCTACGTAAAGCAGTTCTTTTTTCATCGCGCGCCTCCCTTCCTCTGATTCAACTTTCTTTACAAGGCGTTTCTTTTACGGAATACTTCATACATCAATAAGCTGGAAGCCACACTTGCATTCAAACTCTGCACATGACCTGTCATAGGAATCGTAAGTGTTTCGTCTACTTTTTCCTTGACCAGACGAGACAGCCCTTTCCCTTCATTTCCGATGACTAGTCCAATCGGCGCATCTACTTCCCAACGTCTATAATCCGTTCCGTCCATATCTGTTCCGAAAATCCACAACCCGCGTTCTTTTAATTCTTCAATGGTTTGAACAAGATTAGTTACACGTACGACTGGTACGTGTTCGATGGCTCCGGTCGCTGCTTTTGCAACAGTAGAAGTTAACCCGACTGCACGGCGTTTAGGAATTATAATCCCGTGAACCCCTGCGGCATCCGCGGTTCTCATGATGGATCCTAAGTTATGTGGATCTTCAATTCCATCCAGTAATACGAAAAACGGTACTTCGTCTTTTGCTTCTGCAGCTGCGAATAAGTCATCGATTTCAGCATAAGCGACTGGACTCGCTGCTACAAGAACGCCTTGATGGTTCTCACCATCACTCAATAAATCTAATTTACTTTTCGGAACAAAACTCAATTGTATCTTACGTTTTTTAGCTTCTTCTTGAATGTCTTTTAGTTTACCACCTGATAAACCTTCTTGTAAAAACACTTTGTTGATATCGCGATTTGACTTGATGGTTTCCAATGCCGGGATTCTTCCAATCACCATTTCGTCTTGAGCAATATCTTGCTCAATCACTTCTGATTTTGGTTCTACCTTAGGCTGAATGCGGTTCTGCTTACGTTCACCAGATCCTTTTACTTTATTTCTATCGAACTTATTTCTGTCGGGTCTATTCTTATCAGATCTATTTCTATCTGGTCTTTTACCACCTTGTTTTTTAGGCAAGCGACTTCCTCCTTTCAAGACACCTTACTAAGCGAGTGCCTTGTCGACTTTCTTTATACATACTTCTATTAATTCGTGTAATCTGTCTTCTTGTTTTGTCAGATACAAGTATCCCATCACAGCTTCAAATCCAGAAGACTTATTATAAGTTGATCCATCTGTATTTTTGGCTTTGGAATAACTTTTTGCATTACGCCCTCTTTTGTAAAACTCTATTTCAACTTCATTCAAACGATCTTCTTCGATCAATTCATCAATCAACCAAGCTTGGGCTTTGGCCGATACATAATTCGTTGCCAAGCGGTGCAATTGATTTGGTTTCGTCTGGCCATTTGTCAGTAAATGCTCTCTTATCGACTGTTCGTACGCAGCATCTCCCATGTACGCAAGCGCCAGGCCGTTCAGTAACTCTGCATCCTTCGCCTTCATTAGGATTCCTTCCTTTTCCAGCGAATGCCTTGCGGTGTATCTTCAAGTAAAATGCCTTTTTCTTGTAACAAGTCTCTGATTTCATCTGCTCTAGCAAAATTTCTATCTTTCCTAGACTGATTTCTTTCTTCAATCAACTCTTCAACTTCTTTATCCAGAAGTTCTGTATCAATCACTAAGTCTAATTGTATCCCAAATATAGCTAAAATTTCTTCTAAATGCTTCATAACAAATGTCAAAACTTCTTTGGATACTCGCTTTTGTTCAAGGTAGACATTTAAGTTTCTGATCATTTCATAGACATCTGTGATACCATTTTGTGCCTGGAAATCGTCATCCATATGTTTTTCAAACTGTTGAACTAGGTCTTTCCATTTTTGAATCTGGCTTGCATCATCTTCTAAAGATTCTTCTGCTTGTTCAATACGGTGACTGGCATTCGCATAAGCCGTTTGAATTCTTGTTAAATTAGACTTCGCTTCATGAATTGTCTCATCCGTATAGTTGATTGGATGACGGTAGTGTACGGTAGATAAGAAAAATCTCAATACTTGTGGATCATGAATTTTCTTAAGATCATGCACCAAAACAAAGTTCCCAAGTGATTTACTCATTTTTTCTTCGTTCATCGTCACGAAACCATTGTGTAACCAGTACTTCGCGAAAGGTTCTCCAGTTTTCGCTTCTGATTGTGCAATTTCGTTTTCGTGATGCGGGAATGTCAGATCCTGTCCACCTGCGTGAATATCAATTGTATTTCCAAGATATTTTGTAGCCATCACGGAGCATTCGATATGCCAACCTGGACGACCTTTTCCCCATGGGGATGTCCAACTAATTTCTTCCCCTTTAACTGATTTCCATAGCGCAAAATCAAGGGGATCTTCTTTTTTCATATTTTCTGCTTCTTCTAATCTATTACTGGCACCTAATTCCAAATCATCTACTGATATACCGCTCAATTTTCCATATCCTTCAAACTTTCTTGTCCGGTAATAGACATCTCCCCCTGTTTGATAAGCAAATCCTTTTTCAATCAACACTTCAATAAATTGAATGATTTCCTGGATATTATCCATTACTCTTGGTGCATGTGTAGCTCTTTTCACATGTAATGCTTCTGTATCTTCATAGTACGCTTCAATAAATCGATCCGCTACTTCTGGAGCGGTCAACTTAAGCTCTTCAGCAGCTTTTATGATTTTATCGTCAACATCTGTAAAGTTCGATACGTAGTTAACTTCATATCCTCGGTATTCAAAGTATCTTCTGATCGTGTCGAAAGCAACCGTGCTTCTTGCATTTCCGATATGAATGTAATTGTAGACAGTGGGTCCACAAACATACATGCTTACTTTATTTTCCTGAAGCGGCTCAAACCGTTCTTTCTGATTTGACAATGTGTTATATAACTCAATCATCTATCTGGCTCCTCCCAACCTACTTGTTTATTTCCTATTCAGTCTATCAAAAAACCACGCATTCAGCTTCTATAAAAGACGCCAAATACGTGGTTCCACTTTTTTTCAGAAAGCCTCTTTGAAAAAGACCTTTCCCTTTCTATCTTTTAACGGAGATAAATCGAAATCATCTACTTAAATAGTCAGATTCGATGATTTAATTCAAAGAGGCACTTCATTTGAAAGTCCGCCACCTGTTCCCATCTATTCAGGCTTTCTGAGGACTACTTCCAAACTACTTTTCTTATCTTGATTTTTGGCTGTATTTATTCTGATAGTAAGCTTTTTGCTTTTTCAACATGTTCAATAGAACGGTCTCTTCCAAGTAGTTCAATCGCATCGTTCAATTGAGGACCGTGTTGTTGTCCTGTTGCTGCAACACGAATAGGCATAAATAAGTTCTTCCCTTTTATACCGGTTTCTTTCTGAACAGCTTTAATTGCTTTTTTGATCTCATCTGCTTCGAACGGTTCAACCTCTTTTAACTGGTTAACGAAAGACTCAAGAACTTGAGAGACGCCCTCACCTTGCAATACTTTTTTTGACGCTTCATCCCACTCAATATCTTCTTCAAAGAACAGCGTAGCAAGTTGAGTAATTTCAGCTGCATAGCTCATTTGTTCGTGATATAAACCAATGAGTTTCTTAACCCACTCACTTTTTTCTGGTGTTGGGTTCTCTTCAAGGTAACCTGCTTTAACTAGATGAGGAACAGCTTTAAGTGTCACTTCCTCCAAGTCTTCTTGTTTGAAATACTGATTACTGATCCATTCCAATTTTTTGGAATCAAAAGCAGCCGGAGAAGTTCCCAGGCGTTTGTGATCAAACATATCAATAAATTCTTGGCGTGAGAACAATTCATCTTCACCCACAGGAGACCAGCCAAGCAATGTAATAAAGTTGAACAAAGCTTCTGGCAAATATCCTAAATCGCGATACTGCTCAATAAACTGCAAGATCGTTTCATCACGTTTACTTAGTTTCTTACCTGTTTCACTATTGATAATTAAAGTCATGTGACCAAAAACAGGTGGCTCCCAGCCAAACGCTTCATAAACCATCATTTGTTTTGGCGTATTCGCAATGTGGTCATCTCCTCTTAACACATGAGAGATTTCCATATAGTGATCATCCACTGCAACCGCAAAGTTATAAGTCGGCATACCATCACGCTTACGAATAACCCAATCTCCTCCGATTGAATCTGATTCAAATGTGATGTCCCCTTTTACCATGTCATCGAATGTGTATGTGCTTCCTTTAGGAACACGTAGACGGACGACAGGTACGATCCCTTCATCTTCTTTGGCTTTTTGCTCACTTGGGGTAAGGTTTGCACATTTCCCACTATAGTGAGGCATTTCTCCACGCGCACGTTGAGCTTCACGTTCTGCTTCCAACTCTTCAGATGTACAATAACATTTATAAGCATGGTTGCTTGCAAGTAACTGTTCAATCAGTGGATCATAAATATCTTTACGTTCAGATTGGCGGTACGGTGCGTAAGGTCCACCTACATCTGCACTTTCATCCCAGTCAATTCCTAACCACTTCAAGTTATCTAATTGGCTTTGTTCTCCATTTGTTACGTTTCTTTTGGTGTCTGTATCTTCAATTCTGATGACCATTTCTCCGCCATGATGACGGGCAAATAAGTAATTAAATAATGCTGTACGCGCATTCCCTATATGCAAATGCCCTGTTGGACTTGGTGCATATCTTACACGAACTTTTTTATCCATATAGACTCTCCTTTTTAAAAGCTCTACTAGCTGTTCCTTCTTTAAAACTTAACATGATTAGATAAAAATTGCTACATTCAGAAGCTAAATCCCAGTATCTTTTCATGATTCAAGCCTAATCTATCTTATTTTACTACAAATACTTGAGTAACGCCTCTGCTATCAAAAAATCTGTCGAAGTTGTAATTTTCAAATTATGATCTTTACCTTCTAGCGCCTTTACCGGGTGATTGATTCTCTCAACCAGTTCGCCTTCTTCATTTCCAAGATATTCGTCCTGTGCTGCTTGCTGGTAGGCACGAATCAACAATTCACTTTTATAGGCTTGCGGTGTTTGAACTTGCCAGATGACTGGACGATGAAGTGTTTGGTGAACTTCTCCATGTCGAATAACTTTGATTGTATCTTTAGCAGGGACCGCCAGCAGAACGGCTTCATCCACTTTCACAGTCTCAAACAACTGATCTATCATTTCTGAGTCGATAAACGGTCTGGCTGCATCATGCACAAAAACATATCCTTCTTCAGGAAAACGTAATGCTGCTAATCCTTTTTCTACACTATATTGTCGCTGGGAACCACCTTGTACAAACGAAAGTTTTTCAGGTAACTGTCCATAGAGCTGTTTGATCTGTTTCTCCATTGCTACTTGTTCTTCAGCTTGTATCACAAATAAGACGTGTTCACATCGATGATCTTTTAGAAAAAGGTTCAGCGAATAATCATATATTGGACGCTGATTCAGTTCCACTACAATTTTATTTTCTGGACTTCCAAATCGCACTCCTGAACCAGCACCTAGTAAGATGACTTCATACGTTTCTCTCATTTTGTTTCTTTCCAATCATCGATTCCTTTTTGACTATGTTCCATTTTCGCAAAAATCATTCGTCCGGCATTTGTCTGTAAGGCACTTGTAACCACAACATTGACAGATTTGTTCATATAATGTTGTCCTTCTTCTACCACGACCATCGTCCCATCGTCCAGATAAGCAACACCTTGACTTCTTTCGGTACCATTCTTTACGACCATCACGCGCATCGTTTCACCAGGTATAACAACTGGTTTTACAGCATTGGCAAGTTCATTAATATTTAATACAGGTACTTTCTGAAATTCTGCTACTTTATTTAGATTATAATCATTGGTTACAACGACGCCATCCATCTTCTTCGCTAAGTGGACAAGCTTCATATCCACTTCATCTGATTCAGGTAAGGTACTATCATCCATTTGCACTTCAATCTTCTCTTCTTTTTGCAAAGCATTTAAAATATCTAGTCCTCTTCTTCCTCGGACTCTTTTCAGACTATCTGAAGAATCTGCGATATACTGTAACTCTTGCAAAACATGTTGTGAAATCACAAAGGTACCTTCTAAAAATCCTGCTTTTGTAACATCAAGAATTCGACCATCTATAATGGTGCTTGTATCAAGAATTTTATATTTTCTAAAGGGATCGCCTTCTTTACGCTCCAGTACCCCATTATCTTCTTGTTTCTGAGTTCTAGTAAAGAGACGGCGAATTTCTTCTCGTCTGGATGTAGCAATCTGGAAACAAAAATAAGCCGAAAAAACTGCCAGGATTAACGGCAAAACATTACTAACAAAAATCATATTCAGTGCAGCGAGGGGAATACTAATTAAAATAGCAAGAATAAGTCCGATAATCGCACCCACGCTTCCAAAAATTAAATAAGCAACACTTAGTTTGCTGAAAAAACTCTCAACTTTCTTAATTGAACGTTCAATCGGTTTGATTACTTGGAAAGATAACAGGTAAAAAATAGCTGCACCAAGAATTAACCCAACAATAGGATTTGCGATCCATGCAGGTACCGAAGGAATAAAATCCATAAGCTCTGGAAAGAGATTATAGCCTAGACTTCCTCCAACTAAAACGAGTGTTAATATAATCAAATTTGTAATCATCAAATCCTCCTTTCATCGTTAATTGAATGCTTTTTTTATGACTTCTGAAATGGTCGAGCATCCAATGAGTTCAATCCCTTTAGGGAAAGTCCATCCATCTAAATTGTTTTTAGGAACAAAAATTCTTTTAAAACCGAGTTTTGCGGCTTCGTTAACACGCTGTTCAATCTTAGAAACTCTTCTGACCTCTCCAGTCAAGCCAATTTCACCGATAAAACAATCTGTTGCTCGCGTTTCTTTTTCTTTGTAACTAGAAGCGATACTTACCGCAATTGAAAGGTCAATCGCTGGCTCATCTAATTTCACACCACCAGCTGCTTTCAAGTAAGCATCTTGATTTTGAAGTAGTAATCCAGCTCTTTTTTCTAAAACAGCCATAATTAGTGAGACTCTAGAGTAATCCAGTCCGCTAGCTGTTCGCTTAGCATTACCGAATACTGTAGGCGAGATCAGTGATTGAATCTCCACCAGTATAGGTCTGGTTCCTTCCATTGCAGCTACGACTGATGACCCCGTCGCGCCTGCTAATCTTTCCTCCAAGAACAGTTGAGAAGGATTCAGTACTTCTTCAAGACCGCCATTTCTCATCTCAAATATCCCAATCTCGTTGGTAGATCCAAACCGGTTTTTCACAGCTCTCAAGATACGGAAAGTATGGTGCCGTTCTCCTTCAAAATACAAAACCGTATCCACCATATGTTCAAGCATTCTTGGCCCGGCAATATTTCCTTCTTTTGTTACGTGTCCAACGATAAAAATCGCAATGTTGTTCATTTTAGCCAGCTGCAAGAGTGTAGCTGTTGACTCTCTAACTTGAGAGACGCTTCCCGAAGCACTATCAATTTTAGGATGATGCATCGTTTGGATGGAGTCTATTACTACATAATCTGGCTTGATATTTTCAATCGTATCTTGAATCATACTCAAATCTGTCTCTGCATAAAGATAAAAGTCTGTCCCTCGAAGTTCTAATCGCTCTGCGCGCATCTTGATTTGACTTGCACTTTCTTCTCCAGATACATAAAGAACTGTTCCTCCACCGTTATTCAATTGTGCAGCAACTTGCAGTAGCAATGTAGACTTTCCAATCCCAGGATCTCCACCGATCAAAACCAGTGATCCCGGCACTACACCGCCACCAAGTACTCTGTTAAATTCAGCTAATTTCGTTTTAACGCGTTCTTCTTTTTCAATCGTAATATCTGTGATAGCTTCTGCTTTAGATGCTTTACCACTTAAAGACACTCTACTTCTACTATCTGTTTTATCTGGAATCGTTTCTTCTACCATCTGATTCCATGTTCCACAACTTGGGCATTTTCCTAAATATTTCGGTGACTCATACCCACATTGCTGACATACAAACACTGTCGCTTTCTTTTTCGCCAATCAGTTTACCCCTTTACTTATAAACAATTCTGGATAAAAATTCAGTCTATTTTCTTTTAATAACTGATCTTATTATTATACCATATAGCTGTCATAAACGAGCGATCTTCACATTATATGCATAGAACGTTCTGATTTCTTTCTCATGGTGAGTACTGTCTCTTTATTACTCTCCCGAAGAACCAAATCCACCGATTCTAGTCTGGAATTCATTTACCTCATTATCTATAATCTCATATGGTGTAAATATTCCTTGTGCTATACGGTCACCCTTTTTAACTTCAACGTCTTCGAAACCATAATTAATCAATTGAACGAAGATTTCTCCTTCATTACTTGAATTTCCATAATAGTCAGCATCAATAATACCAATTCCGTTTGGAAGTGCTAATTGTTTTTTCATCGGGTTGCTTGATCGATTCGCCAGTAATAAATATTCTTGCTCAGGCATAAACGCTTTAACACCGGTTGGAATTAAAGTTGACGACAAAAAAGCTTTATTCTCATCTTTAATAGAGTTCCCATCCATTAAGTTTGCAAGGCCTTGATTCTCTAATAAGGCTTTCCATATAGAAGGTACAACAACATCTACTGCTGCTTTTAAATCGTATCCTGCTGATCCTTTTGTAGCTCGATTAGGAAGTTCAATCGCTTCTCCTTCGTATTTTGTGACCACTTCAAAACCACGTACACGTTCGCTCATATTCGTTCTTCTCCTCTAAATTCATCTGTTCCTATTCTACATGAAAAGGTAGGGTCTTAAAACCTATATTTTCTTTCAGACACCCCTTGTTATTATACTATCTAATGACTATTTAATTGACGATATACGTCATAGTGGATAAACAAGAAACGAATGAATTTTTATACATTTATACACGGTTTGATCGTTCAACTTCTCACAAACAGATGTGCAATGATTCCATATAACTCTGTAAATTTCGCCATCTTGAATTTAATAAAAAAACCTTCTCCTATGAATGATCTAGGAGAAGGCCTATATTTTAATCTATACGATTAACGAATGACATTTTGTGTTTCAGTATCGAAGAAATGTGATTTGCCCATATCGAAAGCTAAATCTACATTTTCACCTGGTTTATGGTAATCACGAGCATCTACTCGAGCGATAAATTCTACTCCACCTACTTCAGAGTACAACATTGTTTCAGCTCCAAGTAATTCAGAAACGGCAACTTTAGAAGTAATGATTGTGTTTGGAGAAGCATCTAGCGCTACTTGTTCGCTATGGATATCTTCCGGACGGATACCGAAGACAAGTTTAGCCCCATCAGTATAACCTTTTTCACGAAGCATTTTCAGTTTGCCTCCTGGAACTTCAACTTCCATCCCATTACCATTTGAAATTTTGTTTCCATTAAGTGTTACATCAAAGAAGTTCATAGCAGGAGATCCGATGAATCCACCAACGAAAACATTTACAGGGAAATCATAAACTTCTTTAGGTGTTCCGATTTGTTGGATAAAACCGTCTTTAAGGATAACGATTCTATCCGCCATTGTCATCGCTTCAGTTTGATCATGTGTTACATAGATTGAAGTTGTGTTCAAGCGTTGATGTAATTTCGCAATCTCAGCACGCATCGCTACACGTAGTTTAGCATCTAAGTTTGATAGCGGCTCATCCATAAGGAATACTTTTGCATCACGTACAATAGCACGTCCTAAAGCAACACGTTGACGTTGTCCACCTGATAATGCAGCTGGTTTACGATCCAATAATGGTGTAAGTCCTAAAATTTCAGCAGCATTATCTACACGTTTCTTGATTTCGTCTTTTTTGTATTTACGTAGTTTAAGACCAAAAGCCATATTATCAAATACTGTCATATGTGGATATAATGCGTAGTTTTGGAATACCATTGCGATATCACGGTCTTTAGGTGCTACATCATTCATTAATGTATCGCCAATCCATAATTCGCCTTCTGAAATTTCTTCAAGTCCAGCAATCATACGTAGTGTTGTTGATTTACCACAACCAGATGGTCCAACAAATACGATAAACTCGCGATCTTTAATTCTCATATCAAAGTCTGATACTGCATAATCTTCTGAATTATCATAACTTTTATAAATATTTTTCAATGCGATTTCTACCATTTTATTCACCATTCCTCTTTGAGTTTTATATTTTCTGTTATTCTTCTTTACATAGTTCATTCTAATGTAAACGGTTTTATACTTCTACGTTAAAGTGCACAAATAAGAAAGAAGCTTTTGTGCACGTTGACCAAACTCTAAAAGAATGATAAAAAATTTACGAAGACTGATTCTCAATTTTTTTGATTATACGAGCCGGATTTCCAGCTATTACAACGTTATCTCCAAAGGACTTGGTCACAACTGATCCTGCTCCAACAACAACATTATTACCTAATGTGACGCCTCCTATAATCGTTGCATCTGAACCGATCCAGCAATTATCTCCAATCGTAATGGGTCGCCCGAATTCAACACCTGAATTCCGTTCTACTGGATCTAACGGGTGTTCAGGTGTAACGAGACTAACTCTTGGTCCAAACATAGCATTGTCGCCAACCACGATAGGACACGTATCCAGTAAAACCAGGTCAAAGTTTGCATAGAATCTTTCTCCTACACTTACGTTAAACCCATAATCTATTCTTAATCCGGGTTCTACGTGTAACCTTTCACCGGTCCGTCCAAAAATCTTCTTAATCATTTCGGTTCTTTCCTGTTCCACTGGTAATTGATTATACTCTTTAGACAGTGTGTGCGCTCTTACTCTTGCTTTCACCAATTCTTCATCGCCTGGATTGTATAATTCTCCAGCTATCATTTTCGCTTTTTCAGTTATCATATAAACTTCCTCTACTTTTTATTTTTTGCCCCTAGTTGGTATGCTCTAAAAGCCGTTTCCCCTGCTTCAATTAGTAATGCTTCTACATCAGAAATAGCTTCTTGTAGTGTCATCGGCCGATTAACCGTATCAATTACCAAATCAATCCCGCTATGATAGATTTTCGACAAATCTTTTTCTCGTCCGCCCACGATTGCAATAACAGGTAAGCCGTATTTTTTAGCTAGACGGGCAATACCAACTGGAGCTTTACCTTGCACAGACTGTCCATCCATATTGCCTTCTCCCGTTATCACAAGATCTGCTTTCTTTAAAGCTTCCTCTATCTTGATCAGCTTCAGAACTTCTTCTATCCCGCTTGTGAGCTCAGCTCTACAAAAAACTTGCAGAGCAAATCCCAAACCACCAGCAGCACCTGATCCCGGAGCATTTTGATAATGATGACTGGTTTCTTTTTCTATTATATCTGCGTATCGCTTTAATAACTCATCAAACCGTTTGATGTCTGATTTCTGAACACCCTTTTGAGGACCAAATACGGCTATAGCACCATTTTGACCTGTTAATGGATTTGTCACATCAGACAATACATTCAAATTGACATTAGCTATTCTAGTATCTATCTGACTAAAATCTACTCTATCTAAGCGCTCAAGTTCTCTTACACCATAGCCGATATCAACGCCTGCTCGGTCTAGTAATTTGATTCCAAGTGCTTGTGCCATTCCAGCACCACCATCAATCGTTGCACTACCACCCAATCCTATATATATGTGCTTTGCCCCTATATCCAAAGCTGCGCGTATCAATTCGCCGGTGCCATAAGTCGAAGATATGCCAGAATCACTATCTGACTCAAGGTATTGCAATCCGCTCGCTTCTGCTGTTTCAATAATAGCTGTCTCCTTGTCTATCATACCAAACCTAGCATTCACTTTCTTCCCGTACGGATCTCTAACCACTGCGTAGTGATAGCTTCCACCAGTCATTCTTACAATCGCTTCAACTGTGCCTTCTCCACCGTCAGCAATAGCAAATTCAGAAATGGATACATCTGTTGAAACACGCTTGATTCCCTTGGCAATTTGCTCAGCTACTTTTTTAGAATCAGCACTTCCTTTAAAAGAATCAGAAGCAATCACAATGTTTGTCATAGATTACTATCCTCCAATTTTCATTCTGAACTTATCTTACCAAAACCGTTTCTATCCTGTATAGTTTTTTACACATTGACTTCGGCTCGTATTAGACTTAGAATAAACGTGTATTTACTTATTAAAAGTACGTAAAATATCTAATCGGAGGATTACATCATGACAATTGCCATTACTGGTGCGACTGGACACTTAGGAAACAAAGTTCTTGAAGAATTACTATATCAAAAAGTAAACGACAGGCTTGTAGCCGTTGTTCGAAATGAAGAGAAAGCTAAAAGCCAATTTTCTACTGACATCGAAGTGCGTTATGGTGACTATAATGACTTAGCATCTCTTGTCACAGCCTTTCAAGGAATCGACAAGCTTCTATTTATCTCTAGTCCAAGTAATGATGACATGGAAAGAACCGTTCAACATGCTACAGTTGTACGGGCTGCCAGGGATGCCGGAGTTTCTCATATTTACTATACTAGTATTTCAAATGCGGATCATTCAACAATCTCTTTGGCTAAATTACATGTTGCAACAGAGGCCATAATTAAAGTTTCTGGACTTGATTATACATTTATTAGAAATCCTTTATACACAGAAGTATTTATAAATCCTACACTTAAAGAGTCCGTTGAATCAGGAATGCTTGTTTCAAATACAGGTTCTGGAAAGTTAAATACTTCTAGTAGAAATGATATAGCAAAAGCTATTACTCAATTACTCATGAACGATGAGTTTAAAAAGCAGATCATTGATCTTGCAGCTTCATCAACATGGTCTTTCCAAGAACTTGCAGATACAATAAGTAAAATCAGTCAAAAAGAAGTTCACTACAAAGCTGTTTCCAAAAATGAAGCAGTAGACTATTTTACCTCTATCGGCCTTAGCGAACCTGGAGCTCAGTTCACAGCTTCTCTATACGATGCTATAGAAAAAGGCGACATTGAACAAACCCATACTGAGATTAAAGAATTGATTGGTAAAGAGACCACATTAGAAGAAGCAGTAGCGCAAGCAATATCTTCATAATAATCGGTTTACTCAGAATCATCTAATTTAAGAGTAAAAAAGAAGACAGCCGCCTCTTATTAGATTATGATAGTTATAGAGAGGAGTGGTAATGTGAAATTAGAACTAACAGATAATGCCATTCAATGGTTTGAAGATGAATTTTCACTAGATAATGGAAAGGCTATACGCTTCTTTGGAAAAACTTATGGTAACACAGAAGTTCATGAAGGTTTTTCAGTAGGATTAACCGTAGATGAACTCGAAGGTGAAGCTTTAGCGAAGCAAGAAGTCAATGGAATAACCTACTTCGCAGGAAAAGAAGATGACTGGTTCTTTAGTGGTTATGATCTTGAAATCGACTTTGATTTTGAAAATGAAGATCTGATTTATCATTTTCATGAAACAGCTAAATAAATCATTCAATACAAAAAGCAGTTGCCCAAATATAGGGACAACTGCTTTTTGCATATTCAACTTTAACAACATTATTCTTCCTATTCGAAGGTACAAAAAAACTCCGCAAGCAGGGCTCGAACCTGCGACAACGCGATTAACAGTCGCGCGCTCTACCAACTGAGCTATTGCGGAATCAAAAAATGGTATTAG
>NZ_JBHSUL010000007.1:0-46567 GCF_042660675.1 Marinilactibacillus sp. GCM10026970
CCAATCGAGTATCGACGAACTCATACAAACGAGTGTAAAATAGCATAAAAAAACAGAGCAGAATATCTGCTCTGAAAAAAGTCTAACTTTTTGGGGTCACTATAAATAAATCCATAGCTTTTTCTATGTGCTTTAAAGTTCGTCGTCTATACGTTTTTCTCTTTTGTTCTGAGTATGGTCGACATCAGCCTGAGCATCTGTATCCTCAAGTTCTGGAGGTGTGCCCTCTGACTGCTCTGGCTCTAAAGGCGGTTGTCCACCGTCAGTCATTCCCTGAACAGCGCCTTCTTCAGGAAAACCAGCAATAGATCCCATAGCTCCGGTTGCTTGTGAAAAATCTTGAACTTCATCTGAAGAATCAGTCGGTTTAGAAGAATGATCTGGACCTTTTTCTTTGAAGTTATTGACAACAACAATAATTTCACCTGAAGATAAATTATCTCTATAGTGATGGAGCAAATCATCTTCAGTTGTATAGTTCGGATCATCAAAATGGTGGTCTTCTCTTACTTTAAAGGCATCCTTAATAGAATCCCAGAAAGTTTTTTCATTTCCATGGTCTGCATCATTGCCATTAATATCTGGCTCAGCCACATCTAAATGCTCAGGATTTTTAAGAGAATCTTTTCTTTTCTGGTTAGTGAATAACGTGATTTCGTCTTTCAAATAACCTTCGCTTATTAAACGATCGACAACTTTAATGACTTCTTTTTCAGTTTTGTAGCTACCAATAACGGTTTGATTTTTTTTCATACGAACCTTCCTCCTATTGTAAGTTATAAATTTTAATAGAAAATGAGAAATATTCTCTAAAACACTTAATTGTGACCAAAATATGTCAAGTCCTATAACTACAGTATAAAAAACTTCCCCTTTTCAAACAAACGAAACAACTCAGTAACTTGAAAAGGATCGTTAGGTAAAGTATGATAGATTCAGTATTTAAAACAAAATTTTTGAAACTTTTAGTGAAATAGCTTATAAAGCAATAGAACGCAGATGTAGAATATGAGAACAAAAATAGTTCAAGTAATAACAGAATAGTAGAATGGGAGAATGATCGTGAGTAATCGTTATGCAGTTATATTAGCCGCTGGACAAGGCACGCGTATGAAATCAAAATTATATAAAGTAATGCACCCGGTAATGGGTAAGCCAATGGTAGGACACGTTGTAGATCAAGCACAAATCGTTGGAATGGACCAAATCGTTACCGTTTCTGGTGTAGGAGCTGAAACCGTTCAAGATTATTTGGGAGACAAAAGTGCCTATGTGCTTCAAGAAGAACAATTGGGAACGGCTCATGCAGTGAAACAGGCTTCTTCTGTTTTAAAAGATAAAGAAGGGACGACACTTGTAATTTGTGGAGATACGCCGCTTCTTACAGCTGAAACGCTGAAAGGTTTAATTGAATTTCACGAAAACGAACAGGCAAAAGCAACTGTTTTGACTGCATATGCAGAAAATCCTTTTGGATATGGTCGTGTCATTCGCACGGAAGAAGAAGGCGTTACGAAAATAGTAGAACAAAAAGATGCCACAGATGAAGAAGCAAAAGTAAAAGAAATCAACACAGGAACGTATTGCTTCGACAACAAAGCACTTTTTGAAGCGTTAGAAATGGTCAAAAACGAAAATGTGCAGGGAGAATATTACCTTCCTGATGTTATTGAAATTTTGAAAAAGCAAGATGAACTAGTTGAAGCTTATCAGTTAGCCAACATGGATGAAGCGTTAGGTGTTAACGACCGTGTCGCACTTGCGCAAGCGAATAAAGTCATGAAAGAACGAATTAACGAAAAACATATGCGTAATGGTGTTTCTATCATAGATCCGTCTAATACGTATATTGAAAGTGACGTTCAAATCGGACAAGATACGACGATTGAACCAGGTGTTTACTTGAAAGGTGAGACAACGGTTGGAGAGGAAACTTTTATCGGAGCTCACTCTGTTATTGTAGACAGTACAGTTGGTGATCGAGTCAAAGTAACCAGCTCAATGCTTGAAGAATCTATTATGGGCAATGATAGCGATATCGGACCGAATAGTCATTTGAGACCGCAAACGGTGTTAGAAGAATCCGTTCATATCGGAAACTTTGTAGAAATTAAAAAAGCAACTGTTGGTAAAAATACGAAGATTGGCCATCTGACTTATGTTGGAGATGCCGAACTTGGTGAAAACATAAATGTTGGATGTGGAACGATTTTCGTTAATTATGATGGAAAAAATAAGCACAAAGTTATTGTGGGAGATCATTCTTTTATCGGGTGCAATGCAAATCTGATTGCCCCAGTAACTGTAGAAAAAAATGCTTATATTGCTGCTGGATCAACGATTACGGATACGGTTCCTGAAAATTCTTTAGCGATTGCACGTGCTAGACAAACCATTAAAGAGTCTTATTTTACAAAAATGAAACAAAAAGATTAGAACTCTCTCTAAAAAAGCGTTATTATTGAAGAAGAATATTGATTTATCTCAAACTTCATCATAAACTAATAGATGGAAAAAATAGATGCATAGAAAAAATTGGAGGCCCACATGTCCGAATTATATTCTGATCCAAAACTTAAGATTTTTGCTTTGAGTTCTAACGTTCCCCTTGCAGAAAAAATTGCAAAAGACGTAGGTGTTGAACTAGGTGACGTTTCTGTCAAGAAATTTAGTGATGGAGAGATTCGTATCAATATTGAAGAAAGTATCCGTGGTGATCATGTCTACTTGATTCAATCTACATCCGCTCCTGCTAATGATCATTTAATGGAAGTATTGATCATGATCGATGCATTGAGAAGAGCAAGTGCTAAAACGATTAATGTCGTGATTCCTTATTATGGTTATGCAAGACAAGATAGAAAAGCTAGATCTCGTGAACCAATCACAGCTAAACTAGTTGCGAATATGATTACTCAAGCAGGTGCAGACCGCATCCTAACGCTTGATTTACATGCTTCTCAGATTCAAGGGTTCTTCGATATTCCAGTAGATCATCTTTTAGGTGCTTCACTACTTGCAAACTGGTTCTTAGATAAAGGGCTCTCTGGAGAGGACACAGTTGTTGTATCTCCCGACCACGGTGGGGTAACTCGTGCACGTAAACTAGCAGAATTTCTTAAATCTCCGATCGCCATCATAGACAAGCGTAGACCTAAAGCAAACGTAGCTGAAGTCATGAATATTGTTGGAAATGTAAATGGTAAAACAGCGGTATTGATTGATGATTTAGTGGACACAGCAGGCACAATCACACTTGCTGCAGATGCCTTAATCAATCAAGGTGCAAAAGAAGTGTATGCATGTGGGACACATGCAGTATTTTCAGGTCCAGCTATTGAGAGACTGGAAGCTTCTCCGATCAAGAAAATGGTTGTTACGGACTCAATCAACTTGCCGGAAGAACAGAAAATTGAAAAAATTGCTCAAGTAAGTGTTGGTGAATTGATGGGACACGCAATCAAGCGTATCCACGAAAATAAATCAGTTAGCCCGTTATTTGAGAAAAAATTCAAAAAATAAACGAATCGTGTATGATAAAACACTAGACTTTTAATCCGTAAATCTTCAAGAGATTTACGATGTCTAGTGTTTTTGATGCTTACATAGATCCACCGGATAGAGAGGATGAATGAAGTGATGAAGAAGATCAGGTTTCATTTAAGTAAAATGAAACCATTAGATGCCGTTATTATTGTCTGCTTGTTTATCGCATCTTTCATTCCGCACATTGTCTATGGGGTTCATTTAAGTACGATCGATGAAGGTGCTAAAACAATTGCTACAGTTAAAATTGCTGGAGAAGAAGTATATAGCGTAGAATTGTCCGAGGAAACCCCTCACGAACTGATGACGTTCTATCCGTCTGACGATCAGTACAATATCGTCGAGGTAGAAGGAACTAGAATTCGGAATAAAGAAGACAATAGTCCAGATCAGTTGGGCGTAAGAAAAGGCTGGATCAGTCGTCCAGGAGAAACCGTTGTGGTCCTCCCGCATAAATTGATTATTGAAATTCAATCAAAATCATCTGATGAGGAACCAGATGATCAAGAAGAAATTATTATCCCACTTTAGATAATAAGCAAGAGTATTAAAAAGAAGCTGACAGTTTTTTGAACTGTTAGCTTCTTTTTTTAGTGTGTCATTATAAAAATAAACTGATAGCAAGTAAAATAGTTTCCGCTCCACAAAATAGGACAAGATTCTTGATTGCGATAACAAATGTCTTTTCTTTGATCTGAGCTTGATTAAACTTCTGCAGATTTTTTCTGATAGGAAACAAAGTTAATAGTATCAGTAATAGAATAGGATGCAATAAAGTAGACAAAACGGCAACTACAACGACAATATAACTAGCATACACCAATATATTAAATAACTGAATGCCTCTTTTTTTGCCAATATAATACGGTAGAGTATAGCGGTGATTTGAAATATCTTGTTCAAGGTCACATAAATTGTTCGCCAGCATAATATTTGCAATCAAAAAAACGAGAGGCAGCGAAACGAATAAAAGCACAATTAGCAACAAGCTATTTCCTGTAACATTAAAATTAGGAAACTGGTAAATCAAGTCCAGTAATAATCCACTTTCTGTATTAACAAACACAGAAAGGAAAAAAATACCGAATCCCATTGTCATACCAGAAACAGCTTCCCCTAAAGGCATTCTAGAAATAGGAATAGGACCAAAAGTATAAAAAATACCAATCAAAAAACATAATCCTCCCATAAACAACAGTAAGATACTGGTTCTAAAAACGAGTAAAATCCCTAGTAAAGAAGCAGCTGCAAGCATTGCAAAAATCAATGTAATAACGAGTTTTTCTGAGATTCGAGCTTTCCCAATGATGTTGACCTCTTGCTTATATCCATCAGCTTGAGCTTTCTGATAATCGATTAGATTATTAATAGCCGTTGTGGTCATATCAAAGATCAGCATGGAACAGAAAAAAATCAGTGTGTTCATAAAATCAAACATATGAAAATAGTAAACTGTAAATAACGTGCCAATCATGAATGGGAATAAACTGGCCAGTTTAGTTTTAATTTCTACTAAATCAAAAAAAGCTCTAACTGTCATTGGTCGTCTCCGTTCATTAGAGTAAACGCATCATTGGTAAGATCAAAGTCTTTCAATCCATTAGATACATAAACATCTTTATCTTTAGTAACAAAAATAGCATCGACATCATCTAGCTGATTAACAAAATCCAGGCCCTCATTTAATCCTTTTGAAAAAAGAGAAGTAGACAATCCATCTCCATCAATAGATTCCTTTGTAACGACACTGACTCCAGCGAGTTCGTTATCAAAAGGATAACCTGTCTCAGGATTCATTAAATGAGCATATTGTTTGCCATCAATTTCGAGGAAACGTTCATAGACTCCGGATGTCACAATAGATTCATTGCTAGCCGGTAATGATCCAAGAATAGTCCCCCGATCTTCAAAAGGATCTTGAATACCTACTTGCCACTCGGCTTGCTCATCTCTTGGGCTCTTACCCATTACAAACAGATTCCCACCTAAGTCAATTATAGCCGTGTTTACGTCGTTTTCTTTTAGCACCTGGACGATTTCATCTGTAATAAATCCTTTTGCGATAGCGCCAAGATCCAGACGCATACCAGGATCTTTTAAAAAGACAGTCTGATCCTGATCATTAAGGACAACCTTATGATAATCAACGAGTGCCAAGGCTTGATCAATTTCAACTTGATCAGGTAATCGAGCATCAGGATAACCAATTCTCCACAAGTTTGTAAGAGGACCAATCGTTAAATCAAAGCGCCCATTTGTTTCTTCGCTATAAGTTACAGCTGATTTAATGAGCTTGTAAAGATCGTCTGATATGGCAACCGGTTCTTTACCGGCTTGCTCATTGATTTTAGAAATCAAAGAATTTTCTCCATCTTCTTCTGTTGTAATAAATCCTGCAAGTTCTTTAATACGATCAAAAGCAACATCTAAAACAGCCTCTGAATCTTTATTATAAATAGCTATCCTCACAACGGTTCCCATTAAAAATTCCGTTTCTTCATAAGGTGTAGCTGCCAGATTTCGGTTATCGGAAGAAGTAAATGGACCGCAACCTGATACAAATAACAATAGGAAACACAAAAGTAAAAAAGCATGGTACCCCTTAGTTTTTTTCATTTATATGAACTCCTTTAAAAATAAAACTGAATACAAAAGCAGACCTTAGACGATTATCCAAGGTCTGCTTACCGTAAGGTTCTTTTCCTATTATAATTCAAAACGATAGGCGATGAAAGACCTAGATTAGTTGCTCACTTCAATAGTATCTGTATTGCCTTCTTTAGCAGCATCAACTAATTGCTTGGCATACTTGATAAAGCTTTCAGAAGAATGTGTTGCACCAGATACAGCATCGACTTCAGATGGATCTTGTTTCTCTTCCAATTCTCCGTTTAACTGAGGAATATAATCAGCTGGACCAACGCCAACCTTTTCAGACATATTTTTCTGATACTCTTCATTTTCAGATTTCAAATTTCCGTCTGCATCTTCATAATCGTAATTTGACTTTGTAATTTTGCCGTCATTGACAGTTAAATCAAACAAAACGCGCCAGCCATTTTCATCAAAGTTTTCTTCTTCTAAAGAATAAGTGCCATCTTGTAGTTCAGCAGAAGAGGTTTCTTCTGTTGTGCCTTCGTTAGCGTTAGATGCTGAATCATCCGAATTTCCACAAGCTGTTAATACGATTGTTGAAGCAAATAATGTTGTTGCGAACATGATACCTTTTTTGATAAACATAGTATTCCCTCCATAATAAGTATGATAATCAAAAGAAGAATTCTCTTGATAAGTATTTAACAAGTGTAGTATACAACACTAAAATAATATTGTCTATATATTCACAAATAATTGTTAATAATTATTTTCTTTTTCTGATAAAAGGTAGTAAACTTCTCTATTTATAGCTTAAGGGGTGAATTTAAAAAGAAAATAAAGATTATATAGACAAACTATCTCATATTAGTTATAATAAACATGTAAATTAATTTGTGAATAAATTATCAATAATGATTGAAATTAATTCACAAATAATAAGTATCTTAAAGGAGTATACCATTATGCCACAGATTAATGTTGTTGTTGTTGGAGGAGGTTTTGCGGGAGTATCTGCTGCGAAACTACTTTCAAAAAAGCTGAAGAAAAACAATCGAGTAGAGATTACTTTGATTGATCGTCATCCATATCATACTTATATGACAGAATTACATGAGGTTGCTGGAGGAAGAGTTGAACCAGATGCCATCCAGTATGATTTACAGCGCTTATTCTCTAGAAGAAAAAACGTTCAACTTGTTACGGATAATGTTATTGAACTTAATCATGATGACAAAACAGTGGTCACAGAAAATGGTCAATACAAATATGACTATCTTGTACTTGGTATGGGTGGAGAAGCGAACGACTTTGGGACCCCTGGTGTTAAAGAAAATGGTTTTACGCTATGGTCATGGGAAGACGCTGTTCGTATCAGACGTCATATAGAAGATACTGTTGCTCTAGCTGCTAGAGAGCGCGATTTAGAGAAAAGAGCAGCAATGCTTAGATTCGTTGTTTGCGGTTCTGGTTTAACAGGAATTGAAATGATTGGGGAATTAGTTGATTGGAAACCTGTCCTTGCAGAAAAATATCATATCGATGCGAGTGAAATTGAATTAATTGTAGTCGAAGCACTTCCAGAAATACTGAGTACGATTCCTAAAGTTTCTTCTAGTAAAGTAGAAAAATACTTACGTAAAAAGAAAGTACGCATATTAACGGAAGCGCCAGTTGTCAATGTTACGGCGCATTCAGTTGAACTGAAAACAGAGGAAGTACTAGCGACGCATACACTTATTTGGGCAGCCGGTGTAAAAGCAAATTCAGATATAGAAGATTTCGGAACTGAAAAAGCACGTGCTGGAAGATTAGTTGCGAATGAGTATATGGAAGCGAAAGATCTAGAAGACGTTTATGTCATTGGAGACTTGGTTTACTATGAAGAAAACGGAAAACCTACACCACAGATTGTTCAAGCAGCGGAACAAACAGGACACACAGCAGCAAAAAATATTGTGGCTAAAATAGAAGGTGGAGAAAAACATCCTCACGAATCGAATTATCAAGGTACGTTGGTGTCCGTAGGATCAACCTATGGTGTAGCCTACCTATTCGATAAAATTCATTTAAGCGGTTTTCTTGCTATTTTGATGAAACATATTGTGAATTTAAAGTACTTCTTTGATATTCGGTCAGGCTATTATATGACACAATACATCTTTCATGAATTTTTCCATATCAAACACAAGCGAAATATTTTCCGCGGACACCTTTCTAGATATGGCAATGTTTTATGGAGTGTTCCTCTAAGGGTATTTTATGGTAGCATGTGGTTAGTAGAAGGTTTGAAGAAAGCGTTTGGTATATTAGGGTCGGAGAGTTGGTTTAAAGATCAGGTACTGCTGCCATTCTCATGGCTTCAAAATCCAACTTCCGGAGCTTCAGAAGCTGTTGAAGAGGTTGCGAAACCAATATTCGGTTTAAGCTATGCGTACGGAGAACAGCCGATGATGATTTTAGATCACGCACCTGGCTGGTTTGAGAGTATAATGAAAATTTTGATACCTAATACAGAAATGGCTCTATTCTTCCAGAAATTTATGACATGTGTTGAAATCGCGATTGCATTAGCTCTAATTTTTGGATTATTCACTTGGTTAACGAGCGCAGCAACCATCGGCTTAGTTTTATCATTTACACTTTCTGGAATGTTCTACTGGGTAAACATCTGGTTTATCTTTGTAGCCATCGCGTTAATGAATGGATCCGGTCGAGCATTCGGTCTGGACTATTATGTCATTCCGTGGATACAAAAGAAAGCGGGCACCATCTGGTATGGAAAAAGTACGTCTATACACACATAAAAATTGAATAGAACTAAACAGAGTGGAGGCGGGGGAAACAGCTCGCTTTCACTTTTTTTAACTTATGGGATTAAAAGGAGATACCAATGAAACTACATTCGATATGGGAACCGTATCCTGAATTAGCGACCGAACTAGGAGAAGTAACTAAGCTCATCGAAGGTTCGATTCAGATGCGGAACAAAGAAGTGGAAACCGTTTTAAAAGATGTCTTCAATAAAGGCGGGAAGATGCTAAGACCAGCGTATACTCTTCTTTTTTCGACATTCGGATCAGAACATGATGCAAAACGAGCACAAGCAGTAGCTGCTTCAATCGAATTGCTTCATACAGCCACGCTGATCCATGATGATATCATAGATGATTCACCAAAAAGAAGGGGACAGGAAACGATTCAGTCTCGTTATGGAAAAAATGCTGCTGTTTATGCAGGAGATTATTTGTTTACAGTCTCCTTTCGATTACTTGCACAATATGCAAAAAGTAATCAGCAGTTTGAAATCAATACAAAAGGAATGGAACGAATCTTAATGGGTGAGCTGGATCAGATGAGGCTGTATCATCATACGGATATGACAATCCGACAATATCTCACACAAATATCTGGAAAAACAGCACAGTTATTTGCTTTATCGTGCTATGCGGGAGCACTTGAAGGTGGATTAACAGAAAAGAGAGCTAGGATTGCTTATCACATAGGTAGTCATATGGGGATGGCCTTTCAGATATTAGATGATATTTTGGATTACACAATATCCTCAGAGGAATTTGGTAAGCCGGTTCTAGAAGATGTTAGACAAGGAATTTATACTGCACCACTAATTTTTGCCATGCGAAAAAATCGTCGTGCGTTGCTCCCTTTACTAGAGAAGAAAGAACAGATGACAGAAGAAGAGGCAAAAAAAGTGCGTCAGTTGGTTATTGAATCGGATGGAATAATTGAAGCGAAACGACTAGCAGAAAAATACACGGAAAAATCATTGAAAAAAATCTTGTCTTTACCAGATACGAAAGAGAAAGAGATTATTTATCAATTGACTAAACAATTACTCAGCAGAAAAAGTTAAAAAAGATCATTCGGGTATAATTTATCCGAATGATCTTTTTTAACCGTCAATAATGATCCTCTATAAAAATAAATAAACAGTAAATGCCCGTTCTTTAAAGTGTAATAAAAAGCATGAATCTATGTAGACTCATGCTAAAGGTCATTATTCGAAAGCTAAATCAGGACTCTTTTTGATTACTTCATCCAAGTGTTCTCTGATTGTCTGTGCTGAATGTTTCATTTTCTCTTTTTCAGAATCATTTAACGGAATTTCAATAATCGTTTTGATTCCACCACGATTAATTATGGCGGGTGTACCAAGGTAAATATCATTTTCTCCATACTGACCTTCCAGATAGACAGATAGCGGAAGAACAGCGTGCTCATTGTTTAAAATCGCTCGAGTGATTCTTGCTAGAGAAACACCGATACCATAAAAAGTAGCGCCTTTTTTCTCAATGATTGTATAAGCTGCATCTCTTACAGAGAAGAAGATATCTACCAGCGCTTGTTCATCTGTATCAGGGTTGTGTTCTAACCATTCATTGATTTGTAGACCAGCTACATTAGCATGAGACCAAACTGGGAATTCAGTATCGCCATGTTCTCCGATGATATAACCGTGAACATTTCTTACATCGACGTCTAAAAGGTTTGCAATCGCTTGACGGAACCGAGCGCTATCTAAAGAAGTACCAGAACCAATAACTTGTTTAGAAGGTAGCCCAGACCATTTGTATACGGCATAAGTCAAAATATCTACGGGATTTGTTGCGACTAAGAAAATACCATTGAAACCACTTGCCATAACACTATCCACAACGCTCTTAGTTATACGTAGATTTTTTTCGGTTAGATCAAGTCTTGTTTCTCCAGGTTTTTGATTTGCGCCAGCAGTATAGACGATCAAGTCAGCATCTGAGCAATCTTCATAATCAGCAACATATAGTTTTTTAGGCGCGGTAAAAGCGAGAGCACTACTTAAATCCATCACATCGCCTTCAGCTTTGTCTCGATTAACATCAATAATACCTAGTTCTTGACCGATATTCTGATTGATCAGAGAGTAAGCATAACTAGATCCTACGGCGCCATCCCCGATTAAGATGATTTTTTGTTTGTCATTTAGTGAACTCATGTGAACACGCTCCTCTTAAAATTAAACTATCCCTTACAAGTTCATTATATCACAAACTTGAATTGAGTACAGTATTATCATCAAATAATCAAAAGAAATTATTGGTAATTAGCTGAATATACATGTAGTTTTATTTGATTAGAAATTTATCATTAAATACTATTGACTATCTAACGTAGGAGTGGCAGAATTGTATTAAGTTATTTATGCGTAAATTAGAATAGATAAGTAGTTATATTCATTTTACTAATGTTGAAGCTATTTTTGAATTTTTAAATATGTAGTAAGCTAAGTATTTAAAGTGGTTTTATAATGAATAGTTATATTTTAATGTACGCTAAAAATGGAGGATGATTTGATTTTGAAAACTTTAACACCAGAAAGCCTATTTGATTTAAAAACTGTTTCACAACCAAAAGTGTGGAAAGATCATGTTTTTTTTGTCGAAACGAATCTGAAAGAACAAACAAATGAATACCGTACCTCTATTTATAGTGTACATCAAAAGACTGAAGAGAAAACCCACTGGGGAGATAGTGGATCTGCTAATGTGGAAATCAGTATTTCTCCTAATGGTAAGTGGTTGGCCTATCTTTCAAATAATACAGAAGATAAAAAAACTCAAATTTTTTTAATTTCACTATCTGGAGGTTCAGCTTCTCAATTAACTTCAGAAAAAAATGGTGTATTTTCGTATGAATGGACTAGTAATAGTGCAAGTGTTTATTATCAGACTTCAAAGAAAACAAATGAAGATTCAGATGCCAATAAAAATGAAGAGATGAAAGACAAGAAAAAGCACCCAGAACCTAAAGTTATTACGACCCTTCAATATAAAATGGATGGAAGAGGTGTTAATCCCGTAGATCTCACTTATCAGATCAAAAAAGTAGATATCGCGACTAAAAATGACCAGCTTATTTTGGAAAAAGATCGTCCAGTTGGATTAAGCTATGTTTCAAAAGATGAAAGTTATCTTTTGGTTTCTGACAAGCTAGATCCAGAAGATGAATGGGTTTATGGGGGGAGCGTCTATAAGTATTTTATTGAATCAAAAAAGACAACTACCCTTACAAAAGAAATTCCCCAAGGTAGTTTCCAGTTTGTAGCAGCAAACGAGGCTGAAGATTTCTATCTTTTAGTAGGGAATGATTTTAAATTTGCATTTGTATCGCAAGCCAAGCTTTATGGCTACGATGTAAATCAACAAACACTTGTCTGTTTAACCGAAAACTTGGATGCGGAAATAGGTGATACGATCATCGGAGATTTCCAGCAGAATGTATCTGACTTTCCAGTGCAGTGGCTAGATAATGAAAACTATCTTTTCCCAGTAACAGAACACGGAAAGTTGCAAATCTATAAGGGGAATCGAAAAGGGAAGTTAGAGAAACTTGTCGATGAGAAAGTTCAGTTCACTGGTGGAGAGCTAACAGATGAACAAGATAGAGTGGCTGTGACATACTCGACAGCAACGATTCCGAGTGAGGTTGGCTTACTAAATTTAAAAACTGGTGCAATTGAAAAATTATATGATCCGAATGCGGATGTGGTTTCTGAATACACAATCGTGGAACCAGAAATGTTCTGGTATAAAGGGGCAGACGACTGGGATATTCAAGGATGGTATATGCCTCCCGTTGAAAAAAAAGAAAAACATCCAGCAATTCTTTATGTTCACGGTGGACCGCAAGTTTGTTATGGAGAAACCTTCTTCCATGAAATGCAAAAATTATCTGCTCAAGGATATGGTGTCATTTTACTGAACCCGCGCGGAGGAAATGGCTATGGTCAGGATTTTGTTGCTTCAATCTTAGGTGATTACGGTAACAAAGACTATGAAGATTTAATGCTTGGAACAGATTACGTTCTAGAGCAACACCCGGAAATTGATACAGAAAAGTTATATGTTGCAGGTGGTAGTTATGGTGGATTCATGACGAACTGGATTGTTGGACATACGGATAGATTTAAGGCCGCCGTTACACAACGCTGTATTTCTAATTGGATTAGTTTCTATGGAACAAGTGACATTGGCCCTCATTTCGTAGAATTTCAGTTGCAACATGATCTCAGCGAGATGCAAGAACTCTGGAGAATGTCTCCTCTAGCATATGCTGAGAATGTAAATACACCGCTACTTGTTATTCATGGAGAAGAAGATTTAAGATGTCCACAAGAACAAGCAGAGCAAATGTATATCGCGATGAAGAAACATAAGGTCGATACAAAATTGATCACATTCCCCAAATCCAGTCATGGACTTTCGAGAATGGGTCTACCCAATCTACGCCTTGAAAGAATGAATGCGATCACTGATTGGTTCGAACAATATTAGAAAATAAGAGACTAGCCTTCTTGATTTATAGGAAGGCTAGTCTTTTTGCTGAACAGCTCGTTTATTCATTAAATTGTTCACATAATAAGAGGCTTATATGAGAATTTATATAAATTTTTTGTCTAATGTTCTATAGACTTGGGGTCTTTCAATATCTTTGTTACAATTACAAGTGGAGAAAAAATAAAATGATTACAAAAAAACTAGGAGTGGAATTTTGAAGCAGGATCTTGAAAGTCTAAGCCCTTTTGAATTGAATCTTTATTTAGAAGAGCAAATGCAAAAAACCCCTAATACGAAAGAATTTTTGAATGCAGGTAGAGGGAACCCGAACTGGACGGCACCTATACCAAGAGAAGCTTTTTTCCTATTAGGGGAATTTGCAGTCAAAGAAACAATGCTTGGAGAAAACAGACAAATCGCTGGAATGATCAAGGAAGATGATAGTAGATCAAAAAGGTTCGAAACTTTTTTAGACTCCAAAAAGACGCAAGGAGCTGATTTACTTCGAGAGATCTGGGAAAAAGGTAACCACTTAATGGGGTTGTCAAAAGAAGCTTGGTTGAAACAAATGCTAGATGATGTGATTGGAGACAATTACCCACATCCAGAACGTATTTTAAATGCCAGTGAAGAACCGATCAAACAGTATTTGCATCATGAATTATTTGATTCAAAAAGTGCACCATTCGATGTATTTGCAGTAGAAGGTGGAACAGCGGGAATTGTTTATACATTCAATTCTTTAGTGAACAATGCCTTATTAAATCAAGGGGATACCATTGCTTTACTGATTCCTACTTTTGCACCTTATATGGAAATACCAGAACTACCTGAGTACGGATTTAATGTACATTATATTCGCTCAGAGCTCGTGACAATTAATGGAGAAACAAGTTATCAGTTTCCTAAAGAAGAGTTGGATCGTTTAAGAGATGAGGCCATCAAAGCGGTTTTTGTCGTCAATCCAAGTAATCCTACTGCTAACGCAATTTATGGTGACTCGATTGATCAGTTAATTGATATCGTTGAAAAAGATAATCCAGACTTGATGATTCTGTCAGATGACGTATATGGCACTTTCTTGAATCAATTTACTTCGTTATTTACTGTTTTGCCTTATAATACAGCGTGCATCTATTCTTACTCAAAATATTTTGGTGCAACTGGATGGAGAATAGGGACGATTGCAGTCGCAAAAGAAAATATATTCGATGATCGATTGGCTCGACTCCCGGAAAATAAGAAAGCCGAGTTAAATAATCGTTATGCAACGCTTACCTCAGATCCTGAATCAATTCGATTTATTGACCGGATGGTGGCTGATAGTCGGTCGGTCGCTTTGAATCATGCGGCAGGTCTATCGGCTCCACAGCAAGTGATGATGACTTTGTTTAGTCTGTATGCATTACTGGATACAGAAGATGTTTATAAAAAAGAAGTTATTGGGATTTGTCAGGAGAGAGGGAAAGCTCTATATGATTCTCTAGGCATGCGAATGCCGATTAAAGAGTTAAATACCGCTTATTATTGTGAAATCGACTTCGAATGGTGGTTGAAAGAAAAATATGAAGAATCCTTCGTCGAGTATATTCAAACCAACTGGTCTATGACAGACATTGTCACTAAACTCGCAAGAGAAGAGCAATTAATGTTATTGAAGTCTGAGGCTTTTGGTTCAAGTAAATGGACCGTAAGAGTATCTTTAGCGAATCTTCCAACTAAAACTTATACAGAAATCGGTCAAAGAATCACGAACATGATCGACCGGATGTACCTTTCATTCAAATAAAGAAAAGGAGCATGTGACTGAGCATGCTCCTTTTTTATGGTTTTAAGCGATAGATGTTGCTTTTTTATAAGTTCTTTATGTATAAATTCAATGAAGAGTTATAATGAAAAAAATTTTTGAACTAGATAAGTGACAACGACGCATATGTAATGGATTACACACTGTAAACGTTGATATAACAACAAAGAAAACGCTTGCTTAAAATATGGTGTCCACATATAATTGAATTATAGAAAAGGTTATAACTTTTCAGTTTTAGTTTTCTTTATACTCTCAAGGTGCATAATGATAGAAAAGAAATTTTCTTGAGCTCACATTATGAATCAGAGAAAATTCAAAGGATCATCATTTTAAAATGAAATCGCTTTAATATTAAGTTTTGACTATTTTGAGGAAGAAGGTTTTATAAATGGAAAACGCACTGAATAAATTATCGGATGTACTTTCTCCTATCGCATTTAAATTAGATTCAAATCGTTACTTGACCACTGTCAAGGCGGGATTTTTTGGGGCTATGTCTTTACTTATTATTGGATCTATTTTCTTACTTTTTGCCAATTTACCTATTGAGAGTTACCCAGGATTTATGGAAGGATTGCTCGGAGCCGATTGGAAATCGTATTTTCAAGTTCCTTATGACATGACAATGGAGATTATGACACCTTTTGTTATGATTGGTATGGCTAAATCGTTGGCTAACTATTACAAAGTGGATGATGTTGGTGCAATTCTGATTTCTCTAGTAGCGTTCTTTGTTTTAACACCGACGATTACAGCTGCAAACGAAGCTAGAGGAATTCCAATGTTAAATCTAAGTGCGAGTGGTTTATTTGTTGGAATGATCTCAGCTATTATAGCGACAGAAATTTATAGATTAGTGATTCAAAAAGGTTAGGTTATTAAACTTCCGGATTCTGTACCTTCAAATGTCGCAAGATCCTTTTCAGCGCTCGTACCTGGATTTATTGTCATTATTCTTTTCAACTTTATACGAATCGGATTTAGTTTAGTTTCTTATGAAACAGCACATGCCTTTATTTTTGAGATCCTACAAACGCCACTACTAGCTTTGTCTAGAACATTACCGACGACGTTCATGATCTTTATCTTTGAAGGCTTACTGTGGTCATTTGGTATTCACGGTGCGAACATTGTTGGTGCAGTAATGAATCCGATATGGTTGAATCTAACTGCAGAGAATGCTACGGCATTTGCATCTGGAGAAATCTTACCGAATATTATTAATGCACAATTCTATAATAACTTTGTTAAATTAGGTGGATCAGGGGCTACTTTAGGTTTGGCATTTTGTATCATCATGTTTGCCAGATCGGAACAATATAAGACATTAGGTAAACTAGCTATTGTACCTGGTTTGTTCAATATCAATGAACCGCTGATCTTTGGACTTCCTATTGTTTTAAACCCAATCATGATGATTCCATTCTTATTGATGCCACTCGTCATGTCGGCCTTGACTTACTTCGTGATGTCAGCTGGTTTTGTACCTTACGCAAATGGTGCGAATATTCCTTGGACAACCCCACCAATCATTTCTGGATTCTTACTCAGTGGTTGGAGAGGGGGAGCCTGGCAGATGGTGCAGATCTTACTCTCAGCAGGAATTTACTATCCATTCTTTAGAATTGTAGATCAAAAAGCGTATAAGCTGGAAACTGAGGGTACTGAAGGCATCGAACAAGTTGAAGAAGGCGGGGTTCAAGCTACTCAACCTACTGAAGCATAAACTAAAAAAAAGAATCCTCCTCCAATTCATTTGAACTGGAGGAGGATTCTTTTTGGCTAATAGCCTTTTTCAATTTTGATTTCATTTTCCGTATGTTTAACAATAATATCGAAATGTTCGCTGAAAGGATGCATAAACTCAGTGTACTGAATCCGTCTTTCGTTATGAGAATCTGTTAGAAAAGATAAACTCCTGCCTCTATCAGATACATCGCGATCGGTCCGTCGTATCCATTCCGTATTATCATCAGTATAAAGGTAAACCGATACATCAAGTAATTCTGGATTGACAAAGGCAACACTCATACCCTCAACTATCGTAATAGATTTCTCAGAAGAGACTATTTTTTGTTCTAGATAAGAAACATCAATCGTTGGAAAAGAAAAACCTCTTTGAATCATCGACAGGTCTCTTTCTAAAGCGAGTGTATAATGGGCATCTGGATGACAGGCAGTCATCTTATATCTATGAAGAGAATCCATATAGGAATATTCAATCGTCGTATATTTCCTAACGCTTGAATTTACAATATAGGGATCCGTATTCAAATAATTGACTGCCTGTTCTCCAAGTTCTTCAATCAAAGAAAGAGCGAATGTAGTTTTGCCAGCCGCACCATGACCAGAAATACCAATGATCATAGGTTTATTAATTTGATGGATTTTATCCAATAAAAGTCTTTTCAAACGATACAATACATCACTTCCTTAATATAGTAAACATTTGTCATTCTAGTGTAGAGAAAGTCTGTCGGAAGGGTAAAGCATACTCTAAATTTTAGCGTTCTTCTTAAAAGAAGGCAAATAGTTATAGACCTTATTTTTTCTAAAGATAAAGTAAATAGAAATCATGATAGAAATAAATTCTGCTAATGGAATAGTAATCCAAATACCGGTTTCTTGTATGATCATTGGTAGAACTAAAAATCCAATAAGAACTAAACCGAAAGTTCTTAAGAAAGATATGATACCAGAGATTTTTCCATTTGAAAGAGCAGTAAATAACATAGAAGAAAAAATGTTGAAGCCCATAAAAACAAAACCAAATCTGAACAAGCTAAATCCTTCAACTGCAATCGCGTATGCACGTGTTTCAGGAGAAATCATGATCGAAATCATCTGAGTATCAAATAGAAATGTAACTAAAAGCGTTGCGAGAGATACAGCTAGAATAAACCCAAAGCTGTATTTTACAGTGTTCTGTAGCTGTTTATGGTTTTCATCTCCATAAGTGTAACTGATAATAGGGGCAATACCAGCCGAGTATCCCATAAAAATAGCCGTTAATAACATCAATATATAATTAATCACCGTAATAGCAGCAACCCCATCAACTCCATAATATTGGAGCATTAATAGGTTCAAAGCGAAAATAGTCACAGAAGCTGCGATATTGGAAATCATTTCAGAAGAACCGTTCACAGAGGTTTTAATTAAGAACGTCCAGTCTAAATCGGGTTTAACAAATTTCAAGCTAGTTCGTTCAGATCTGAAGAAGTACCAGACGCCGATAATCGCTGGAATAGCCATACCGATTCCCGTTGCTAATGCAGCTCCGGCAATCCCCATATTGAATGGAACGATAAATAGATAATCTAGTACGATATTCGCTACCCCTCCAATAATCGTAATGATGAGATTGAAATGAGGTTTTCCTTCAGTAACAAAGAAGTTCTGAAATAAAATTTGTAAAAAAGTTAAAGGAATAAAAGAAATAATGATTCCTCCGTAAATAGTTGTAAATTCATTCAAAGCTTCGCTTTCGTCTGCACCTAGTACCGACAGCATTGGCCGTAACAATAGTAGACCGAATATAGTTAACAAAACACCGAAAACAAGGCTAGTTATGATGATGAGGGAAAAGTTTTTCCTCGCTTCTAAGGTCTTTTTCTGTCCCAATTGCCTAGCGATAATGGCATTCGCCCCTGTACCGAACATCAAAGCGATTGCCCATATTAAACCATATACTGGGGAGAATATATTAATGGCTGAAAGTGCAGTTGTATTGATAAATCTGGAAACGAATATGCCATCAACCATCGTGTAAATAGCAGTGAAAATCATCATAATAATCGTTGGCATAGCGTAACTCACGAGAGAAGTAAAAGTGTGTTTTTGTCCTAAATAATTTGTCTTATTCATATCAATGCTCCTATTTTTAATCTATTTGCTATAATAAACTATGGAGTAAGCCCATAGTCAAGGAGGTATTCAGATATTCATGCAAAAAAAATATTATTTAACAACAGGACAGTTCGCCGATTTAGTAGGAGTCCCAAAAGATACCTTATTTTATTATGATAAAATTGGAATTTTTTCTCCTGAAATGAAAAAAGATAACGGATATCGGTATTACTCGATTTATCAGACGGAAGTTTTTGAGGCCATAAGGCTACTTAAAACGCTAGGAATTTCATTAGACGAAGTGAAGAGCTATATGAATCATAAGTCACCAGAAAATCTCGTAAAATTATTAAACACAGAAAAAAAGGTTTTACATAAGAAAATTTCAGAATTACAGTCCATGGAAGAAGTTTTGAACAATAGAATTGCTAATACAACTGAAGCCATTGAGAAAGACGTTAATAAAGTGGAAATTGAATTCATGAAGCCCTCATTTATGTTTACTACAAAAGCGGGCTCAGTTGTGGATGAAGATATTCTTCTTGAGAGTATGCAAAGTCATTTTGAAAGCTTGCAATCCATCAAAAAGAAATCCGCATTATCAAGGTCGATCGGCTGGATGCTTCATTCTGAAAAGATATTGAAAAAGGATTACGAAATTTATGACTCTATTTATACAACTGTGTCAGAAAGACGATATAGTAACTTTGTAAAAGAAGCTGGAGAGTATATTGTGTTCTATCATGATAATACTCAAACGGAACTTCCAGTCAGTTACAAAAAAATGATTAATTATATAGAAGAAAACCAAATAGAGATTGAAGGATACTTCTATGAAGAAACGCTTTTAGACGATTTATCAGTAAATGGTTATGAAGAGTTTGTAGTGAAAATTTCTGTTCGAATTAAAAACAAATAAAAGAACCCCCTTAAGTAGGTCTGAAAGCGACCATTGCTTAAGGGGGACAAAAAGATTTAGATGATTATTCTACAGTAACAGATTTTGCAAGGTTACGAGGTTTATCTACATCGTTACCACGGTGTAGCGCAGTGTAGTATGCGATCAATTGAGTTGGGATAACACTGATCAGTGGAGTCAACAAGTCATGAACTTTAGGAAGTACGTATGCATCTTCTTGGCGATCCAGACCTTCCATAGAAATGATCATACTGTGTGCACCACGAGAAATCACTTCGTGAGCGTTCCCTCTAGTATGCGGACCAGATACTTCATCCGTAATAATAGAGATAACTGGTGTGTTTTCTTCAATCAAAGCAATCGTTCCGTGTTTCAACTCTCCAGAAGCCCAGCCTTCAGCTTGAACGTAAGAAACTTCTTTTAATTTCAATGCTGCTTCCATAACGATATAGTAGTCAATACCGCGTCCGATATAGAAAGCATTTTTGCTAGTACTTAAGTGAGTAACAGATAGGTGTTCAAAAATTTCGTGATCGTCAATAACCGTTTCAATCGCATTTGCAATAATACCTAACTCGTGAGCTACATCAATAGAGTGTTCTACTCCATTAAATTTAGCTACACATTCAGATAGAATCGCAAGAACAGCGATTTGAGCTGTATAGGCTTTTGTGGAAGCAACTGCAATTTCTGGTCCAGCGTGTAACAATAATGTGTGCTTAGCTTCACGTGACAACGTTGAGCCAGGTACATTTGTAAGTGTTAATGAAGGGTAACCAGCTTGGTTTACTTGAACAAGCACTTGACGGCTATCAGCAGTCTCACCAGACTGAGATAAGAAGATGAAAAATGGCTTCTTAGTCAATAGTGGCGTATTGTAAGCAAACTCACTCGCTAAATGCACTTCAGTAGGTGTTCCAGTTACACGTTCAAGAAGTTGTTTACCAACCCATCCAGCGTTGTAACTTGTACCACAAGCGACAACGTAAATACGGTCACTTTCTTGGATTTCTTTTAGAATAGATTCATCAACTTCAAGTTGACCTTCTTCATTTTGATATTGTTGAACAAGTTTACGCATAACAGCTGGCTGCTCATCAATTTCTTTGATCATGTAGTATGGGTAAGTTCCTTTATCCAGGTCGTTTGCATCGATATGAGCAGTGTAGCTGTCACGTTCGATTAATTCTCCAGCTAGATCTTCAATCTTGATTGAGTCTTTTGTTAAAGTAGCCACTTCGCCATCCATCAATTCAATGAATTGAGTCGTTTCTTGTACCATTGCCATAGCATCAGAAGAAATAACATTAAATCCTTCGCCAGTTCCAAGTAATAGAGGAGATTTGTTTTTAGCAGCATACAAAGTATCTGGAGCTTCGCTATCCACTAAAGCTAAAGCGTATGACCCTTTAAGTGTAACGGTTGCTTTTTTGAATGCATCGATTGTTTCCAAACCTTCAGTTTCTACAAACCAAGCAATTAATTGAACGATTACTTCGGTATCTGTAGTACTGTGGAAGTGAACATCTGATAGATAAGCATCTTTTACTTCTTCAAAGTTTTCGATTACACCATTATGTACAATAGTGAAACGACCGCTTGTAGATTGGTGTGGATGAGCATTTTCAACACTTGGCACACCATGTGTTGCCCAACGAGTATGACCAATACCTGAATAAGCAGTAACAGAATTGTCAACTTTATCACGAAGTGCAGCAATGCGGCCTTTTTCTTTAAATAAATGACCATTATCTGATTCATCAGTAACATAGATACCAGCTGAGTCATATCCTCTATATTCTAAAGTGTCTAATCCTTTTAATAAAATCTCTTTTGCATCTTTATGTCCAATATATCCTACGATTCCGCACATATTTGTTTTCCTTCTTTCTTTTTTAAGGTATAGACCAAAAATCAATTGGTATATACTGTTTTTTTGTAATTTGTTTCCTTGACGCATCACAATATTATAATCATTGAAGACGTTTGTCAAATAGAACCTTGGAATAATAAATAAAATTGGTATACATGACAATGGAAATAGAGTATCGCTGATGTTTCACTTAACAATCTAAAGTTTGAGATAGGAGACTTTAGATTGTTAAGCGAAAAGACGTTCTTGGTTAAGAATCTAAATATGAGGAGAGCTTTTTTCAAAACAAGTGTCATAACTAGGAGTTTGTCAAAAGGGTTGTGACAAAGCTCGTACTACTTGGACTAGTATTCCTAAAACGGAGCGCTTACAATAAAAGAGTAAAGAGAGCAATTATTTTAAAATATAGATACAAAAGGAGAATGCATAATGCAACAGACACAGAGTAAAGGTGGGAAATCAGCTATTCAACGTCTAGGTTCATACCTAAGTGGAATGGTTATGCCGAATATCGGAGCGTTAATTGCGTGGGGGATTTTGACAGCGCTATTTATTCCAGACGGTTTTTTACCTAACGAAAATTTAGCTACAATGGTTGGACCAATCATTAACTATCTGATTCCAATCTTGATTGCTTATCAAGGTGGTAGCATGGTTCACGGTCAGCGTGGAGCAGTTGTAGGGGTTATTGCAACAATGGGTGTGATTATGGGAGCACCCGATGCACCAATGCTTCTTGGAGCAATGGGGGTTGGACCACTAGGTGGTTATGCAATCAAGAAATTTGATGACTTTTTTGGAGATAAAATTCCGACAGGGCTTGAAATGCTTGTTAATAACTTTTCAAGTGGTATTATTGGTTTCGTCCTTTCGTTAATAGCTTTTGCTGCTATTGGTCCAATCTTCTTAGGGTTGAACCAAGCAATGGCTGCTGGGGTAGAATGGATTATCAATGCTAACTTACTTCCGCTGGTTAACGTATTTATTGAACCAGCTAAAGTATTGTTCTTAAATAATGCTATCAACCACGGTATCTTTACACCACTTGGTGCGCAACAAACAGCTGAAACTGGTAGATCAATCGTTTACCTGCTTGAAGCAAATCCTGGACCGGGTCTTGGAATTTTACTTTCTTATATGGTGTTTGGTAAAGGTTCAGCAAGATCTTCATCATTTGGTGCGGTATTTATCCACTTTATCGGTGGGATTCACGAAATTTACTTCCCATATGTACTAATGAAACCAGCAATGTTCTTAGCAGCTATCGCAGGTGGTGTTTCTGGGACATTAACAAACGTACTTCTAGGAGGCGCATTGCGTTCGCCAGCTTCACCAGGTTCGATTCTTGCGGTATTAGGTGCAACAGCTAATGGATCTTATATCGCTGTTATTTCAAGTGTACTTGTAGCAGCAGCTGCATCATTCGCGGTAGGCGCATTAGTCTTGAAATTAGATCGTACAGAGGATAGTGATGAAGCGTTAGACGCAGCAATTGCGAAATCAAGTGCCAATAAAGCAACATCGAAAGGTCAAACAACAATGAACGATGCTGGTGCAGTAGGTGCTGGAGATGTTGCAACTGGTGTGGATGCAGTAGAAGACACACTTGTAAACAAAATCATCTTTGCTTGTGATGCAGGGATGGGATCATCTGCAATGGGTGCTTCACTGATGAAGAAAAAAGTAAAAGAAGCTGGGTTAAGCATCAACGTGACCAACTCTTCAATCAATAACTTGCAGGATGAAGAAGGTTTATTGATCATCACCCAAGAAGAATTAACAGAAAGAGCTTCACAACGTACGCCTAGTGCAGTTCATGTATCTGTAGACAATTTCTTAGGTAGTCCTAAGTACGATGAAATCGTTGAAAAAATAAAAAATCAGTCCTAGTAACCGAGTTAAACAAATAGGGTTAAATATTTGAGAGCACGGAAAACAGTGGAGAAATTCACTGTTTTCTTTGTTTTCTGTATACTAAACCTAGAAGGTAAACTACGAAAAGAGGTGAACGACCTGTACATCTCAAATAGAGAAAAAGTTATATTAGAATTATTGTTGAATCAAAAAAACGGAATCACGATCAATTATCTAGCTAGCCAATTGGATGTGAGTACGCGGACTGTTTACCGTGAGTTATCTAGTATTGAAAGTACACTAGCCCAATATCAGTTGAAGCTATATAAAAAAAATGAAGGGTACTTCATTAAAGGAAATAAAGGATTTATAGAAGAACTGAAATCGGAACTCTACAGTGCATCTGACGAACTGACCACCCAAAAAAGACAGAGTTTGCTTATGATCACGCTGCTTCTGGAAGAAGAAGAGCTGAAAACAGAATCGTTGGCGTATGATTTGAAAGTGAGTACAGGTACAGTGCAGCAAGATTTGCAAATAATAGAAGATATTTTCAAAGAATATGATATTAAAATTGTAAAAAGAAAAGCTCGCGGAATCAAAGTGATCTCTTCTGAAGCGTCTTTGCGACTCATTGTGAGTGGATTAATTGCAAGTGAACTAAATGAATACAATTTCTTTAAATTATTTGATGAACAGGCAATTATTTCAAAAGATGCATTTCATGAAAGTAGAAATCCCTTTTTAGAAGTGTTGGATCCCGATATTATGGAGACGGTTTACCGACTGGTCAGACAGTTTGGGGAATTTCAGTTTGAAGACGTCAATGATACCCAACTTCAAAGTTTAATTTTGTTTCTGACGTTTTCAGTCATGCGTATTAAACAAAACCATACTGTTAAACAAGCAATCCACGAGCATCAGATTAATGACAAAGTTCGCGAACGTAGCGTAGGGATCTCAAAAGAGATCTTCAATGACCTGAGTGAACGGTATGGATTAAAAACCTTATCACAGGAAGAAATTGTATTTCTGGCACTCCAGATTGATGGACTGAATGTGCCACTAAGAGATGAATTCTCAGACGATTATGACTTGCAGCTGAGTTTCAAAGTACGTGAATTGATTCGACTGGTTTCTGAAGATATGTATATGCCGTTTTATCAAGATGAGACATTGTTCCGGGATTTATTCGCTCATATCTCAGCGGCGATCCAGCGGAACAAAGCACCCATGCCTGAAGTGAATAACCCACTTCTTGAAAAAATCCACGAAGAATACACTGAACTGAGCTCGGTTATCCAGAACCGAATGGCCGGCTTGTTTCCTGAATTTGAATTTCAGTTCAATGAATTACTATATGTAGTTGTTCATTTCGCTTCAGCATATGAAAGGAATTCCAGTGCGCAATTACTAAATGTACTGATTATCTGTTCTAGCGGGATGGGGACTGCCAAAATATTGGAAAGTCGTTTGAGGAAAAACGTTCCAGAAGTAACGACTGTTGATGTTTCTAGAATTTCGCAGTTACACCAGCTCAATTTCGAACAGTATGATCTGATTTTATCCACGATTTTTCTACAGGGATTTGAAAAAGATTATAAAGTGGTTACGCCATTACTAATGGAAGATGAGCTTAAGAGTATTCGTAAGTACATTGAACAAGTGCTACGTGAGAAGATCAAGAAGCTGAGACAAGCTGACAATAGCCTGAAAGTAGGCGTCGAACACCAGACATTTCAGGATTTCTTTTCAAAAATCACAAAAGTGAACCAATTACTAGAGTCCTTTTCTGTTCAAAAGATAGGCAATTATGATACGCTGAGATTGACGTTACAGCAAATCTGTTTAAATTTATCTGGTAGCGTTTTGACTGACCCGCTAGCTGTATCAGAAAAACTTGAAAAAAGAATGGTTACAGCACCCATAGGTATTCCAAATACTGGTCTAGGTTTGTTTCACTGTGTGCATTCGTCTATTAAAGAGGCGCATTTCAGTATAGTGGATCTTCCAGAATCATTTGAAATGATGAATATGGAAAGAAAGATAATGAAACTAGATCGTATTTTATTATTACTTGCTCCAGATCCAATGGATGAATTGACACAAGACATGATGGGAACAATCAGTGCATCTATAGTGGAAAGTGATGCCAATCTGAACTTATTCAACAAAGGATCAGAAAAGCAAATTCAACAGCATTTAAATCAATTGTTTTTAGAGAAAATAAAGTAGGAGAGATGATGAATATGACGATTTTAAGAGAAGAAAATGTAGTTTTAAACCAAACGTTCAGCAATAAAGAAGAAGCAATCAGAAAAGCAGGTCAATTGCTAGTTGATGGTGGCTACGTTCAGCCAGAATATATTGAATCTATGCTTGAAAGAGAAGAAACAGTGTCTACTTTTATGGGGAATTTTATTGCAATCCCTCATGGTAAGGAAGACGCCAAGCAACTGATCGACAAAACAGGTATTTCAGTTGTTCAAGTGCCGAACGGTATCAACTTTGGAGAAGAAGGAGAAGATAAGCTTGCGATGATCCTAATTGGAATTGCAGGGGCAGGAGATGATCATTTAGAAGTGCTTTCTCAAATAGCGATCTATTGTTCAGAAATTGAAAATGTCACAAAACTGGCAGATGCAAAATCTGAAAAAGAAATCGTACAATTATTGGGAGGTATCGAAGGATAATGCTGACAGTACATTTTGGAGCAGGAAATATTGGTCGAGGATTTATTGGTGAGATTTTGAATCAAAATAATTCTCGTATTGCTTTCGTAGATGTGAATAAACAAGTGATCGACGCTTTGAACGAACAAAAAGAGTACACCATTGAAGAAGCGTCAGAAGAAAATCGATTGATCCTAGTTAACAATGTTTATGGAATCAATAATGCAGAAAACCCAGATGAAGTAGTCGATGAGATTGTAAATGCGGATTTGATTACAACAGCTATTGGACCGAATATCCTACCTAGAATCGCTCCACTAATCGCAAAAGGAATCCAAAAGAGACATCAAGCAGATCGTAAAGATCCATTAGATGTTGTAGCTTGTGAAAATATGATTGGTGGCAGTAGCTTTTTGAAAGCTGAAGTATTGAAGCATATTGAAGATGCTGAAGTAATCGACTATATCGAAAAGTACATTGGATTTCCGGATGCGGCAGTTGATAGAATCGTGCCCCAACAGACACATGAAGATCCATTAAAAGTAACCGTCGAACCGTATAAAGAATGGGTCATCAGTTCAACACAATCTAAAAACTCTAAGTTGAAATTAGACCATGTGCATTACGTCAAAGACCTTGAACCGTACATTGAAAGAAAGTTATTCACGGTAAATACTGGGCATGCAACAGTAGCTTATAACGGGGCCTTTGCTGGTTATAATACAATCGATGAATCTTTAAAAGATCAAGCAGTACTTGATGAGGTGAAGAGCGTCCTTAAAGAAACAGGTGCGCTATTGGTTGAAAAATGGTCGTTTGACCCCGAAGAGCATGAAGCTTACATTGAAAAAATCATTTCACGTTTTGAAAATCCAAGATTATCTGATGCAGTTACTCGAGTGGGCAGAACGCCTATCCGAAAATTAGGATACGACGAACGATTTATCAGACCAATCAGAGAAGCATCTGAAAGAGGTCTCGCTGTTGATTTTCTTGTCAGTACAGTAGGTAAAGCTTTACACTATAACGATGTTGCTGATGAGGAAAGTGTAAAACTTCAGGCTAACCTTAAAGAGCAAACAATACCTGAAGTGGTAAAAGATGTAACTGGACTTCAAGACGAAAGATTGATTGAAAAAATTGTCACAGTCTATGAAGCGTTAAAAAAGTAAAAGAAGCGACCTAAATAAATAATGATTAATATAACTAACTAATTATATTGTTATATTAATCATTATTTTTTAATTGTGTAGATTTCACTTTTTTATCGCACCTAAATAGTAAAATCACCTTTAATAATAGGGTTATTTTAAAGTGGAATAAAATATATGGAATTTCTTGAGGGAAATTTGATTGTTATAAAAACTTTTATATGGTACCATAATCTTGAAAGAAAAATTTGTCTTACTGTCTTGAAAAGTTCGGGACAGGGAATACGTATATTAGGGGGAGCAAGAAAATGGATTACAAAAAATTAGTGGGGCTTTTAACTGTATCGGGATTACTACTAGGTGCATGTAACTCTGGTGAAGAGGACGCTGCAACTGAGCCAGAAACAGAAACAGGAACTGACACAACAGATGAGTCAGCAACTGAAACAGAAGATTCAAGTGATAGCGCAATGGACATCATTGATGACATCGACTCTGACAGTTTAAGCTATACTTCTGCAATTGAATTAGAAATTGTTGGAGCACAATGGACTGCAGATGGATATGTCTATTCTCCAGTAAGTGGAGAAGCCGTTGTTACTGGATCTGTTGCTGCAACAGAAGAAGGGGTTGAACCCGTTGCTTATGTGATCTCTGACGGAGAAGTTATCGAAAAACCTGCTGTTGAAGAAGGCGGATTTACCTACGCTGTACCGACACCGGAAGAAGATATGACTTTTGAAGTTGGCGTTTCAGATGATGATAGCTGGGAAGTTGGAGACGAAGCGAACGCAGAAGATTTAGTTCGTCACGAAACAATTATCGTATCTTCAGAGGAAGCAGCACCTGCAGAAGAAGAGTAAGCATTCATTAAAAAATAGTATTGACCGGAGTTTCCTTTCGAGGAAACTTCGGTTTTTTGTGTTCAATTAAAAGCGTTTAAAGGACAGATATTCACGAATTCTTAACATTTTTTTGATAGACTGAGTAGACAAAATAAAAAGGAATGATTCTTGTGCAATGGATCCAAAAAATGCTTTTTTATATGAATGGACGCTACGGAATAGATGAGCTTTCAAAAGTATTACTGATGTTAGGGTTAATTATCAATGTACTTTCTAACTTTATAGGCGGAATGATTCTTTCAGTTATAGGGATTGCGTTGATTGCCTATGCTGTTTTACGCATATTATCTAAAGAAAAAACAAATCGTTACAAAGAATACAGATATTATAGTGCAATGAAACAAAATCTTACGACAAAAATTCAAAAACTGAAAAATAGACAAGCACAAAGAAAAGTCTATAAATTCTATACTTGTTCAAAGTGTAAGAAAGCGGTTCGTGTACCTAAAGGTAAAGGTAAAATTAAAATTACTTGTCCAAGCTGTAGAAATCAATTTATCAAGAAAACCTAAAGCATCGAGCATGGCTTTTGTCGTGACCTAATGTAAGTTAGAAAGATGTTATTCGTTATACGACTATGGTATAATTAGAGGTAAGAGAACAATAAATAAAAATAAAAGTCTGAACGGTTTATCTGTTCAGCTTTTTTGCATGTATATATCAAAAAATCAAGAGGAGTTTGAATATGAAATTAGTGATTGGCCTAGGAAATCCGGGTGCAAAATATAGTGATACGAAACATAACATCGGTTTTATCGCTTTAGATGAATTAGCTTACCAGTTGGGTTTAGCATTTAACAAAAGTAAATTTGAGTCTGTCTATGCTGAAGGGCGGATTGGTTCGGAGAAAGTCTTACTGATCAAACCACAGACTTACATGAATGATTCTGGAAGATCTATTAGACCTTGGATGGATTATTATGATTTGACAGAAGAAGATATCGTCATTGTATATGATGATATGGACCTTCCTGCTGGTAAAGTTCGTCTGAGAACAAAGGGAAGTGCTGGAGGACATAATGGAATCAAAAGCCTTATCCAGCACATTGGCACAAAAGAATTTAATCGTATTCGAATCGGTGTAGGTAGACCCTACCCAAGCCAGTCAGTTGTCTCTCATGTACTAAGTGGATTTGAAAAAGAGGTGCATCAAGATATGCTTGAAGCCGTTAAAGTGACTGCTGATGCTGTGAAGTACTGGTCAGAAGGCAAAAGCTTTCAAGACACGATGACAAAATTCAATTAAGTTAAAGACCTTAAATCATAAACGAGTAGGTATTTCAGAAAAAGGAGAAGGAAACTATTGTCTACTATAACGAATTTTTTAATAGAAAAACCATCGATTCAAACAGTCTTCTCTCGTATAGGGGAACGACAGACGCAGCTTGTTACGGGGATTGCCGGATCAGCTAGATCATTATTTCTTTCTTCTTTGTTGAAAGAAAAGCAGAAACAAATCGTGATTGTTACACAGAATTTGTATCACGCCAACCAATTATTGACAGATTTCACTGGTCTCGTTCCTGATGACCAGTTATTTGTATTTTCAGTAGATGATATGATTCATGCAGAAATGGCGATTGCGTCTCCGGAGGCCAGAGCAGAAAGAGTGCAGGCACTGGATTATCTCGTATCAGGAAAACCCGGCATTGTTATTGTGCCTTTAGCAGGCGTTCGCAAATTATTGCCGCCAAAAGAGGTATTTGAGCAGTCGCATATTACGATTGAACTAGGATCAGAGGTCGAGTTTGATCAATTGGCAGATACATTAGTGAGAATGGGTTACCGTAGAGAGCAAAAAGTTGCGGCACCAGGAGAATTCAGTGTGCGCGGGGGAATTGTCGATATTTACCCATTAACTGAAGAACACCCTGTTCGAATAGAATTCTTTGATATTGAAGTCGACTCAATGAGGTATTTTAATGCAGATACACAAAGATCTATTGGTAATGCAAAAAAACTTTCGATCCTTCCAGCGACAGATTTTCTGATAACAAAAAATCAGATGGCACCAGCAGCTGAGAAATTGAAAAAAGCTTTATCCAAAAACTTGGTAAAAATAGAAGATCATGAAGAAAAGCAGAAACTAAGTAAAAATATTCAGGCGGTCATTACGGCTCTTGAAGACGGTGAACAGCCAGATGAGCTGGTGAAATTCAGAGACTTTCTATATGAAAAACCAGCTTCTGTAATGGATTATACAACTGAAGATGCCATTATCGTAATGGATGAATATCCAAGAGTTCTCGAAAGAGATGCTTTCTCAGATGAGGAAGAAGCAGAATGGGTGACCGCACAACTAGAGCAAAGACAAATACTTCAAGGACAATCTTTTTCAAATGATTTTAAAACAGAAATCAAAAAGCATCATCAAGACACTATCCATTTTGCGCTTTTTCAAAAAGGAATGGGTGGATTGAAATTTGATGCGATTCATCCTTTTCAGTATAGAAGTATGCAGCAATTCTTTGGACAGATGCATCTGTTAAAAACCGAAATGGATCGTTGGGAGAAACAGGGCTACACAGTAGTTGTGATGACAGTTGACGAAGACCGTGCAGATAAAGTGAATCGGACTCTTTTAGACTTTGAAATCCCAAGTGTACTGTCAGATGATCAAACTATTGTTGAAAAAAGAATTCAAGTAATTCCTTCCACTGTTCAACACGGATTTGAACTTCCTACAGAGAAGTTAGCTGTACTGACTGAAAAAGAACTCTTTAACCGTGTGAATAAGAAAAGAGCACGACGTCAGAATATTTCGAATGCAGAAAGACTGAAAAGTTACTCGGAACTAAGTCCTGGAGATTTTGTAGTTCACGTCAATCATGGTATCGGTCAGTATACAGGTATGGAGACAATGGAAATTGGTGGCGTGCATCAGGACTATATGTCTGTCGTTTACGACAATGAATCCAAGTTATTTATCCCAGTCACACAAATTAACTTGCTTCAAAAGTACGTGTCTTCTGAAGGAAAGACGCCTAAAATCAATAAACTTGGTGGAACGGCCTGGTCTAAAACGAAACGAAAAGTTGCGAGTCAGGTAGAAGATATTGCTGATGATTTGATCGAACTATATGCAGAGAGAGAACGAAAAACAGGCTATCCATTCTCCAAAGATAACGCTTATCAATACGAATTTGATGATGCTTTCCCATACACGGAGACAGATGATCAGATACGTTCAATCAAAGAAGTTAAGCGAGATATGGAAAAAGACAAGCCAATGGATCGTCTGCTTGTAGGAGATGTTGGATACGGTAAAACAGAAGTAGCTATGCGTGCGATTTTTAAAGCCGTGCAAGACGGTAAGCAAGCAGCAATTTTGGTCCCAACGACTGTACTAGCGCAACAGCATTATGAAACGATGGTAGAGCGTTTCAGCGATTTCCCTGTTGAGATTGGATTGATGAGTCGTTTCAGAACAAGTCAACAGATCAAGAAAGTGAAAGATGGATTACGTAAAGGACAAGTAGACATTGTTGTTGGGACACACAGAGTACTTTCTAAAGATGTTGAGTTACAAGATTTAGGATTACTTGTGGTAGATGAGGAGCAACGTTTTGGTGTTAAACACAAAGAGCGACTAAAACAACTGAAAAATGAAGTAGATGTCTTGACGCTGACAGCAACTCCGATTCCAAGAACCTTGCATATGTCGATGCTGGGGGTTCGAGATTTATCTGTTATTGAAACACCACCGGCTAACCGTTATCCTGTTCAAACCTACGTTATGGAAATGAACGGAGCAGTCGTTGCTGAAGCTATGAAACGAGAAATCGCTCGTGGAGGACAAGTGTTTTATCTGCATAACCGAGTGAGTACGATCGAACAAAGAGCCGAAGAGCTTCAACAACTTGTACCAGATGCTAAAATAGGTATTGCGCATGGTCAAATGACAGAAGGTCAGCTTGAGAATGTTCTATTTGAATTTATTCAAGGAGAATATGACGTGCTCGTCACAACGACCATCATTGAAACAGGTATCGATATGCCCAATGTGAACACATTGTTAGTAGAAGATGCTGACCGAATGGGTCTATCTCAGTTGTATCAGTTAAGAGGGCGCGTTGGGAGAAGTAGTAGGGTAGCCTATGCTTATTTTATGCATCAACCGAACAAAATTCTGACTGAAGTGAGTGAAAAAAGACTGCAAGCCATCAAGGATTTCACAGAATTAGGATCAGGATTCAAGATTGCTATGCGAGACTTATCTATTCGTGGAGCCGGAAATCTACTTGGACAGCAGCAACATGGCTTTATCGATTCAGTTGGATTTGATTTGTATTCTCAAATGCTTTCTGAAGCCGTTGCTAGAAAACGTGGAGATAAAACGCAGCATCATACAAACGTTGAGCTTGACCTTGCAGTTGACGCTTATCTTCCGGAAACCTATGTAGAAGATGAAAGACAGAAAATCGAACTTTATAAACGAATCAGAGAATTCTCAAGTGATGAAGATTACGTTGAACTTCAAGATGAATTGATCGATCGTTTCGGTGACTATCCGCAAGAAGTCGCAGATTTACTGACAATCGGTCAGTTGAAAATGTATAGTGATCTCGCGCTAGTTAGTACGATCAAGCGTGGAAAAGGGAAAGTAACCGTCACGTTCTCAAAAGAAGGAACACAAAGCTTGCCTTTACCTGAAGTCTTTAAAGCGTTGAAATCTATTCAATTAAAAACAGACATGCATACAAATGAGTTATTGAGTATTGACTTCAAAATATCCCTTAAAATGGTGGCCAACGAATGGTTGGATGTGCTCGTATTGTTTACTAAAACAGTTGCTGAATACAGAGCTAGTAAAACAGAAACCGTGGTAGGTCAGGAAAATGAGTAATACAGTCGGTAAGCATCAGAATCATATGATGCGCGGAGCGGTTATTCTATCTGTTGCAGCATTTATAACCAAAGTTTTAAGTGCTATATACAAGGTGCCATTTCAGAACTTAACTGGAGATGAAGGGTTTTATGTTTATCAGCAAGTTTATCCTTTTTACGGTATCGCAGTCGCGCTAGCACTAAATGGGTTACCGCTTTTCGTATCAAAGCTCATTGCAGAAGAAAAAGATCCAGCTATGCAGCAATCGATTGCGAAGCAAGTGGGCGTGTGGCTGACACTTGGATCGATTAGCCTTTTCGCTGTATTCTTTCTAGGGGCATCATGGTTAGCAGAACAAATGGGCGATCCAGAATTACTACCAGTCATTCAGTCGGTTTCTTTTATTTATTTGTTTATTCCTTTTCTATCAAGTGTAAGAGGATACTTTCAAGGGAATTTAGATATGGTTCCAACAGGGATTTCGCAAGTTGGCGAGCAGGTTGCAAGAATCGCAGTATTACTGGGAGTAGCGTATTTGTTTACGATAACTGATTGGACTGTATATGAAATGGGGACTTTTGCAATCTCTTCTTCTTGGGTTGCGGGAGTGATCGGGTCAGTGATATTACTAGGATACGCATTGAAACGAATTGAAAAAACACCGAACTTACAGCCGGTGGATAAGAAAAAATTTTTAAAGATAGGAAAGAGACTGGCGGTTGAGGGTCTCCCTTTGACAGCAATGAGTAGTATGATGGTCTTATTTCAACTAATGGACTCCTTTACGATTTATAACGGTTTGCTTGATTCAGGTGTTTCTGAAGAATTATCCATGAGTCTAAAGGGAATATATGATAGAGGTCAGCCCTTTGTCCAGCTAGGATTGGTTGTTGGTCTAGGGATTTCAACAAGTGCGCTCCCGTTATTAAGAAAGTACAGACAAGAGAAAAAAGAAGTCGAGTGGCAAAATAGCACCTTTTCGGTTTTGAATCTTACGTTACTTTTTTCGGGAGCCGCTTCTATTGGATTAGTCGCAGTCATGCCTTGGATAAATGAGGCACTGTTTTCTGATAAGATGGGTACAGATGTCCTTCAGGTGTATGTGCTTAGCATCATCTTTGCTTCTCTAGTCAGCACCACACACTCTGTCATCCAAAGCGGCACAGAAAAACTGATGCCTGTGCTGGCACTGATTATTGGATTAGTATTTAAAGCATCACTTAATCGTCTTGCTGTAATGTATATGGGAATTATAGGATCTAGCTATTTAACAATTCTTGCGCTTTTAATTGTGCTTGTGCTTATGAATTTACAGATGCCAAGAACGGTGTGGCATAGATTCTTGAACGAGTGGAAAATTGTTAAAATGCTCTTTGTACTAGCCGTTATGGGAATCGTTACCTACTTGAGCATGTTAGGGTTGAGTCAGTTGCTACCTCATTCAAGTAGATTGATTTCATTAATGTTGACACTAGTGGGAACAGGAATCGGTGGATTTGTTTTTCTGATTGGTCTGATTCGGCTTGATTTATTATCGGAACAAGAGTGGCGGTATATTCCATTCAAAAAATTGATGGATCCACTTAGAAAGAAATTTTAAGGTAAAGGCGGTATGAAAATGGGGAAAATCGAAATCATCGGATTAGGTTCTTCAAACTTAGATCAGATCCCTCTCGGTGTATACAGGAAAATCAAACAAGCAGATAAACTGTTCGTCCGTACAAAAGATCATCCGGCAGTTGCAGAATTACAAGCTGAAGGCGTTGAAATGAACTTTTTTGATAATGATTACGAAAAATTCGATACGTTTGATCAAGTTTATCCAGCTATTGTAGACAAGTTAATTGAACTCGCAAAAGAAGAAGATATTGTATACGCTGTTCCAGGACATCCGATGGTAGCAGAGCGTACTGTACAGTTGTTGATTGAATCCGATCAAGAAGTGGATGTTATAGGAGGAAAAAGTTTTATCGACGATATGTTTCAGACGCTAGAACTAGACCCTGTCGATGGATTTCAACTATTAGATGCGTTTGACCTGTCGACAGACGTCATTCAAACCGGTCAGTCTGTGATCATCATGCAAGTATTCAATCAACTCATGGCCAGTGAAGTGAAGCTGACTTTGATGGAAAAGTATCCTGATGAGCATCAAATCTGTGTCGTAGATGCCGCTGGCGGTTTATCTGAGCAGAAACAATGGATGCCGTTATATGAACTGGATCGCTTTGAAGGTGTGCACAATTTAAGATCTATCTATGTTCCGGCACTAGATAGAGATGAAAGAACGACCTCTTTTGAATTACTTCAGTATTATATTGACGCAATCACAGGAGAATCTGGAGATATCTGGGTGAAAGAGCAAACAGCTCTAACACTTCTACCCTATTTGAAAGAGGAAACGCAGGAACTGATTGAAGCATACGAAAACGATGATATTGATAATGTGATTGAAGAGCTTGGGGATGTTTTGATGCAGATTCTCTATCATACAAATCTTGCAGAAAATGCTGGTATGTTCTCCTTAGAAGAAGTGCTAGATGGAATCAACCGTAAGCTTAGAAGAAGACATCCTCATGTGTTTGACGGTGTCGAAGCAAATACACCAGAAGAAGTCGATGCCTTGTGGCAAGAAATAAAGAAAAAAGAAAAAGAAGAGAGAGGGTTTTAAAATGAGATTAGATAAATTTTTAAAAGTATCGAGAATCATTAAAAGAAGATCCGTTGCAAAAGAAATAGCGGATAAAGACCGTATTCAGATCAATGGTAAAACAGCTAAATCTTCTAGTGTTGTAAAAGTAGGCGACGAGCTGGAAATCAAATTTGGAAACAAAACAATGATTGCCAAAGTAGAAGATTTAAGGGACACAACGAAAAAAGACGAAGCGAAAGAACTTTATAGTGTGATTGAAGAACGCTATAAAGAACAAGATTAATCGAACAAAAATAGCTGAAGACCTTTTTTGAACTGATTAAAAGTGATAATCTTTCTAAAACAAAACATGTCATTTAATCCATAATATTAAATTAACGTGACAATCCTTTGATTAAGGAAAGATTATTGCTATAATCAGGTTTATTACTAGAAAAGAGATTCTGTTGAAAGGATAGAGGGTAAAATGGAAAAGAAAAAACGACCAGTCGTCACTAAATTAGAAAACCAGTACATAGAAGAAAAGACACTTGAGAACATTCGAAATAAAAAAAGAAAAAAAATGATCAAAAGACGGACGACGCTGATCATGGTTGTGGGGTTGTTTTTCGTTTCTCTTTTAGTTGTGCCTTTATTCAAGAACCAGTCTCAACTTCAAGATTCAAGGATTGAACAAGCAGAAGCTAGGGAAAAATTTGAATCTTTGGAGATGGACCAAGAAAAACTAAACTATTACATCGGTCTGTTGGAAAATGAAGAATACGTTTTGAAACTAGCTAGAAGCGAATATTATCTGACAAAAGATAATGAGATTGTCTTCAGCTTTCCGGAAGATAAAAAGCCAGATCATCTGAATGTCCAAGACAAAAAAGGGTCTGATCAGGAAACAGAAGTCGATGAACAAGAATAGTCTACAGGATAAAATGAAAGTCTAGTAGACCAGGTAACTGTTATTTTTAATCAAAAAAGTACGTCTTGTTGAGGGAAATAAAGTGGGTAAAAGCGAACGATTTTGAACATTATGGTCAAAACCTTTCTAAAAGACTTTATTCTAAAAAATCAGCATGGTATAATACGTACAAATTAACTAGGAGGCAACAAAGAAAACATGTCAATCGAAGTGGGAAGCAAAGTAGAAGGTAAGGTTACAGGGATTGCGAATTTTGGTGCATTTATCGATCTTGGAGATAAAAAAACAGGATTAGTACACATTAGTGAAGTATCCGATAGTTATGTAGAAAATATCAACGAAGTATTAGAAGTGGGACAAACTGTATTGGTTAAAGTCCTGACTATAGCAGATGATGGGAAAATCGGATTATCTATTCGTAAAGCTCAGGAAAAACCTGCCGAAGAAGCTCCTAAGAGAAAAGCGCCTCAACGTCCAAAACCAAGTAATCATTCGAATAAACGCAGTAGTGCTGCAGCTCCTAAAAAAGAAGACTTTGATTCTTTAATGAATTCTTTCTTGAAAGACAGCGAAGATCGCCTGACGACTTTAAAACGTAGTACAGAAAATAAACGCGGTGGGCGTGGCGGACGCCGAGGATAAGTAAAGCATACTATCCGGATGTGTTTAACCGATTCTACTTTGAATCAGGTGCACACCTATCTGCTACTCAATTAAACAAATGTATGTTGAAAAAGGGTTTAGGGAAGTTCCCTAGCCCTTTTTTGTTTCCTGTAGACTGTAAAGAAGTATGCTGGAATCAAAAAAAGGAGAGAGCTGAATGCAATTAGCTGAAAGGTTTGCCGAACGTGTGATACGTCAAAGTTACTTTTCAAAAGATGACCAAGTACTTCTAGCGGTATCCGGCGGCGTGGATTCTATGGTCCTCTTAAACTTGATGCTTCAGTTACCAACTAAGTGCAGACCACATATTTCAGTCGCGCATCTGAATCATCAATTGCGGGCAGCCTCTGAGAAAGAACAAAAAGCCGTTGAACAAATTTGCAAACAGCACAAACTACCCTTATACACCCAAAAGTGGGCAAAACAAATTCATCCTAAGTCTGGTCTAGAAGCCGCTGCAAGAAATCAACGGTATGCATTCTTTTTAGATATAATGGTCCAAAACGATTTAAACAAACTCGTAACGGCTCATCATAGAGGCGATCAAGCAGAAACCATTTTGATGAAGTTAGTGAGAGGTAGTTCGCTAGAACATCTTTCAGGGATAAAGCCCGTAAGAGACTTTCATGGTAGAAAGGTTATCAGACCACTTCTAGAATTTTCGAAGAAAGACTTATACGAATATGCTGAGTGTGTTCAACTCAATTACTTTGAAGACGAGACCAATCAATCTCTGATGTATAGTAGAAATCGATATCGGAATCAGATATTGCCTCTGATGGAAAAAGAAAACGAAGCGGTTGAAGCACACCTCTCTAATTTTGCGCAGGAAGTCAATGAAATCGGGTCCATTGCACTACCGATAATAGAAGAACGAACCAATCAGTGCGCTGAATATACAGAAAATGAAATTAAACTGAATCGTTCTAAATTCTTGAATGAAGATAGAAGTATGCAAAAGCAAATACTTAAACAGCTGCTAGAAAAATTGTATGAACAGTCAGAAAGTCAATATAAGCAAAGTCATATCACCTTATTAATTGACTGGCTAAAGCAAAAAGACCCCAATAGCTCGTTCGATCTACCAGGTGGATATATTGCGGTAAGAGAATACGAAAAGATTTTGATTCGGATACCACAAAAGCCTTTAGCCATTTTAGCTGAACCATTGTTTATAAATGTTGGAGAATGGATTGAACTTCCTGGGCAGAAAAGATTAGGCTTATTTCGTTCCGATACTTGTCCAACAGTTGAAAGCGGAGTAGAACAAATTGCGCTTGAAATGGATTCGATCTTATTACCACTTAAAGTCAGACACAGGGAAACGGGAGATAGAATTCGAGTAAAAGGTATGGATGGTTCAAAAAAAATCAAAGATCTTTTGATTGATAGAAAGATTCCAATGTCTCAAAGAAATCAGCTGATTATCTTAGAAGATGCAAGTGGTGAAATTGTCTGGATTGTTGGGCTGCAAGAATCAAGATTGTCTATCCAGCCTAAACCTGATAGAATGCATTACGTGTTGTTACTTGAAGATTATAATTAAAAAGAAATCATCGAATAAAATAGAAGGAGTCGATTAAACAATGAAATCAGATATGGAGAAAATTCTAATCTCAGAAGAAGAAATTCAAGCAAAAGTACAAGAGCTTGGAGCAATCTTGAAAGAAGAGTATCATGACAAGAACCCCTTACTTGTAGGTGTGTTGAAAGGTGCGTTACCTTTTATGGCAGATTTAATAAAAGCCATGGAAATTTATCTAGAAATCGACTTTATGGATGTTTCTAGTTACGGAAACGAAACCACTTCTTCAGGAGAGGTTAAAATCCTTAAAGACTTGGATACTAATGTAGAAGGCAGACATGTACTATTTGTAGAAGATATTATCGATACTGGACGTACACTAGCGTACCTTAAAGATATGTTCAAATATAGAAAAGCAGCTTCTGTGAAGATTGTTACGTTACTAGACAAACCTTCTGGTCGTGCAGTAGATATGGAAGTGGACTGGATTGGATTTGAAGTTCCTCATGAGTTTGTAGTAGGATATGGCCTTGACTTTGCAGAACGCTATCGTAATCTTCCTTATATCGGTATTTTGAAACCAGAAATCTATCAGTAATCGATTCAATTAAGTTGAGTCAAGACGAACAACCTTAAGCCTATGTAATCAGCATAATGTAAAGTAAGAAGCCTACTAGTCCAAATTAACTAGTAGGCTTCTTACTTTTTAGTTTCCTTAACTTCATTGAATAGAGCAGTTTAAGAGTATACTGAAAAATTATAAGATCATCGCGCCAACGATTCCAAAAATCATGATTGGAATGTTGTAATGAAGAAAGGTAGGTACACAGGTATCCCAAATATGGTCGTGCTGTTGGTCGATGTTCAAACCTGCTGTCGGTCCAAGTGTACTATCAGAAGCAGGTGACCCAGCATCCCCAAGTGCAGCTGCTGATCCAATCAATAATACGATTGCCATCGTACTGAAACCGAGCTCTGTTGCAAGCGGGACATAAATTGCAGCGATAATAGGGATTGTTCCAAAAGAAGTTCCGATACCTAAAGTGATAAGTAAGCCTAAAACGATCATACAAGTGGCGGCTATAAGCTGATTTGTTCCAATTATGCCAACGACCGATTCAACCAAGGTATCGATACCTCCAGTCGCTCGAATCACGTCACCATATCCTGAGGCAACTAACATAACGAATGCAATGAATCCCATCATATTAATACCACTTTTTAACATATCATCAATATCTGACCACTTGATTGCCCCGCTGACAACCATGATTGTCAAACCAAGCAGTGCACCTAAAACCAAAGAACCAAAGGTCAGTTGAACAATTAGAGCAGCCACTGCTCCGATAACTGCAAAAGCATGATCTTTATTGAATAAAATCTTTTGCTCGTTTTCATCACTAATTTCTGGACCTATATCATCTTGTCTTGCGTTTTGGTAGGCTCTAGGTTTCCCGTAAGTAATTAAAACAGCCACCAAAAGTCCAACGACCATGGCGAGACCAGGTATCCACATCACTTGCCATATTTCCATATTGTTAAGGACTAAACCGCTCGTCGCCATCTCATTACGGATAGTCGTATGAAAGATCAAACCATAACCAGCTGGAATGACGATGTAAGGAGCTTTCAGGCCGAAAGTCAAAGCTGAAGCAACGGCTCTTCTGTCAATATTTAGTTTATTCATGATGGGAATAAGTGGAGGGATAAGGATTGGAATAAAAGCAATGTGTACTGGAATGAGATTCTGTGAGAATATGCTGATTATGGCAATAATAAAAATGAGTAATTTCCCAGTACCTTTCATACTTTTAGATAAGGATTGCGTAATAATTTTGGCGGCACCAGTTTTTTGAATCGCGGCAGCCAAAGCGCCTAATAAAATATAGTTTAATGCTGTTTCTGTATTCTTTCCTAAACCACCAATAAAGATTTTCATGGTGTCTTCTAAAGGCATTCCTGCTAAAAGTCCACCAGCCAGTGCGGCGATAATTAATGCCAGTAAAACATTCAATCTTAATAGCGATAAAGTAATCATTATCGCAACAGAAATCAAAACGGAATTGCTTAACACAGTGACACTCCTTTTAAATCAAATTTTTTCAACAGATTTTATAATAACATATGAATGACACTAAAATTGAGAAATATAACAAAAGTCAAAACAATACAAAAGATTATATTCAAACAAAAAAGTAAGAGATTTAGATAAAAAAATAGTTGAATCAATTTTTAAGATAAATAGCTATACAATCGGTATGAAATGAGGAACATCTACTATAAATAGGTGATCAGATTATGGTACAATAACTGGGTATGGATGCTCAATGTTTTAAAGAAAGTATATAGAATGGCGAACAAAAAATTGTATGCATGTTCTTTTTACAGTTACAGTAATCTATTAGGATGTAACATAAGATCAATGGTTAAAGAAAGGTCAAACATTTTTCATAGTCAAAAAAGGTCTAGTATGTTAACATAGTTAAGAATAAAACAATTATATTTCTAAATAGTAATTACTATTTAAATAAGATAACTTATAGTTAGATGGAGGATGGCATGAAGAAAGGATTTTTCAATAGCGGTCTCTTCTACATCATTGTATTTTTTGGAATCATCGGATTAGTTAGCTACTTCACGAGCGGTTCGGGTGAAACCTCACAAGGATATAGTTCAACAGAGTTTGTTCAACTCCTTGAAGATGATAAAGTAGAAGAATTTACGATTCAACCAACTGGAGGCATCTATGAAATCACGGGTACATTCCGTGAAGGAGAAGAAGTCCAAGTTGAAAACGAGACAGGCGTATCCCTTTTTGGGAATGTAGAGCAAGAAACAAGAAACTTTTCATCAGCAATTCTACAAAATGATTCTGCTGTACAAAATGTTCAAGCTTTAGCGAATCAAAACAATGTAGAAGTCCAACCAATCGAAGAGCCTTCGGTTAGTATCTGGGCAAGTCTTCTAATCTCAGTATTACCTCTATTATTACTGGTCGGGTTCCTTTACTTTATGATGAATCAGGCTGGTCAAGGTGGAGGCGGAGCAGGTGGCGGACGTGGCGTAATGAATTTCGGTAAGTCCAAAGCCAAAGAAAACGATGCTAAAACCAGTAAAGTTCGATTCTCGGATGTTGCGGGTGCGGATGAAGAAAAAGAAGAACTTGTAGAAATTGTTGAATTTCTTAAAGATCCTCGAAGATTCTCAAATCTTGGTGCTAGAATCCCAGCAGGAGTTCTGCTTGAAGGACCTCCAGGAACAGGTAAAACATTACTTGCAAAAGCTGTTGCCGGTGAAGCAGGCGTACCTTTCTTCTCAATCTCAGGTTCTGAGTTTGTAGAAATGTTCGTTGGTGTTGGGGCAAGTCGCGTAAGAGACTTGTTTGAGAATGCAAAGAAAAATGCACCAGCAATTATCTTTATTGATGAGATCGATGCAGTTGGTCGTCAGCGTGGAGCTGGAATGGGTGGAGGTCACGATGAGCGTGAACAAACCTTGAACCAGTTACTTGTTGAGATGGATGGTTTTACGGGTAATGAAGGCATCATCGTTGTAGCGGCTACAAACCGTCAAGATGTACTAGACCCTGCTTTGCTTCGTCCAGGTCGTTTTGACCGTCGTATTTTAGTTGGACGCCCTGATGTAAAAGGACGTGAAGCGATTCTTAAAGTCCACTCTAAGAACAAACCAATAGGATCAAGTGTTGACTTGAAACAAATTGCTAAGCAAACTCCAGGTTTTGCTGGAGCAGACTTAGAGAACTTAATGAATGAAGCAGCGCTAATTGCTGCTAGACGTGATAGCAAAACAATCGAAGCTTTAGATGTAGACGAAGCACATGACCGAGTCATTGCTGGACCTGCTAAAAAAGATCGAGTGATCTCTAAAGTTGAACGTAGCATGGTAGCTTATCATGAAGCAGGACACACGATCGTCGGATTAGTCTTGAGTGATGCACGTATTGTCCATAAAGTAACAATTGTACCACGTGGGCGTGCAGGTGGATATGCCATCATGCTTCCAAGAGAAGACCGCTTCTTGATGACCAAAAAAGAAATGTTCGAACAAATTGTTGGACTTCTTGGTGGTCGAGTTGCAGAAGAAATGGTATTTGACTCTCAATCGAGTGGCGCTTCAAATGATTTCCAACAAGCAACTCAACTTGCTCGTAGTATGGTAACAGAATACGGTATGAGTGATTTACTTGGACCGGTACAATATGAAGGTAACAGTCAAGTATTCCTTGGAAGAGATTATTCTCAATCTAAAGCTTACTCTGAACAATTTGCTTACCAAATTGATCAAGAAGTTTTAAGAATTCTGAACGAAGCGCATGACGAAGCAAGAAAAATTCTTGAAGAGCATAAAACTTCACATGAATTGATTGCTCAAAAACTTCTTGAAGTTGAAACATTGGATGAAAAAGAAATCAAGAGCTTATTCGATAATGGCGAAATGCCAACTGAACGTAGCGAAAATCCAGTAGAATTCCCTCGTGAGAGTGAAGAAGCTGAAAGAGATCCTAAAGAGGAACCGATTGGAACTTCATTTGAAGAGGCTAAAAGACTTCGCGAAGAACGCGAAAAAGAACGTGAAAAAGAATTTGAACAAAAACAAGAATACACTGAGTCAGACTCTGAAGATACCTCAGAAAAAGACAAAGATAATTAAATCAATGAACTAGTTAAGAAGAGGAGGTGATATTTTAACCCTCCTCTTCTTTCCTTGTATAATTAAGTATCTGAAAAGTATAATGAACCCATATTAAGGAGAGAATAGATTGAACGATAAATTAATCAAAGCACTAGCGTATGAAAATGAAATCAGAATATATGTAATTGATGCAACAGAAATGGTAGCTGAAGCACAAAAAAGACATGATACATGGGCAACGGCTACGGCAGCTTTAGGAAGAGCAATGATTGGAACAACTCTTTTGGGTGCAACCCTTAAAGGGAATGACAAAATCACGGTTAGAATCGAAGGAGACGGACCGGTCGGATACATTTTAGTAGACAGCAATGGTAAAGGACAAACTAAAGGATATATTCATAATCCTCAAGTGAATTTACCGTTGAATGAAAAAGGTAAATTGGATGTTAGAGGTGCTGTTGGTACAGAAGGAATGTTAACAGTGAGTAAAGACCTTGGAATGAAAAAACCATTTGTCGGTCAAGTACCCATAATCAGTGGAGAGCTTGGGGAAGATTTCACTTATTACATGGCCAATTCAGAACAGGTGCCTTCCGCTGTTGGCGTATCCGTACTTGTAAATCCTGATGAGACTGTAAAAGCAGCAGGTGGCTTTATGATCCAAGTATTGCCAGGAGCTAAAGAAGAAACAATAGCAAAAATTGAATCGATTATCGAAACCTTACCATTAGTTTCAACGTTAATGGAAAACGGAGAAACGCCAGAAGAAATACTTGGTAGACTAGTAGAAAACAAAGATTATAACATTCTAGAAACAACTGGAGTGGAGTTTGAATGTGACTGTTCAAAAGAACGCTTTGCGGATGCAATCATTTCTCTAGGAGTAGACGAAATTCAAAGTATGATCGACGAAGATCATGGTGCAGAAGCCGTATGCCACTTTTGTAGAACAAAATACCAATACACTGAAAGTGATTTAGAAGAATTGAAAGTAGAAGCAGCAAATCAGTAAGTTAAATAAATGAATGGTCAAAGACGCATTTTGAACCTTTCAGAAGGTGAAAAGATGTGTTACTATAGTGCAGAATGTAACTCATTCAATGAATTTGAGATTTGTATGAGTTAAACAATAGTAATAAAAAGTAGGCATCAAAGATACCTTTTAAAAAGCCGTGTTTAAAATAAAAAAGGTAAAAGATAGGGAGCGAAGAAACGAATGACTCAAGAGCCGTCTAATCAAGAAACATTGAATGACCAATTAATGGTGCGGAGAGAGAAGATGAACGAATTACGCGAACGTGGAATTGATCCTTTTGGAGGAAGATTTGAAAGAACTCATTTTTCTTCAGAATTACATGAAGCTTTTGAAGATAAATCCAAAGAAGAGTTATCTGAAGAGGAACACTCTGTTACGATTGCTGGTCGTATGATGACTAAACGTGGTAAAGGAAAAGCTGGGTTTGCTAATTTAAAAGATAAAAAGGGTATAATTCAAATTTATGTACGTAAAGATGCAGTAGGCGATGAAGAATATGAGAGCTTTACAGCAGCCGATTTAGGTGACTTTTTAGGTATTGAAGGTACTATCATGAAGACGAATACAGGAGAAGTCACTGTAAGAGCTAAAAAGCTGACATATCTTTCAAAAGCACTACGTCCTCTACCTGACAAATACCATGGACTGACCAATGTGGAACAAAAATATCGTCAAAGATATCTTGACCTGATTGCAAATGAGCATTCGTTTGATCGATTCACTAAACGTAGTCAAATTATTCAGGAAATCAGAAATTATCTGAATGGAAAAGATTATCTTGAAGTTGAAACACCACTCCTACACAATCTGGCAGGGGGCGCAGCAGCTCGTCCTTTCATCACTCATCACAATGCATTGGATATGGAACTCTATCTACGAATTGCCATTGAACTGCACTTAAAACGTTTGATTGTTGGAGGAATGGAGAAAGTTTACGAAATTGGTAGAGTTTTCCGTAATGAAGGAATTGATACAACGCACAATCCGGAATTCACGATGTTGGAGCTTTATACAGCTTATCATGATGTATCAGACGTTATGAACTTAACCGAAGATATGATTAAGTCTGTAGCAAAAAAGGTTATTGGCTCAGATACATTGACATATGGAGAAGAAACAATCGACTTAGGTTCTTCGTGGGCTCGCAGACACATGGTAGACCTAATCAAAGAACAAACAGGTATTGATTTCTGGCAAGACATGTCAAACAATGAAGCGCGTCAACTTGCAAAAGAACATAATGTTGCAGTAGACGACTATGCTACATTTGGCCATGTAGTGAACGAATTCTTCGAAACTTTTGTAGAAGAAACGCTGATCCAACCAACTTTTGTGTATGGACACCCGCTTGAAATATCACCCTTAGCGAAGAAAAATGATCAAGATCCAAGATTTACTGATCGTTTTGAACTGTTTATAGCTCGTCACGAATATGCAAATGCATTCAGTGAATTGAATGATCCTATTGATCAAAGAGAACGATTTGAAGCGCAAATGAAAGAAAAAGATCAAGGTAATGATGAAGCTCATGAAATAGATGAAGACTTTATTGAATCTCTGGAATATGGTATGCCGCCAACAGGGGGATTAGGAATTGGAATTGACCGTTTAGTTATGCTTTTAACAGATGCGAATACGATCAGAGATGTTCTCCTGTTTCCTACTATGAAAAATCAAGATTAAAATAATGGCTCTGTGTCAAATAGTGTTGGTAACATTAGTTACCCTTAAGAAGATTTATCGATTTCATTCGATAAGTCTTCTTTTTTTGGGCTTCATTTTTAGTGAGAG
>NZ_JBHSUL010000008.1:0-25290 GCF_042660675.1 Marinilactibacillus sp. GCM10026970
GATGATCAGGTAGATAGGCTGGAAGTGGAAGTACAGTGATGTATGGAGCGGACCAGTACTAATCGATCGAGGACTTAACCACAAAACGGGGTTAAGAGTATGAAAGTGTTGGATCAAAACATGTGCGTGAACAGTCAACTATCTAGTTTTCAGAGAACGGAGTTCTCTTTTAAAAAGAAAAAGAGTCATTGTGCGGTAATGATGGCGGGAAGGATCCACCTGTTCCCATTCCGAACACAGCCGTTAAGCTTCCCAGCGCCGAGGATAGTGAGGGGTTTCCCCTTGTGAAAGCAGGACGTTGCCGTGCAGTTCTTTTTTTTTATCTAATACCATTTTTTGATTCCGCAATAGCTCAGTTGGTAGAGCGCGCGACTGTTAATCGCGTTGTCGCAGGTTCGAGCCCTGCTTGCGGAGTTTTTATTTGCAAAAAATATCAGCCGCTTTAGCTCAGTAGGTAGAGCGCATCCATGGTAAGGATGAGGTCGCCGGTTCGAATCCGGCAAGTGGCTTTTATGAGACAACGTCCTTGGGCGTTGTCTTTTTTTGATGAGCCCGGTATGAGAGACAACAAGGAATAGTTGAACTTACAGAAGTCAGTTCTTTCTATAGTATTATAGAGGTGATTTAAGGATAGTTAAAAGAAGGGAAAGACGTTGATTGGATAACTGTTACAAAAGAGAATAACTGTACGGATCTGTACGTACGAAGGTGTGAGAAGTCGCGTTCGTCACCCCCACCTACTTGATTCTTTTTAATTAGAAATCAGCATAAAAGTTAGATTAAATCACTACCACCTAATTGTTAAATTTATGTTTAATCGGTCTAAGGTCTAATGTCAATAAGAACAGGTTTTGGTATACTATCTACTGACCAGAAGTTTATCGGAATAAGAGTTAAAAAATGAAAGCATCTCTTTAAGGTCAGAAAGAAATAATAGTAGTATTTGAAAGATATTAAAGGGAAATAGAGGTAAATGATGATTAGACTAAATATGCTGTCGTCAGCAGAAAAAGTTAAGGGCCAAGGCGTTGGCTCAGCTTATAGAGAATTTATCAACCTACTGAATAAGGATGATTCAAATACATATGAATTAACAGTTAATAAAAATATAAAAGCCGATATTACACATTACCATACAGTGGATTTTTGGTTTTATCTATCTACATTCTCCAGAAAAAAAAGAGGAATAAGAGTAGGTCATGTCCACTTTTTACCGGAAACATTGGAAGGTAGTTTACAGCTACCTTTTCTCATAAAGAAGATTTTCAATAGATACCTTCTCTCATTTTATAAAAGAATGGATAAACTGGTGGTCGTCAATCCCGCTTTTATTCCTAAATTAGAAGCGCATGGAATCAAGAAGGAAAAAGTAACGTATATTCCAAACTTTGTAGCAAAAGAAGTTTTCTACCCGATGAATATTCAAGAAAAACTGGCTACTAGAGAAACCTTGAGTATACCGAAAGACACGTTTGTGGTGATGGGAGCCGGACAAATCCAGCATCGTAAAGGGATACTAGATTTTATTGCAGTCTCAAAGCAACTCCCTCAGGTTCAATTTATCTGGGTGGGAGGCTTTTCGTTTGGGAAAATGACTGCAGGATACGAAGAATTGAAAAAGATTTTTGATCATCCGCCGAAGAATGTCTACTTTACAGGTATTATTGATCGCGCTTCAATGAATGATTACTATAATGTATCCAATTTATTATTTATGCCTTCTTATAATGAACTGTTTCCAATGACCATTTTGGAGGCTATGAGTAGTGGTCTTCCTATTTTAACTAGAGATTTAGAGTTATACGAGGCAATATTAGAAGGATACTATATTAAGGGACAGACAGTAACTGAATTTGCGGCCTCTATTGAGCAATTAAGGGTAAACCAAGATCATTACCAGGATACAAAAGGAAAAGCGCGTAAGGGAGCACAATATTACTCTGAAGACCGACTTTGGAATATATGGAAGGACTATTATCATGAAATCTATAGGCATTGAATTAAAGAAAAATAAGCTGATAAGCTTGTTATTAGTTCTTGGGGTCAGCGTTGGTTATATCATATTTCATTTTAGAGATATTGATGTACATGCTGCGGTAAAGAATCTACGACAAGTAGAAGTTAGATGGTTACTCATAGGCATGCTCATTATGTGTGCTTACTGGTTTTTAGAAGCTATGGTACTTCGAAGAATCACTAGAAAAGTGGATAGTCCTCAAACTGTTTGGGAGTCTGTCAAAATTACAATGATCGGACAGTTCTTCAACACCATTACACCATTTGCTAGTGGAGGACAACCCGCTCAATTATTTCTGATGAAAAAAAATGGGATATCTGTTGGTGTAGGCAGTTCAATTCTGCTAATAAAGTTTATCATTTTTCAATCTATGCTCGTTTTAAGTTCGTTCATTGTGTTAGTCTTCGGTTTTGGTTATTTACAAAATAATCCCATTCCTAAATTGAGTCTTTTGATTGTGATTGGATTTGTTTTAAATACAGTCGTGATCATTACGCTTGTAACAATCGCAAAAAGTAAACGAGTCGCCTTTTTTATTGCACATTCAGCATTGAAGCCAGTATCTTTCTTTGTTAAAAAAGAACGATACGAGCTATGGAAATTAAAATTGGATCGTAAACTCCTTTCATTTCATGAGGAAAGCAATCGAATGAGTTTTGATTTAAAGTTGTTATTCCAGTGTAGTCTATTGACGCTAGCACAACTGAGTTTGTTTTTAAGTATTCCATTTTTCATTATACAAGGGCTAGGCATTGAAAACGTTAATTTATTTCAAGTTATTGCCTTTCATGCATTTATTATGATGTTTTCCTCATTGGTTCCTATACCAGGAGGGAGCGGCGGAGCTGAGTATAGTTTTTCTTTGTTATTTGGTCTGATTCTTCAACCAACTATATTGATACTTTGTCTGATATTCTGGCGCATTATCACATATTATAGTTGTTTGATCTTTGGCGCTTTTTTCTTTTTTGCTAAAAGAGGTGAAGTCAACGCAAATACTCTTGAACAATAATAAATTCCTCGCTAGAAATACAGACGACGTAAGTGAGTGTCTGTATTTCTAGTTTTTTTTATTAGTTCGATTATGATAGAATTCTTACTTACGAAATGAGAATCTTTCAGGGTACAATAGCTGGAGCGATTAAATAGATAGGAGAATATATGCCGAATACGAAAAAAGAAAGTTTATATTTTGGTTCAATTATGTGCTTTGGAATGGTATTATTTATGACCATATACAATCTATACTTAAATGGGATGATTGGACACCTTAGTTTTTTAGAAGGAATGGGAGATTTTGTAATTGGATTCTCAATTGCACTCACACTAGATTTGTTCCTGGTAGGTCCAAACGCAAAAAAAATAGCGTTGAAACTTACGGAAAATACTGAGAACCCAATTTTTAAAGTGATTGGGATATCTGTGTGTATGGTTGTAGGGATGGCCTTTTTTATGTCTATATATGGACTAATTTCTACGTATATTCATACAAATAAAGCTACCGGGTCTATCCTGCTTGATTATATGTTTATTTATGGAAAAAACTTAATAGTCGCTTTACCACTGCAATTAATTATAATGGGCCCATTAGTGCGATTTGTTTTTATAAAATTCATTAAAGAGTGAACCTACTTCAAAAACAGGAACAAATCATTCGTAAAAAACAAAATAAATAACCCGGATATTAACGACCTCGATAGGAGTCATTAATATCCGGGTTATTTCGTTAAGGTAAAGATAGTTTTTTAAAAATCTGCAGCTTCTTGTACATTTGACGGGATGGTACCAATTTCGCCGGTTTTACGCAAAACGAGTTTAGTGATGACCGGTCCAGAAAATTCATAAAGCAATGTTGCACTTAAAACAACGGTTCTGATTTGATCAGCATACTCAGGTAAAATACCAGCTGAAATAGCAATCAATCCAATTCCGACACCTGCTTGAGGCAATAGCATAAATCCAAGATAGTTTCTGACGACTTTAGGGGAACGCGTTAGTAAAGCCCCAATATAAGCCCCGAAGAATTTTCCGACAACGCGGAAAACGGTATACATAATTCCAATTAAACCAACAGTTGGAATGATATGAATATCTAACTGTGCACCAGCTAATACAAAAAATAGTATAAAGATTGGAGGTGTAATGCGATCAGAAAATTCCCCCATCTGTGGTGCATCGCTTGAAATATTCGTAAGCACAGTACCAGTCATCATAGCGGAGAGTAACTCTGAAACGCCAAGTCCAACCGAAATACTACTAGACAAAAATACAAAAGCAATCAGCAAACCAAGCTTTTGCCCAGATGTTTTTGTATATTTCAAAGGATACTTCATAGCGAAACCAACAGAAGCACCTATAGCTAGCGCAATAAAGACGCTTAAAATCGGTTGGAGAATTGAAGATAGAACATTGATACTTTCACCGGAGGTGTTCACCAATATTCTAACCGCAGTAGAACAAAAACCAAACAAAATGAGCGCAGTGGCATCATCTAGAGCTGCTACACTTTTGAGCATTTCAGATACTGGTCCTTTTGCGCGATACTCTTTCATAACGAGTAAAATTGAAGTGGGTGCTGTTGCTGCAGCGATTGCTCCCATAATCAGAGAAAATGCTGTATCACTCCCTATGAGCATCAAGGAGCCAGCCACTAGTACCGCTGCTAGTGTAGATTCAATGGCAGCAATAATCAGTGGAGTTAAACCAACTCTTCTCAAATAACTTGCCTTGAATGATAATCCGATGGTAAAAGATATAAAAGCTAATGCAATTTCAGATATAATCTCCATATTGTCAAGAACTGTCTCGGGCATAATATGGAAAAATGATGGACCAATCAACAAGCCACCGAAAATATAGCCTGTAACGGTTGGTAATTTGATCATAGCGGCTACGCGACCGAATAAAGACCCTACAAGTAACATCAGGGCCACGTAAAACATAGTATTGAATTCCAATTTAATCTCTCTTCCTTCCTAGCAAAGTATGTTAATGAAAGCCTTCAGTGAATAAAGTCGGTATGGCAAACAGTACGCCAGTATCCGGATCTGATAGATCTCCGATAACATCTTTAACAACAGTACGTATCGTTTCAATTTGTGACTCGTCTACGATCGTAAAAATCATCTTATTCTCTGAATGATCAGATGTAATAAACGGACGCAAAGTAGAAAGGATTCGAGTGTTTTCAAGTGTAGATAATTGTTGTGCCATACCTACAGAGTTTAATACTGTAGCCGAATCAATACCTGCAGTTGTAAACTCTAAAAGCAACTCATCTAATAGCTCTGTTTTGTTTAATATCATGATGACTAGTATCTTGTGATCTTTAGAAATTTCGGACATAAAAATGTCTCCTCCTTTGGGAAATAACGTTCTTTGGCGCTCTAGCATTATTAGTTTACTCCTCATTTTTTAGATGTCAAATGATTTATGAATGTTTTCAGAAAAAAATTGATTTAAAGCGGTTTTATTGACGATTTGGACATCTTTTCACTTATAAAAGGTAAGATAGAAGTAAATACATTTAAAATATGCTAACATTAATTCCATAATGATTTAGGAGGTAGAAAAATGGAATTTACAAAAGGCGAAAATCGATTTTACAAAGAAGAAGATGAAAAATTGCTTGCGGAAATCACTTTTGTTCCTAATGATAACGTCGTTGCAATAGATCATACATTCGTAGATCCTTCTTTAAGAGGTCAGGGAATAGCAGAACAATTGGTAGATACAGTAGTGGAAGATATGGAGAAACAAGGAAAGAAAATTAAGGCGATTTGTCCGTATGTAGTTGAACTATTTAAGAGAAAATCTGACAAATACAAGACAATCAATATAGATGCATAAAATTTAAAAAAAATTCTATATACTGTTGACAAAAGGGGTATTTCATAATACAATATATCTTGTGTTAAAAAAAGCACGAGATAGAATGGCCCCTTGGTCAAGCGGTTAAGACACCGCCCTTTCACGGCGGTAACACGGGTTCGAATCCCGTAGGGGTCATGTTGGAAATGTGTTTAAGAAATATTTACTTTTGAGCCGGCTTAGCTCAGTAGGTAGAGCAACTGAATCGTAATCAGTGGGTCGAGGGTTCAATTCCTTTAGCCGGCATTCAGGTAAAGCATTTTTTCTAATGTATTTTGGAGGGATAGCGAAGTGGCTAAACGCGGCGGACTGTAAATCCGCTCCTTCGGGTTCGTAGGTTCGAATCCTACTCCCTCCATTTTTTGGGCTATAGCCAAGCGGTAAGGCAGCGGGTTTTGATCCCGTCATTCCCCAGGTTCGAATCCTGGTAGCCCAGTATTTTAAAAGCTAGGTAGCAGCTTCTGCTATCTGGCTTTTTTTTATGACTTTCTTCAAAGATTAAATGTAACAAATTTCGCTTAAATGAACAATAAAATGGCTTAATTATGATATACTTGTTTCGTGCATGTTTAGAATTAGGAGGTGACTTTCATGCCCTTTGATTTATTAACGGATTTTGACTGGTCGCATTTGTTTACGTGGAGAACAGCTATCAATATTGTAGATATTATGATTGTAGCATTCTTTATTTATCAGTTGATTAAAATTGTCCGGGGTACAAGAGCGATTGAGTTGCTCAAAGGTATAGGGGTAATATTATTACTTAAATTATTTAGTGCCGTGTTGCAATTGAATACAACAGAATTTATCGTGAATTTTGTCATTCAATGGTCTGCTTTGGCTTTGATTATTATTTTTCAGCCAGAATTAAGGCGTGGGCTAGAGCATTTAGGTAGAGGTTCTGTTTTTGGTAGAAGAAAGAAAAGTAATCCAAGCGAAGTCGTCGTAGAGGATATGGCACAAGCTATTCAATATATGAGTAAAAGACGAATTGGTGCATTGATTTCTATTGAAATGGAAAGTGGTTTGGACGAATATATTAAAACAGGTATATCAATAGGAGCAGATATCTCTTCTGAACTTTTGATTAATATTTTTATTCCAAACACACCATTACATGACGGTGCAGTCATCATCAAAGATTTCAAGGTTATGACAGCAGCGAGTTATTTACCATTATCTGAGAGTTCAGCGATTCCTAAAAAGTTAGGAACAAGGCATAGAGCTGCGATAGGACTGTCAGAAGTTACTGATGCGATTACGCTGATTGTTTCTGAAGAAACAGGAGAAATTAGTATCGCCCGTAGCGGAAACCTCATCACTGAAATGAGTAGTAACGATGTTGTGGATTATTTAAATAAAGAATTAGTTATGAGTGAAAAAGAAAAAGAGACACAAGGACCGCTACAAAGAGTCGTTGACTCCGTTCGGAAAGGAGTGTCTGGTAAATGAAATGGAACTTGGATAATAACTGGGTAACACGCTTTATTGCGCTGTTCTTTGCGATTTTATTGTTTTCATTTGTTTACTACGAAGAAGCATCTAGAAATCTATCAACTAACCCAACAGATGGTGCTAGTATTACAAGTACCGAAGTGATTACAAATATGCCGATTGATATCAATGTTGATCGAGATCGTTATTTTGTAGCTGGCATACCGGAAACGGCAACGATTCGTCTGGAAGGACCGCAAGCGATATTAACGCAGACGCTAGCTACTCAAAATTTTAATATTGTTACACCTGATCTAAATGAATTAGGCCCTGGATCACATACGGTTCGTTTAGAAGCTGAAGGCATTAGTAGCCAATTAGATTATAGTATCAGTCCATCTGACTTCGCTTTAACAGTTGAACAAAAAAGAGTTGAAGAACACGAAGTACGTGTTGAATTCAATGAATCGACGCATTTAGCTGAAGGATATAGAGCAGGGACACCTGTTTTATCTTCTGAAAGAGTTCGAATCTCCGGAGCTGAGTCAACGATGGATGAGATTGCAGATGTAATGGTCGTTGTTGTACCAGAAGATAGTGGCGTTACAGATGATATAGACATGACTTTGAATGTATTAGTTTTAAATGATATAGGGGATCCTTTGAACGTAAATATAGATCCTCAGCAAATTGACGTGACGATTCCTGTTGAAGGAACACAAAGAACGGTTCCAATCGTTTTAAGAGAAACAGGGACAGTGGATGAAAATTACGAGTATGCACTCGAAATTGCACAAGGAGAACCAGAAAATATCAAAGTAACGGGAGAAACAGACGCTCTTGAGGCGCTGAATAATTTTTCTGTGGAAGTAGATGTTTCAGGCATTACTGAATCAACGGTTCGAACAGTACCTTTAAAATTACCTGAGGGTATCACGGAAACAGATCCTGAAGAGCTAGAAGTATTGATTCGAGTAACAACAGGTGATGAGGAAGCTTCAACGGATGAAGGCACTTCAGAATAAAAATCAGAGTTTTTGTGAATGAAAAGGAGACTATTAAACAATGGGAAAATATTTTGGAACAGATGGAGTAAGAGGAATCGCAAACGCAGAATTAACTCCAGAAATGGCTTTTAAACTTGGTAGATATGGCGGCTATGTGTTAGCTCAACATACAGATGAAAAAAGACCACGCGTATTAGTCGGAAAAGATACTAGAGTATCTGGACGTATGCTAGAGTACTCATTGATTGCTGGATTACTTTCTGTAGGAGCGGAAGTCTTAAGACTTGGCGTATTGACGACTCCTGGGGTCTCTTACTTAACGCGTCAACAAGGCGCAACTGCCGGTATTATGATTTCAGCTTCTCATAACCCTGTTCAAGATAATGGAATTAAGTTCTTTGGAGCAGACGGATTTAAGTTGTCTGACGATCAAGAACAAGAAATCGAGGCATTGATTGATGCTGATGAAGATACTCTACCACGCCCAAGCGCAGATGGTTTAGGAACTTCTGAAGAGTACAAAGAAGGTATGCTGAAATACATCCAATTCTTGACGCAAACAATCTCTGGAGATCTTTCTGGTATCCACGTTGCACTAGACGGTGCTAACGGAGCAGCTAGTCCTTTATTAAATCGTTTATTTGCAGACTTGGATACAGAATTTGATGTAACGGGAGCTTCACCTGATGGATTAAACATCAATAAAGGTGTCGGAAGTACACACCCAGAACATCTTGCAGAATTCTTGCTTGAAAAAGGTGCGGACATTGGATTATCTTTTGATGGCGATGGCGACCGTTTGATTGCTGTTGATGAACTAGGAAATATCGTAGATGGAGATAAAATTCTCTATATTTGTGGTAAATACATGCATGACGAAGGACGTTTAAAGAAAAACACGATTGTTTCTACAGTTATGAGTAATATCGGTTTTTATAAAGCGATTGAAGAACATGATTTAGAATCTGTTAAAACACAGGTTGGCGACCGTTATGTAGTAGAAGAAATGCTTAAAAATGGATACAACCTAGGTGGAGAACAATCAGGACATGTTGTGTTCCTTGATTATCATACAACAGGTGACGGCTTGCTAACAGGTGTTCAATTGCTAAACGTTATGAAACAAACGGGTAAAAAATTGTCTGAATTAGCGGAAGAAGTCGTTACGTATCCGCAAAAATTAGTCAATATTCCTGTTACAGACAAACACAATGTAATGGATAATATCGCAATTAAGACAGTTATCGAAGAAGTCGAAGCGGAGATGGCTGGAAATGGACGTGTACTCGTTCGTCCTAGTGGAACAGAATCACTATTGCGAGTCATGGCAGAAGCAGAGACTGAAGAAGCTGTAGTCAACTATGTAGAACGTATCGCCAATGTTGTACGTGAAGAGCTTGGAACGAATTAATTCAATTTAAAAAGTAAAAGGTCGAAGCATATGCTTTGGCCTTTTTTGTTTAACTCGTTATAGCGAAGAAACAAAACAATCGGTATAATAAAGAACAAAATGAGTCGTCAATCGAAAGAAGGCAAAAAAAGTGATAGAGCTAGACAATCTTTATACGAAATTGACAAGAGTGAAAGAGGAAATGATCGTTAACCAAAAGTATTTAAACCATTGTTTGCAGGCGAAAGCAAATGCAAAACGAGTATACGAATCTTTTACAAAATCATCAGACCAGTATACAAAGCAACAGTTTAAACGTTTTTTAACCAGTTTGATTGGCAGAGAAGAACAATACATAGAAAAAATAGAGCAATCTAGAACCAAAGCCTACAAACATCTGAACGAGTGTACTGAGACATTGGAACAAGCCTATTTAGAACAAGAGCGCTTGGAAAATGAACGTAATCGATTGACGACGCAATTACACGCACTAAAGCAGCAATTGAACGAGACTAGCGGTCCTTATAGAGAAGAAGTGCTTGAAGCATTCAGTGAGAGAAAGCATTTGAGAGAGACCTGCGAAGAGATTGATGAAGCTTTTTACATTGGGCAAAAAATTTTGAGATATGTATACGAAGCGATAGATGCTTTAGATTCTGCAAAGTCCTGGTCAACAGTCGATATGCTTGGAGGAGGATTCTTAACAGATGTGGTTAAATATGATCATATTGATAAAGCGGAATCCATTATGCAAAAAGTAGAAGTTGGTTTAATGCGCTACCAAGAAGAATTGAAAGATGTTTCTTACAGTTGGGATAGCGGATACGAATATCTTTCAAATAGTCATCGTTTAATGGATTTTATGTTAGACAATATCTTTACTGACGTTAGTAACTACAATAAAATCCAAGATAATTTATCGAGTCTTGAAAATCTTTTGAATCAAATCACAACTTCTCAAAATCGACTCAGTGCGCTTAGAAAACAAGTCGAAATAGAGATTGAACAATCACTAGACTTATATGAGCTCGATAAAAATCAGTCTTAAGCATGATAGAATTGACCGAATGGCTTTAGTAAAATAAAGATACAGTTAAACAAGGACAGTATGCTAAAGGATGAATTTGATGATGGATAAAGAAACTCGTATGTTGTTAGAAATAATTGAACACGGGAAAAAAGAGTGTCAGCTGACGGCATTTATTTTGCTTTTAGAGAAAAGTGAAGATCAAGTAGACTGGTCTTACGAAGTTTGGGAAACATTGCTTTCAAGTTTGAAATCATCCAATCTTTACGAGAAGATAGGTGCAAGTCAGCTCTTATGCTACTTATCCATTAGCGATCCTGAACGCAGAATTTTACATAGTTTTCAGGATATCTGGAAGTGTACATATGTGCCAAATCAGGAACTTGCTGAAAGTGTTCTACGAGCAACCTGGAGAATTGGGTTAGCGGGTCCCGACCAAAGAGCTATTTTACTCCAAGCTTATGAAAAACGGTTTATGACGTTATGTGAATCTGAAGATAAAGTAGACCAGTCGACTTGTTGGACGATTTTGGAAAATTTAGAAATATTGAATGAACAACTGCCAGATAGGTCGACAAGTATTTTAATAATTCAACTAAGAAATTTAGAAGTAGCAAATAAAAATATTACAGTTACAAATAAATTGAATTGAAATTGGAGGGTGTTAAGATGTTACCAGTAGGAGAAATTAGAAGATTGGCCAGACAGACGTTACAAGGTAGATGGAAGGAAGCGGCTTTATTAAACATTATTCCAGTATTGATTGGGATTTTGATCGTTGGTGGATCTTCATTAGCTTTTGGTTTTTTTGGTACCAATATATTTAATGGAAATTATATAAATGGAATAACAGAAACAGATACGAATATAACGACGACTATTAGAGAATGGGGAACCAATCTTTTGACAATTGTATTTGCTACCGGTGTTTCCTATACTTTGTTAGATGTGGTTAGAAATCCTAATTATGAAATCGTACCGTTGAGAGACTCAATTCAGGTTTTGAAAAAGGGTCACGCAGTGCCTGTCTTAGCAATGTACATACTGCAGTGGCTTTATACGTTTCTATGGTCGTTTTTGTTTGTTATACCGGGCATTGTTAAAAGTTTTTCGTACGCTCAGACTTATTTCGTTTATAAAGATGCTACAGAGAGTGGGCACTACCTTTCACCAATGGATTGCATAACGCGTAGTAGAGAACTGATGGATGGTCATAAAGGTAGGTTGTTCGTACTAGAATTAAGCTTTATTGGATGGCATTTCGTCGGTGCTTTGACACTAGGTTTGGGTTACCTTTTCATCACACCTTATATTGAGACTTCAAGAGCTATTTTCTATGAAGATATTCTTCGTTCTAGATAATAAAGATGAGAATGAGCGGTGGAAAAATATGAGATATTTCTGCTGATCAAAGTAACGAGAGGGAATGAGCTCTGGACATTTCCAGTGCAAAAAGTCGTATTTTTTCCTAGCCTGTGTCTACTTTAAATACTATACCAATTAAGGATTGAAGAAGTGTCAAATCTGGGGTATGCTGAACTAGTAGATGAATCAATAGGATTAGTTACTGTAGGAAACAGAAGCGGCTTCTCATTTTGTTCATCAAGGTAAAGGATTGCGCACAAAAGTTTAAGCGTAAAAAAGGAGATCAGAACTATGGTAGAAAAAAGAATGAACGTTGAAAGTTTCAACTTAGATCACAATAAAGTCATTGCACCATATGTAAGAGTCGCAGATCGCAAAACAGGTGCGAATGGGGACGTAATTGTTAAATATGATGTTCGCTTCTCACAGCCAAATAAAGAGCATATGGATATGATGGCGGTTCACTCGTTGGAGCATTTGACTGCGGAACATATTCGCAATCATGCAGATTATGTGATTGATTTTGGACCGATGGGATGCCAGACAGGTTTCTACCTTACCGTAATCAACCACGAAAATTACGATGAGATTTTAGATGTACTGAAACGTACAATGGAAGATATTCTAGAAGCTGACGAAGTACCGGCTAGTAACGAGAAACAATGTGGTTGGGCTGCACACCATACCTTAGAAGGTGCTAAAGAAGTTGCACGCGAATTCTTGTCTAAACAACAGGAGTGGCACATTGTCTTTGCAGAAGATGCAAAATAATAGAACGTTTTAAGAGATGATCTAAAAAAGATCATCTCTTTTTTCTCTTTTTAAACATGCTATAATGAATAAAAATCGTTAAGGGGAGATTGAAATGGCAAATCCATACATAGATTTAAGTGAGCGATTATTAAAGACTTATGATGGTACGTTATCGAAAAATGGGGTCTCTGGTAAACGAATAGCGGAACGCTTATCTGTACTGGCCAATATCGGTTTGACGGAAGAGGAAGGGTCTAGACGTCCTGGTTTTTCTTTTCTTGAAAGAGAAGCTAAAGATCAAGTGGTTGGATGGATGAAAGAAGCTGGACTGACAGTTACCGAAGATGGTGCGGGGAACATTTTTGGGAAATTAGAAGGTAAACAGAAAGAAAAACCAGCTGTCTTAAGTGGTTCTCATGTGGACACTGTACCAAACGGGGGACATTTTGACGGAACGATTGGTGTTTTGGCCTCTCTTGAAGTCGCTCAGGCATGGAAAGATACAGGCTATACTCCTGAGAAATCATACGAAGTGGTCGTGTTTACTGATGAAGAAGGGTCTAGATTTAATGGTGGTTTAACCGGTAGCGAAGCAATGGTCGGCGATACAGATATGGAAAAGACGCTTCTACGAAGAGATTATGATGGTCGTTTATTTGAAGAGGTCATCCAAGATGTTGGACTGACTGTTCAAGGCTATCAAGATGCTGGAAGAGACTTATCAGAAATTGAGACTTTCGTAGAAGTGCATATCGAACAAGGAAAGAAACTAGAAAAAGCGGGGCTTCCTTGTGGGGTGGTAACGGGAATAGCAGGACCGTATTGGTTGAAAGTAATGTTTGAAGGGATTGCAGGACACGCTGGAAACACGCCAATGGATGACCGTAAAGATGCCTTAGTTGCAGCTAGTGCGTTTATACAAGAAGTCAGCAGACTGCCACGCACAGTCAATGATTCAGCTGTGGCAACTGTTGGGAATATCCAAGTCAAGCCAAATGGGACAAATGTCATACCTGGAGAGGTCATTATGTATCTTGATATCAGAGATATTTACTTTGACTCTAGGGCAGAGCTGATTGAAAAAATTATCGAAGCCGGTAAAGCGATAGCAGCTGATACTGGGATCTCCTTTGCATACGAAACGGTACATGACGTTGCCCCTTCTCCTGTTCCAAATAACTTGCAGCAGCAATTATCTGAAAGCTGCCGAGCAAATGGAGTAGAGCCTTTTAAATTATCCAGTGGAGCAGGACATGACGCTATGATTCTAGGACGGCACATACCTTCAGCGATGCTGTTTATCCAGAGTAAAGATGGAATCAGTCATAATCCGAAAGAATGGTCTGAACTATCGGATTGTATTCAGACGATTCATGTATTGAAACACTATATTGAAAGCTTACAAAACGGATAACAAAAAAGACGAAATCTCTTAAGTTGAGATTTCGTCTTTTTCATTATATCAATGGTTTATCCACGATTTCGTCCGTTCCCACTGAAAATGAGTACGAGACGCAAGACACTTAAGAATGAAGCAATAGCCGCAGCAACGTACGTTAGAGCCGCAGCGTTCAAGACTTTACGTGCTTGAGGAATTTCTTCTCTACTGAGTAATCCTTGAGTTTCAAGTACTTGAATTGCACGATTCGAAGCATTGAATTCTACTGGTAAAGTAACCAGTTGGAATAGTAAAGTTAGAGAAAATAGTAGAATACCGATATTGACAAGCATTCCACCAGCTTCACCAAAAAAGAACCCTAAGAATAGAATAGGAAAAGCCGCAGTCTGTCCAAAGTTCGTTACCGGCACAAGTGCTGCACGTAGTCTTAATGGACCATAATCATCACGGTCTTGTAAAGCATGCCCCGCTTCGTGAGCTGCTACACCGATTGCGGCAACGGATCTAGAATTTCTTGTCGTATCAGACAAGCGCAAAACGTTTTCTTGAGCGTTATAATGGTCCGTTAAGTTACCACGGATACCTTCCAAACGAACATCCTGAAGATGCGCAACATCTAAAATTTTACGGCAGACTTCTGAAGCCGTAAAGCCGTTTTTGCTATTAACCTCACCGTATTTACGATAAGTGGATTGAACGTACATACTTGCAAAACCTGAAATGACCATACCGATAATAATTAAAATAAATGTGTTATCCCAATATAAAAATGGAAGAAATGGCATGATAGTGACCCCCTAATCAGTCGTGTATTTTATCGTTTACTCGTTTTTTTCACAACTTCATTATACCACAATAAAACCCACGTTTCAGGGATGCCACTGCAATAGTTATGATGATTTTGTGAAGAATAATTAAAACAGTTTCTAAAAAAACTTTCTGAAAATTTTTGCTAACATAATGTTAAAAGTGTAAGATAGATTTATAAATGGCAAATAAATAAGAATGATGAGTGATTGATGAGCTTTGGTTGTAGGGAATAAATAGACTTAACCAATATTAAGGAGGATCCAATGCAGGCGCTGATCGTTTTAGATGCACAAAAAGGCATTTTAAAGAGAAAAGATTTCAACAAAGAATTAGTACATATACATACACTAATAGATGATTTTAAAAAAAGGCAGCAAGTTGTCGTCGCGACAAAACACATACTAGAGGATTCTGGGTCAATATTTGATCCAAGTTCAGTAGATAGTGAATTAGCAGAATCCATCGAACAAATGGACATAAAGATTATAGAAAAAGATTCACCGAACGCTTTATTGAATCATTCTTTACAAGAATATTTAAAGCTCAACCAGGTCAGTCATTTATTTATAGTAGGTTTCAATGCGGAGTATTGTTGCTTGTTTACTTCAATAGCTGGGATAGACAGAGGATATAAGGTCACTTATATAGAAGATGCTTCGGGTTCTGTAAATAACGAGGACACATACGAAATGAAGGGGTTAGACATTGTGGACTTCGTTGGAAGCGTTCTGGACTGGTCTGGAGTTGTTGAAGTTTTATATATGGAAGAGTATAAAGAACAATATTGTCTTTGAAAGGATACTGTTAAGGAGGTGAGTACATGCAAAATGATAGAACAAAATACAAAAAAAGTGCCTTAATATTTGGGGTGGGTGTAATCAGTTTCTTTATCCTAAATATGATAACTAGCGCAATGGGCACGAATCTCTCAGATCCAATCGTTCAAATACTGGAAAGCATCTTTGGGTAAACAGCTTAATTAAAGACCTACGCCTAAGTAACTATTTATTAGGCGTTTTTATTTTGATTCTATTTTTACTAAATTTACTTGTATGTTTTTACTAAAAGGCTTACAATATAATTAAATACAGTTGAAAGAAGGAGTAGCATGGAGACGAAACAATTATTAAGCGGATTCAAAGATGTATTTGGAAAAGACGGAGAACGTGTATTTTTTTCTCCCGGAAGAATTAATTTAATTGGAGAGCATACAGATTATAATGGAGGAAAAGTTTTTCCTTGCGCGATTACAATGGGCACATATGCAGTGGTATCTATGAGAGAGGATCAATCTGTAGCCGCTTATTCAGCGAACTTTCCAGATGATGGTATCATGTATTTTGACTTAACCGATATTTCATATAAAAAAGAAGACAAATGGACGAATTATTTAAAAGGTATGACTCAATACATCCAAGAAAATTATGGTACATTACCTAACGGATTTGACATTTACATTAATGGAAACATCCCAAATGGCGCATCATTATCTTCTTCTGCGTCACTAGAACTCTTGACGGGTGTAGTGATCAGAGAAGTATTCAACTTGGACATTGAACAGCTTGATCTAGTTAAGCTAGGTATGAAAACAGAGAATGAATTTATGGGGTTAAACTCTGGAATACTGGATCAATTTGCAGTCGGGATGGCGAAAAAATCTCACGCCATGTTACTGGATACCAATACATTAGAATATGAGCAAGTGCCTGTAGACTTACCTGATCATAAAATTTTGATTATGAATTCGATGACACGAAGAGAACTTGTCGATTCAGAATACAATCTAAGAAGAAGCCAGTGTGAGGAAGCACTTGAAAAACTTCAGACGGTTTTAGAGATTTCTTCGTTGGGTGAACTATCAGAACAAGAATTTGAAGAGAACAAACAGGTTATTGGTGACGATGTACTTGTTCGTAGAGCCAAACATGCAGTTTATGAAAACAAAAGAACAGAGCGAGCAGCTGATGCCTTAAAGTCAGGAGATTTAAAGACTTTTGGTCAACTGATGAACGAGTCGCACACTTCTTTACATGAAGACTATGAAGTGACGGTTAAAGAAACAGATTTATTAGTGAAATTAGCATGGAAGCAACCAGGTGTTGTGGGCGCTAGAATGACAGGCGGCGGATTTGGTGGATGCTGTATTGCTATCGTAGAACAGGATGCAGTAGAAACTTTTATTGAACAAGTTGAGAAAGCTTATGAAGAAGAGATAGGACATCCGGGCGAGGTTTATATAGCAGAAACAGCGGATGGAACAAAGGAATGGGATCTTGTATGACAGACGTGACTTCAAAAAAGTTGGAAACACAGTCAATCGACCAGACGATTGTGTCATTTATAAAGTATTATCAGACAAATCATAGAATCGATCCTCTAGATAGCATTTACTTTACGAATAAGATAGTAGAGTTGTTAGGTAAAAAAGAGCTGAAGCCAGTTGAAGTACAAGCGGTTTCCGATCCATTAGCTTTACTGGATCAAATGATTGAATATGCTATAGGCCAGAATGTAATCAAAGATACACTATCTGAAAGAGACATCTTGGAATCGAAAATTATGGATGTGATCGTACCGAGACCTTCAGAAGTAAACCGTGCTTTTTGGGATCGATATAAAGACAATAAGCAAGAAGCGACCGATTACTTTTATAAACTCAGTAAAGACAGTAATTATATTAAAACGCGAGAAATCGCTAAAAACATTGAGTACACACATGCAACAGAGTATGGAGAAATTGAGATTACAATCAATCTTTCTAAACCAGAAAAGGATCCAAAACAGATTGCTAAGGCTAAAACAGAGAAATCAGATTATCCAGTGAATCTTCTCTGTATAGAAAACGAAGGGTACGCAGGGAATGCAAATCACCCTGGAAGAACGAATCATCGTATAATCCGATTGGACGTTGCAGGTGAACCCTGGGGATACCAATACTCTCCTTATTTGTATTACAATGAGCACGCGATATTCCTTTCTGAAGAACATCGTGCAATGAATGTTGGAGAAAAAGCGATTCGAAATTTATTAGATATTCTAACAACGTTTCCACATTATTTTGTAGGATCTAACGCGGGTTTACCAATTGTTGGAGGCTCTATTCTCTCTCATGATCACTATCAAGGAGGTAGACATACCTTTGCGCTGGAACGTGCTGAAATGGAGCATACATTTAAATTGAGGGATCTGCCGCAAGTAACAGCAGGAATCGTCAAATGGCCGACGTCTGTTGTTCGCATCCAAAGTACGGATAAGCAGTCTATGGAACAAGCAGCTAAGAAAATCATGACAGCGTGGGGAACATATGAAGATCACTCAGTTGATATCGTCTCTTTCACAGGTCAGACACCACACAATGCGATTACACCTATTGCCAGAATGAGAGGAGATCAATTTGAACTGGACCTAGTGCTTAGAAATAATCGAACATCAGAGGCTTATCCAGACGGTATTTTCCATCCGCATCAATCGGTACAGCACATTAAAAAAGAAAACATCGGCTTAATAGAAGTGATGGGATTAGCTATTTTACCACCAAGACTTGAAAGAGAATTAGATGAAGTACAAAAATATCTTGCAGGACAAGATGTAACAGTAGAAAAAATTCACCAGAAATGGGCAGAGCAGCTTAAAGAAGAACATGGAGAGTTGAACGAAACGACGGCTAATGAAGTGATACGATCTGCTGTTGGAGATGTATTCTTACAAGTTCTAAAAGACGCGGGCGTTTTTAAACGAGATCAGGCTGGAAAAGAGGCATTTAACCGTTTCGCTGAGAGGCTGAAAAAGGTATAATATATAGATGATAACGCTTGCTTAGAAAAGTTATTTAATAGAGGGGGAAGTAGTTTGAAATTAACAACAAAAGCATTTGGATTTTATCTGAATCAAGAAATAACAGAATACACCATAACGAATACGAACGGTGTTTCTCTTTCAGCGATTCCTTACGGTGCAATCGTAACAAAAATCGTAACACCGGATAAAAATGGCAATATAGCAGATATCACTTTGAATGTTGAAAGCCTAGAAGATATGATTGCTTATAGACCCTTTTATGGCGCAACCATCGGAAGAGTGGCTGGACGTATAACAGATGGTCAATATGAGATAGACGGTACGCAAGTTCAATTGGACGTAAATGAAAAAGGGAATCAACTACATGGTGGACCGGCAGGACTGGATACCAAAGTTTTCGAAGTGGAAACAATAGAAGCGTCTGACTCGATCAGCTTAGTATTTTCCTACAAAAGTTTAGCTGGAGAAGAGGGATTTCCAGGGAATTTGGATGTAACTGTTGAATACACATTGAATGACAACAATGAGTGGACGATTGCTTATACAGCAAACACGGATAAGACAACTTTATTTAATCCAACCAATCACATTTATTTTAATTTGAATGGAGATATTCATCAGCCTATACTAAATCACGAACTTCAGTTAAAGAGCTCTAAACATGGTACGCTTGGCGATCGGAATTTGCCAACAGGACAACTGGAAGAATCTAAAGGAACTCCGTTTGATTTTTCTGAACTGAAAGTTCTCGAAGAAGCTGTATTATCAAACGAACCTCAAATCGAATCACTGTCAGGACTCGATCACCCATTTGTACTGGATCAGACAGTAGAAGGACCTCAAGCCATCTTGACAGAAAGCCAAAGTGGTCGTAAAGTGGAAATGTACACAGAGGAACAAAGCGTCGTGATTTTTACGCATAACGCTGAAATGGATGCTTATACGATTAAGGGAAGACCGGCTCCTCAATATGCCGGAATTACACTGGAGACACAAGCTTTACCGGATGCTATAAATCAGGAAGGTTTCGGTAATATCGTTTTACGTCCAGAAGAAACGTATCAGTCTAAGACAACGTATCGTTTCAGTACGATGAAATAATCGAATAAAAATCAAAAAGGTGCTCTTTTGAGCATCTTTTTGTACAATAGGTAAACAAGGAAGGAGGGGTAAGAATATGGCGACATTAAAAGATATAGCTGAAAAGGCAGAAGTTTCTACTTCGACCGTTTCCAGAGTGTTGAATTATGATCCAACACTTTCAGTAGGAGATGAGACAAAAAAAAGAATTTTCGAAGCTGCTGAAGAATTGGAATACAAAAATCATCGTAAGAAAATCACTCAGAAGAAGTATAAAGTTGCGATTGTAAACTGGTATACTGAAGAAGAGGAACTGAACGATCTATATTACTTATCCATTCGTCTGGGAGCAGAACAGCAAGCGCAGTTGATGGATTACGAAATCGTACGCGTTTATCATAGAGAAGAAGAAAAAATGGATAGCGATTTGGCAGGGATTCTAGCAATCGGTAAATTCAGTCCTACTCAAGTTAAAAAGTTGAGAGAACAAGCACCGCATGTTTGCTTCGTGGACTATATACCTGATGACCGTGCAGACGATACTGTTTTGATTGATTTTAAGGAAGCGATGCGCCAAAACATTGATTATCTGATTCAAACAGGACATAAACGGATTGGATTTATAGCGGGAGAAGAATCTTATAGCGACTTTTCCGGTACATGGACAGACCCTAGAACGAATCATGTAAAAAATTACCTTAAGAAAAAGCAACTTTACAATGAGCAATACTTTTTTAAAGGGGCTTTTCGAGTACAAGATGGTAAAGACAATATGGAAAAAGCCATTACAGAACTCGGCAAGGAAAATTTACCTTCTGCATTTATTGCAGCGAATGACGCGATTGCGATCGGGTGTCTCAAGGCTCTTTATGAGCATCAAATTAGAGTTCCCGAAGAAGTTAGTATTATAGGATTCAATGATATCTCAACTGCTAAATACATAACGCCGTCTTTGACTACAGTTAAGGTATATACAGAAGAGATGGGACGTAGTGGCATTCAACTTCTACATGAAAGAATACAAGAAGATAGAGAAGCGACCAAGAGTGTTACAGTCAGTACAAAATTAATTAAAAGAGACAGCGCGTAAAAAAGGTTTACTAGAGTTGATTAAGACTCTAGTAAACCTTTTCTTATTATTTAAAGTTCGAATGCATTATCTTGCGGGTCGTATCCTAATTTCACTCTTGCATGATCGATATCTAGTCTAGGGAAACTATTATTTGAAACACCATTCACGAGTAAATAAGGTTCTTCTAGTTCCGCCTTCAAACAGCAATCAACGAGATGGTTCATATCTCTATAGGAGAAGTAGGATCCTCTAGAACGGAAATCAGCTTCTGGATCAATGTCTTCACCAGGAGATTTATAATCACCGATTCGAATACCAATCGATTCAATGCCTTTTTTGAAAGCATAGTAGCTAGCAAGAGCTTCCAGAAAAACTTTCGATACTCCATAAAGATCATCAGGACGTATAGGGTCGGATGTTTTGACTTGTACATTTTGAGGATAAGCATCGCTCGCATGAATCGAGCTAGCAAAAATGATACGTTTCACACTTTCTGCTTTTTCCGCTGATTGATAGAGATTTTGAGGGAGTTTATAATTCAAATCCAGTAGCCCTTCGTAAAAGTCAGCTTCGGCATCGGGATTTCCGGCTAATTGAATCACATATTCTATTCCATCGAGTACACTGTCCCAGTTTTCTAAAACAGATAAATCCTTTTCAATGATTGTTGTACCTTCTTTTAATTCTTCTGGAAAATCTGAAAAATCAACGTCAGCAAGAACTAAGTCGTAATTATCTTTTAAATGTTTCACTAAGTTTGTTCCAATGGTACCGGTAGCACCGGTGATCAGAATTCGAGTCATAAGTTTTCTCCTTTTATATTTGATTTAAGTAGAGTCCGTTGTAAGAGCTGATCAAAAGTACAAAATCAGCCTACCTTAAAATTGGTAAAAGGTAGGCTGAATAGTTTATAGTCAATTTTCTTAGTGATTATCTTTATCTTCGATGGCTTTTCCGAAAGTTTCGTGGCCTTTGCCTTTAACTTTTTGAGTTTTACCTTCTACTTGTTTGCTCTTGTCATCTGTTGATTTACCGTATTGATCTTTTGCTTCACCAACAATCTTATCTTTAGCACCTTTTAATTTACTTTTCATACTGTCTTTGTTATCTGCCATAGTTGAAAACTCCTTCCAATTTAAATACTGATAAAACGCTTAATCTTTACTACTTCATAATCATAAGGCGATTTATTCTTAAATGCAAAGAATACGCTCATGAAGAGTGTCTCATTAGTTTCTCGGATAGCATAAATATGCTAAACTAGACTAAAGAAAAGGAATTCAGCAAGGAGAAACCAAATGCGCATTCTATCAATGGATACATCTAATCAGGCAATGACTGTTGCCGTAGTAGAAAACGGTATAACAGTGGCAGAACAAACCACAAATGTTAAAAGGAATCATAGTATACAATTGATGCCGACAATACAAAGAGTGATAGCAGACGCGAACTTGACGATTGAAGAAATCGATCGGATTGCTGTAGCTAAAGGACCGGGTTCTTATACTGGAGTCCGAATAGCGGTTACGGTAGCCAAAACACTTGCTTGGACAAGAGAAATAGAACTTGTAGGTGTGTCTAGCTTAAAAGTATTAGCTGGAAACGCGCCTCAAGGGACAGAGGCTTTGGTCGTTCCAATCATGGACGCTAGAAGAGGAAACATCTATACCGGACTTTACCGCTTTGTAGACGGAAAGTTAGAACAACTTGAAAAAGACCAGCACGTCTCTGCAGAAACATGGGTCAATAGGCTTCTAGAAAGAAAAGAACCGATTATAATTGTTGGAACAGATTCAGAAAAACACCGAGAAATATTCCAGCAGTCTTTAAAAGACCGTCTATTAGTCTTGCCAGAATTTCAGCAATTACCAAGAGCTAGCGTGCTTGCATGGATAGGAGCGGAAGAAGAACCGGTTGATGTTCATACATTTGTGCCTGAATACACGAAATTAACAGAAGCAGAAGAAAAATGGAATGAGGCAAATCCTGATAACAAAGGGGGAAGCTTGGTTGAAAAATATTAAACAATGGTTGACTGATAGACTACCTGCACATAAACAACCGCTTCCTGGACCAATAGCGGAGCGTATCAGGTTAGAGCATCCTTTCGTTGCGCTAAGTGACGAACAGTTTTTAAGTGTCAAAATCGCTACGGAAGAGCATATAGACGATATTCTTTTGATTGAGCGTCGCTGCTATGATGGGCTCACGCCATGGAATCGAGCAGCGCTGTTTCACGAGATACGATACAATAAAAATGCTTTTTATATGGTCGTGATGGATCAAAAGAAACCAGTCGCTTTCCTTGGATCTTGGTTTGTCTCAAGAGAGGCTCATATCACGAATATCGCGACAATTCCTGAGTATGAGGGTAGAGGGATAGCCACTTTTTTGATTGAAGAATTGAAACAGATTGCGATTACTGAAAAAATGGATAAAATCAGTTTAGAAGTCCGAGTATCCAATACTCGAGCACAAAGTCTGTATAGGAAAATGCAATTTGCGAATGGGCGAGTTAAAAAAGGATACTATGCAAATGACAAAGAAGATGCATTGGAAATGACGATGATGTTAGCCAATAACTGACCGAAACAGACATGAGGAGCAAACGTGATGGAGATGAATCAATCAAATCTAGTTTATCGTTTTCTGGAGCATCAGGAAGATATCGCAGAAAGACTACACGCCTTATCAGAGGAAAGTTTTGCATTTGGATCCCCTTGGACGATTGAGCAATTTGAGGGTACTTTTGAACAGTCCAATCTATTTTATCTACTTGTTGAATATGAAGGAGAACTCATTGGATTTCTGGGAGGTTCTAAAGTACACTTAGAAGCTGAAGTATATACGATTGTAATCAAAACGGATTTTAAGCGAAACGGTATCGCCACTCAACTGTTGCAAGAAACTAAAAAAAGATTACGAGAAGAAAACGTAACAGAACTATTTTTAGAGGTGCGGATATCGAATGAACCGGCAATCTTATTGTACAAGAAATCTGGTTTTGTCCCTGTTGGCGTTCGATCAAACTATTACTCAAATCCGCGAGAAGACGCTGTTGTATTGAAATGTGAATTATGAAAGTGAGTATATTAGAATGAAAAGAATTTTAGCAATAGAAACAAGTTGTGATGAAACAAGTGCTGCCGTTATAGAAGATGGGACAAAACAATTATCAAATATTGTCGCTTCTCAGATTAAAAGTCATCAGAGATTTGGGGGCGTTGTCCCAGAAGTAGCCAGTCGACATCATGTCGAACAAATGACTATTGTCATGGAAGAAGCGCTAAAGGAAGCGAATACGACTTATGAAGAGCTGGATGCCATTGCAGTTACGGAAGGTCCGGGACTGGTAGGGGCTTTACTCATTGGTGTCAATGCAGCAAAAGCTGTAGCTTATGCACATCAGTTACCGTTGATTCCAGTGAATCACATCATAGGACATATTTATGCTAATCAACTCGTACAGCCGCTAGTATTTCCACTGCTGTCTTTGGTCGTTAGTGGCGGACACACAGAATTGGTCTACATGAGTGAGCCAGGAAAGTATGAGATCATTGGAGAAACAAGAGATGACGCTGCAGGAGAAGCTTATGATAAGGTTGGCAGAGTACTTGGTGTTCCGTATCCTGGAGGAAAACATATTGACGAAATGGCTCACAAAGGAGTCGATACCTTCAAATTCCCAAGAGCAATGATGCAAGATGACACAAATGATTTCAGTTTCAGTGGACTAAAAAGCTCTTTTATCAACACAGTTCATAATGCTGAACAAAAAGGAGACGTGTTAGATCGGAATGATCTGGCAGCGAGTTTCCAAGCAGCTGTTGTTGAAGTATTGGTCAAAAAAACAATTAGATGTGCAAAAGATAAAAAAGTGAAGCAAATTGTACTAGCTGGAGGTGTTGCCGCTAACAAAGGCTTACGTACAGCACTGACACAAGCAGTAGAACAGGAATTATCATCAGTCGAACTTGTGGTACCGCCTCTAGCACTTTGTGGAGATAATGCGGCAATGATTGGTGCAGCTGCTTTTATTGACTCCACTAACCATAACCAACTAGATCTGGCATTAAACGCACAGCCAGGACTAACACTATAAAAAAACCATTCCAAATCTGCTTGGACTCTAAGCGAGTCACTACAGAAATGGAATGGTTTTTATTGGTTCTATAATATCTAGTGTTGGTGAGAATTCGCCAGCACTATTTTTATGTAAAATGAAACAAGCGAGATTCTCTGATAGACTAAAGTTACCACACCAAATC